>CAYTCO010000046.1:0-3408 GCA_964436385.1 uncultured Gammaproteobacteria bacterium
TTCAAGCGAACTTGCCATTTTCGCGTCTAATTGTCTTTGAAAAATATTCATGATTATTATTTTTTTACTTCTTCCATATAGGGCACAAAGGCGATATCGTAAATTATATCAAATTCATTATCATAGGGCCATACATCTTCGTCATCCTCTCCTTCTTGAAGATCGTCGTAGTCGGTATATTTGTAGTTTTCCTTTCTGTCTGTCTCTGTGAATTTTACGACCTCTTTTAGTTCGTAAATACAGTCGTGTTTCGCTTCCCCTGGAATGCCATCTTCATAGGTTTCACCTAGCCACGACCTCGCTTCTTCAATTGTGTCGCATTGTTGATACTCGTAATCTGCTTTACTGAATGCTAAATATTTCATTATTTTAGTTTATATTTGGGTTATGAATACTTACGCTTGGATTGGTCTTGGAGTAGTTATCTTTATAGCTGCTGTTCTTTGGATAAGAAATTATATGAAGGATTTTGGGAAGTTCTAGGGCAACATTTGCTCGTAAATCTCCCATGTTCTTTCTACTATCTGCTCTTGTTCTTCTTCATCAAACTCTAGTAGAAGGGTTGAAATAAGTTCGCCCCAATAGTCATTATTTTCTTTTGCGTATTCTAAACAACTTTGTGCATATCCTTTACCATAATTCCCATCTTCAAGGATTATATGGACACATCCTCCTACGGGATCAGTCTCATTGTACTTCTCTATTAAGCATACAAGCATCCATGCTTTTTGTAGCTTAACTGGTTTTTCTGACATCATGCTATTTAGGTTTTAAATCTCAAAAACCACATCACTCACCCCTTCTCTTTTAATTCTGTCAAGGCAACACTCTTGTACTAGAAGGTCATCACAGTCAGGACAAAAGAACCATCCCGCAGATATTTCTTCCTCCGTGAATTTTCCATCCCCATATTGGAGTTCTACCCACCTTTCTTGTGTCATTATTTTAAAGCCTCCTCTGGCATAATAAAGAACCCTACATGCTTTTTCCCAATAGGGATCATAACAGATACGGTCTTGCCATTAAATGATAAGGAGCCTCCTGCCTTGTTTATCTGGTATACAGCATCGCTTACACCTTTAGATACCGCTTTAAGCACTCTGTCTTTGGGCTTTACTTCACCTTCCTTCTGAAGGTCATAAATTGTTTTTTTTGCTTTCATGTTTATTTGTTTTTTTAGTTTAATTCTGGAATTTGTTGGTCAAGTGTTTGGAGATATAAAATATAATTCTCTTTATTAACTTCTTGAACCTGCTCTATTGAAAACTTTTTATTCCGATAATAGCCACTAACTATGAGGTATTTTACTGTTGGCTCGGAAACCAGTCTATAAGCAAATTCTGCTTCTTTAATCTTTATGTGCTCATTGCTGATATGTGGTAATTCAAAATTATTAAAATCGTCAATAAATTCTTTTTGTTGTTTGGCAGTTAAGTTTAGCTCCTCAAACAATTTTTTTAACATTTTTTGCTCCATATCAAATAACTTTTACGGTTCCCCAGCAATGATTTTTCTTGTTCTTAATCCACACTTTATAGACAACTTCCGTGTCTCGATCTTTTGCGTTTATCGTGTTTGATATTGTTCCATCAACGTGCATAAATTCCAAAATGTAATCAGTCAATGCACATGGTCCCGGGTTCAGTATAAAGTCAAATGGTGTGAATGTGCCCACACTTACCGTCACGCGATTCTTGCACACTAGGTTGCACTCCCTTGGCGTAGGAGGAGTTTCTGGGGGAGTTGTCACCGTTCCCGTTACTGTAATGTCAGCATCCCATCCTGCAGCCGCTCCTATACTTGTAGACATAAAAGCTATTACAAGACATCCGGTAGTGTCTCTTGAGGTAAAAGTCTGCCCTACAGGAGATATGCCCGACAGGGAGCTGTATATCTCTTCCGCCCCACTGTATATGCGTAACCGATCTCCATCGTTAGCTGGAAATATAGAAAAGGAATTGAACTTCAAGGAAACAACGCCATCACCACAAAGGATAGAATTGCTTATGCAGTAATCTCCCTCGGTACAGTTAAGGTAATTCCCTAGCGGCCCTCCGGAGTCGTAGAACTTGTCCCCTGTCTGGACCTCAAAGATGTCTGCTTTATTGTTTGGTGGCTGGTTGTGTCCTATGAAAAATAAGACAAATGTGAGAAGGATAAATATTTTCATGGTGCAAATATATGGATAATCTGTATATTTGTATCACATTAATAAAAAAATATGGAAAATTATTGCTCATTTAACACTAAAAATTACAAGGAATTGATTGGCAAAAACGTGGTCATCTTATCCTCTTACAAAACAGGCGCTATACATAATAATATAGAAGATATAAAACTTGTAGAGCACAAAGGAGTAGTTCTTGCAGTATCTATTGACACAATAAACATAAAAGAATCCACAGGAGTTTTGGGCATTCCAACAAGCAGAATCTTGTCTATCTACATTGCGGATCATTCAATGCCTGCCAAGCCAGCGACACAACGGTTAATAGATGAAATAGAAATGTATGCACTTGGATATAACGCTATTATTATACACCCCAAATTTGCTGACCGGCTTGTGGAGGAAGGGGCGCTGACAACCAGTAAATTGGGAGACTCTTATTCATACTTTTATAAAGACTCTTATTCATACTTTTATAACAAAGTAGCCGTGTTTGTTTCTGCATCACATCTAAACGAAGAGGAGATTGTGGTACTATAAAATGAAATTACCTACTGATTATACAAAACTTAGTTCATTAGAAAGAAGGTCTGTTAGATTACAATATATTGAAGAGCAGGGCGGAATGTGTTATTATTGTGGGTGTCCGTTGGATAAGGAAGCTCCAAAGCATATAACGGAAAAGACAATAAATTGGGATCTATTCCCTGAAGGGTTTTTGCAATATCCAGTTCATTTACAACATGATCATGTCACAGGAATGACAGAGGGTGCAGTTCATAATTATTGCAATGCTGTTATGTGGCAATATGATGGTAAATAAAAATGGATAGAGGTAACTATGATCGCGCAAGTTCTTTTATTTTTTTCTTGCCCCTCTCAACTCCCTCTCCCCATATAAGGTCTAATATTTCATTGAGCTGCATATCTTTTCTTATAAAGACACTTCTGTCTGTGTTTCTTATGTTGACAAAAAATCCATCAGTAGTCTCACTTGTTATGTAGAAGGAGGCTGTCTTTTTAAATGCTGTTTTTATTGTCATTGTTCTGTTTATTTTAAAAAAGTGCCTTAGCGTTGTTCCTTCCTTAAGACTCCAATGGAATCCCCAACTAAATGAGCGTTACAGCACTATTTGTTTTAGGTTTTATTCTTTTAAGCCATGCTGTAGGACAAACCGTATCTCCTGTTACCGTTGACCGCCAAGATTTGCTGCCGTTGAAATATTTGCACGACTCAAAGC
>CAYTCO010000046.1:3508-4653 GCA_964436385.1 uncultured Gammaproteobacteria bacterium
GTTACCGTTGACCGCCAAGATTTGCTGCCGTTGAAATATTTGCACGACTCAAAGCCATGATCAGGAACAAATGCTATAACATGCGCACCATCATTGTCTTTTGTAGGTGGGTTAGCGACATCTTCTACCACAAAGTGCAGATTACTTCCAATTTCTCCTTGTGGTATATTTTCCACTATCCCCATATTCCGTCTTGCTTATGCGTTCCATCACAGAAAACACCTTTTGAAGACTTGCCACATCTGCAAATAGCTGCCGATTTTTGGAGGTATACTATTTCGTTGTCTTCCTTTGTAATCTTAATGTTAGGCATCTCCTCTGTTGTCTTTATAAGCAGAGGCCCGTTTTTCACTAGAATAATTTCAGTCATAAATAAATATTAGGTGCAAATATAGGTATTCTTTGTATATTTGTGCCATGAAAGAAGAAAATATTTGTGGTCTTTTGACAAAAAATCTCGAAAGCGTATTTTATGTGCTGAAAGTTGTGAGGAACAAGTCTTGTGGAAAAATTCTTAACCTATTGAATAAAGAAGGCTCCCTATGTGTCTCTGACATCTATATAGAGCTGAAAATGGAGCAATCTAACGTGTCTGAATATCTCTCCAGGCTTCAAAGCTGCGGGTTGGTGTTCTCAAAAAGAGATGGAAAGAATGTTTATTATGGACTTATCCCTGAACGGATGGAGAATATAAAAAGGGCAATAAATAGCCTATGAAAAGATCTGAATTGATTGCTTTTGTCTCTTGGCTAGATGAAGGAACAGGGTACTATGGGAAAGAATATTTGCAGCGAAAAACTGATGAATGGCTAGGATTCAATAGAAGCGGTAACTGTAAACATCCTATGCGGAAATATATAACTAATGAAACTTATATCTGCTTTCAGTGTGGAGAAACCTTAAAAGATGAATAAAATACCTAAAGAAGTTGCAGCATGCTATCAACCACTGTTTGACCTTATATTCAAGGAACATGACAAGGCTTTAACTATGTCTGAAATGGACGAAGTTATATCCGCAGCAAGCAAAGTAACTAGGTCCCTAGACAAGATTTATACACCCACCTGTGATGTGGAAGGATGTGACGGCATAGTTGTTTCAGGGGGAGGTGCTTGGGAAGAAACAGGATATTGGAGCCTTTGTGA
>CAYTCO010000046.1:4753-6851 GCA_964436385.1 uncultured Gammaproteobacteria bacterium
TATATTTGTCTTTCGCATAAAAAAACACGGTTAGTATTTCACAGCCCTTTCAGAAGTGAAGGGGCTTTTTGTTAAAATAAATTCCTACGCGTTAACAAAAAAGCTATTTTTGGACAATGAAACCTACGGACTTCATTGTTACCTACTATCCTCATGCTTTGGCGGCAGAGAAAAAGTCAGGTATAAGCAGGGTTTTTATCCTTGCCCAGGCAGCCATAGAGAGCGGGTGGGGCAAGAGCGCCCCCGGCAACATGTTCTTTGGAGTAAAAGACAGTGATGGCATCAATGGGAACGAGCAATTGCTGCGTACAACTGAGTACCACAGTTCCCCTAACGTAAAATATCCTAAAATTATAAGCATAACTCAAGTAGGTGTAAAACTCTGGAAATACAGGGTTTATGACTACTTCAGGAAGTATGAAACCGCTTCTGACTCCTTTACAGATCATTGTAACTTCTTTGTCAAAAACAAAAGGTACAAGGAAGCTCTGAAGGTTAAGTCAGACCCTAATAAATTTGCCGAAGCTATTGCTGCTGCAGGCTATGCTACCGACCCTTTATACATTAAAACCTTAAAATCAGTTATTAAAACAGTTCAGACAACAACAAATTTAATTTGATATGGATTTAAATGGGAATGAAGCATGGATAGGTACCGCTATAGTTGGTATAGCCGGCGTTCTTTTTGGCAGGTCAGGAATATTGCAGAAATTAATTGACAGCACCTTCAAGTCTAAAGAGAAAAAAGAGGAGCGGCTGATAGAAGAAACAAAAGCCAGAGACGAAAGAATAGCGGAAGAAATACGTGCTAGAGACTCAAGGATAGAAGACGAGATAAGAGCTCGGGAGACAAGAATAAAGGAACTGCAGGATGAGATCAGGGCTATGTCAAATACAATGGATAGCCTAAAAGATCGGATAACACACCTGGACAGAGACCTTATAAAGACAACAACATATGTTAAGACACTGTTAGCTTATTTAGAAACGCTTATGCCAGAAGGAGCAACGCCATTCATAACTGAGCTGGCAAAAGAAATACGAAAAGACCATACAGCTACAAATGAATGATGATGGGGGCATACAAACTAATAGATGATAGTGTGTCTATGCAAAACATAATTTTAAAGATGGGCGTAGTTCTTATGTCCCAGAAATCAGCCAATATAGTAGAAATAGGCAACTTCCTGCTTAACAGTGGTTGTGATGACCTGGCAGATGCAGGGTTCTGGCTTTATGATTATAGTACCCTTGACATATATTTTAGCCCCAAATTAAAAGAAGCCCTTGGATCTGATACAATAAGCACTTATGCTGACCTGGCACGATTTGCCAATAATGAAGATCTTATACGTGGGCATAAAAAGGTAAATGAGCTAGTAAAGAATAAAAGCGAAATGTTTTTTGATAATGAAATAAGATATACAAGGACAGACGGATCTATGTTCACTGTTACTTGTAATGCTGCTGTTTTCTTCCTTTTTGGGCAGCCTAAAATAGTTTTAGGCACAAACATGTATATTTAATCTTGGGTTGTATTTAAGGGGGATGAGCCATAAAGGAGGATGGTGCCCCCTTTTATAAATTTAACATTGGTTTTAAGAGATCCACTTCCCACAAAGCACATCATCAGACCTATCATCAGGAGAAAACGATTCCACCTCGAACCATTCATCTGTACAGAAGTCTAGTTTGATTTTTGTCTTACACCTAGTGCAAATAGCTTTACTTGGGTCTGGGGCAAGGTTGAACTTCCACCTGTGTCCAAAGAGTCTGCATGTGGTTCTATTGATTTTATTTCTTCCCATACTTCCTAATCATATTGTCTCTAAAGGTAGAGTATTTCCCGCTTAGTTCTTCATTGTCCCTTGCTTGCTGTACATAGGAAAGAATGGCGAAGGAATTAAAGTGCTTGTACTCTACATTGGACATGAAAGGGATGACGGCAGCAAATTCGGGGTCATTTGCCGGAGTTACTACTCTTGGTAGTGGTTTTGGGGTCTTGGCGTTCTTCCTGTTGAATGATCTACTTTTCATCTATTTTATCATTTACTAGTAAAAAAGCTATTATTGCGCATTGCGCAAACACAAACATGCG
>CAYTCO010000047.1:0-6812 GCA_964436385.1 uncultured Gammaproteobacteria bacterium
AAGTTTCGAAGCTCTGCTACTTTTACTCTTTGCTGTTCCATTGTGTCGCGATCGCGAATAGTCACAGAATCATCTTTTAGGGTGTCAAAATCAACAGTTATACAGTATGGTGTACCAATTTCGTCTTGTGCAAGATACCTCTTTCCGATATTTCCTCTTGCATCATAGTTTATGTAAAAGCTTTGGGAAAGGTCGTTATAGATTTCATCTGCTTTTGCAATTAGCTCAGGTTTGTTGGCAAGAAGCGGAAAAACAGCTGCTTTAAATGGAGCAAGACGTGGATTAATTTTTAAAACAGTGCGATTTTCCTCTTCTACATAAGCATCTGAGAGAATCATAAGAAATATACGATTAATACCAACCGCAGGCTCAATAACATGGGGAAGAACTTTATTACCGGTCTGACTATCAACAACCTTTAGATCTTTTCCTGATCCTTTTTCATGCTGTGATAGGTCATAGTCCGTTCTGTATGCAAGCCCCCATAACTCCTTAAACCCAAAAGAAAATTTATACTCCAAATCCTCTGTCCTTTTGCTATAAAATGACCTTTCTTTGTCTGAATGTTCACGCCATCTGAGATTCTCTTCTTTAATTCCGACCCTTTTTGTTAGAAAATCCCACATCGATTTCTTCCAACCCTCAAAAAGTTCTTCCCAATCTGATTCTTTCGGATCAAAGAAGTACTCTATCTCACCCTGTTCAAATTCAAGAGTTCTAAATACAGAATTTCCAGGAGTTATTTCATTTCTAAAGCTTTTTCCAAGCTGTGCAATTCCAAAAGGAAGCTTGACTCTATTTGACTCCAAAACGTTCTTAAAATTGATAAACATTCCCTGTGCTGTTTCTCCCCTTAAATATGCAAGCCCTTGATCACCCTCAACAATTCCTAAATTTACAGGAAACAAAAGATTAAATTTTCTAACCTTTGTCCAATCAGATTTTCCGCAGTTAGGACAGGCAATTTTATTTTCAGAAACAATTTTATCTAAATCCTCAGTACTAAGACCTTCAACTTGCTTATCCATACTATCCTCTATCAAGTGGTCGGCGCGCATTCGAAGCTTACAGTTCTTGCAGTCAATCAACGCATCCGCAAAGCCAGCTGTATGTCCTGAGGACTTCCAGACCTCTTGGTGCGAAATTAGCGAGGCGTCAAGACCTACAATGTCACGTCTTCTGTGAACGAAATTGTCCCACCAAAGATTTCTGACGTTTCGAAGTAATTCTGCGCCAACTGGTCCATAGTCATAAGTATTTGCAACACCTCCATAAATTTCAGATCCGGGATATATAAATCCGCGTCTTTTAGCAAGAGCAACAACCTTTGCGAGTGAATTATTTTCCATTTGAGGTCAAGTATAACACAGAAAAAGCTTAGGAGAAATTACCAATAATTCTAGATTTCATCTTCCTTTCAATTAAAGACTCTATAAAAAGACGAGATTCTTCCTCGCTTGAAAATTTCTTTTCCATATTCCAATATCCAAGGAGAGACAATATTTTGGTCTCAAATTCCAAAAGAGCCTGGTCCTCATGCTCACCTTTCTCTAAAAATCTTAAGACTTCGATGAAGATTTCGGAACTTACTTGTCCGTGTGGACATAAATTATCAATTAGCTCGCAAACAAAAAAAGCAATTTCGCATTGCTTGAGATCTGCTTTTCGTCCCTCATAACTATCGATTAACTCAATCTCTGTCAGAATAAAATTTTTGGAGGTTTTAACGGAGTGAAAACGAACTAAATTGAGAAGTTCTATGTGCGATGATCTTTTGCTTGTTATTTTACGGACCCCTTTGGCAAGAACTTCAACTTTACCGTTGTTTTTAGTAAAAATAGTAACAAATCTATCTGCTTCACCCAGGTTAACACGCCGAATAACAAAACCCGTATCGTAAAGATAGGTCATATAGATTAAAGTCCGGAAAGATCAAGTTTCTTATCGGTTCTGAGGTCAAATTCCTGTGCTTTTTTGCCATTAACCGTAACAGTCGTTGGGATATTGTCAACGCCTGGCTGCTTTTGTATATAAACCGGAAGAGATTTGCCATCCGACTTGAAAGGCAAAGTGTATTCATATGTCATCGTGGCTTTACCTTGAGGATTTACTGTAAAGAAAGAGTCAAAGACGGTCTTTCCTAAATCTTCGAATGTGTTTACCTTAACCTGAGATCCCTTAGAAGTCTCAAGGACGCTTCCCTTTGGTACCAAAACTCTTTGATAATTTCGAAGCGTTGCGTTAAGACATAGGCCTCCACGCTCCAGGTTGCAGTCTGAGTGAGGTTTTGGGTTCTTATACTCCATTGTTACCTTCTTTTTAATAACCCCGTTACTAACTGAATAGTCTATGGCTAGGGTCTTTTCAACAAAAAGATTTGATTTTTGGCCTCCGAAGTTAGCATCATTTACATAAATATAATCTCCGTTAAAATCAGATACTCTTCCAGCCCAATTAAGAGCCTCTATCCCCTTTTGAGCTTCTTTGTCGTAAAGATAGAACAAAATATTTTTTTCGTTTGCATCAACTATAAATTGTTGGAAAAGCTGACCCCAGTAAAGCTTTGGAGAGGACTTGAGAGCTTTATCTAGAGTTGCAAACATAAGGTCCCCAATAAGACCTTTTCTATCTGTCTTTACGTAATTAACCGGTCTTGATATTTCATTTTCCAGAGTATAAACAACAGATGGGCAATCACATTTTGGCTCATTTTCTGCTGTAAATTTAAGCCCTGAAGCATTAACTTCACCCAAAATTCTTATGATGTTAACAAAGAAATGTGTGTTGATGGCTATAATTCCATCAATTTCAGCTTCTTGAGATGAGCGCGCATACAATGACTGGAAATCCTTCATGGCGACTACAAAGTCAGGGGAGAGATTACTATCTCTTATAAAGGCACTTTTAACGCTTGGAAAGTACTGCTTAATAATTGCTGATGGAGCAGGATGTGATGAGATGCTGTTATCAAGGTTGTAAATGTCTGATGAACCGTCTACCTTAATATCACCCTCTTCAACTCTAAAAAGAGCGTAGTAAGTCAAAAATCCTCCAGTTGGTCTTAACTCAGCATCATTTTGGAAAAGAAGCAGATATTTTTTACCCTCTTTTTCACCAAGAAGGGATGGAAGAGATTTTATGAGGGGCTTTCCCTGTCCTACGGCAATAACGGCCCCGTTTGCAATTCCCTTAACCTGAGTTAGAGCCTCCCTTACTTCCTTGAGTTTTCCGATCGGCGGGTAATGTCCAGGATCCACCTGATCGATTTCTTTCTGTGCGTTGATCAACTCCTTTTCAATGTCGTCTATTTTTGGAACTACTTTACCCATTGTCTGAACAGCAGTTCTGATTCTATCTTGAGCAGTTCCTCCGGTAAAAGTTCCTTTGCCTTTTAAACCCAAGACGTCAACGTAAGGAATAAGGGAATCTGCTCCGATTATGCCGGCGTTTATTCCGTAAGAAGAGGCTTTGACTAAATGGTCAACGTCATTAAAATAACCATTAGCAAGTGGGACAAACTTAAGAAACGCCATGCCTTGGAGTTCTTTTTCAAGAGCCTTTACCTCAACGTTAGTCTTAGCAAGTTCGTCGCGGGCAGCGGCAATATCCTGCTCTTTAAGCTTTGCCATTGCAATACTTGCCTGAGCTTTCGTTTTCATAGCCTGCTTATAAACCCCGTATCCCTTAATTCCAACGAATGCAAAAACTATAACAAGTATAGCCAGGACAATCCCGCCCCACATAAATATTTTTTTATTTTTTAAATTAAATTTCTTTTTCCTCCTCATAACTCTATCCTCCATAGGTGTAGGTGTTACAGCGTCTTCTCTGGAATTTAAATCAATTTTTTGAAAACCTAAATCGTCCATGTGTTTATGAATCTAAAATACAGTTAATTTAACCACATTTCAAAAGTTGATTGCAAGAAGCCTATTATATCAAATGCTACATCGCACCTTTGCCAGAAAACATTGCGGAGGGTGTTTTAAGTAAAATTTGAAGGTCATATAGAATAGATCTTCTCTTCGCGTAGTGTGCATCCAGCTGAATTCTTTTGTCAAAATTTATTTCACTTCGCCCCGAAACCTGCCAAACTCCTGTTATACCAGGCTTGACTGACAACACGACTTTAACCGCTCCTCTTGTATGTGGATATTTTTTCTGCTGATCACGCAACTCATCCTGGTAATAGGCTCGTGGACCAACAACACTCATATCTCCCTTCAAAACATTTATAAATTGAGGCAATTCATCGAAAGAGTACTTTCTTATAAATCTTCCAACCGGAGTTATTCGAGGATCATGCTTTAGTTTGTAACCACCCTTTTTATACTCATCAAGAAGGCTTTTATATTTAGGGTCTGAAGTGAGCATCTCATGTGCGTTTGCTACCATTGAACGAAACTTATACATTCTAAAAGAATCTCCTCCTTTTCCAACCCTGGGTGGAGTATCTGCAAGCAGTGGACCCTTAGAATTCAGCCTTATTGCAAGTGCTGTTAATAGTATTATTGGGAGAAAGAATATTAACGCGACTAAAGAAATACAGATATCAAGCAGTCGTTTTGATACGTCATAAATCATAACTAGGTAAGCGCTTCATGTTCGGTGCCGGACAGACTCTCAACTAGCTTTTTAATTTTTGGCACTGAATCTTTCGGACACACAAGGACAACGTCATCAGTATTAATAACTAAATAGCCAGAGAGGTCTATTCCCACAACTAATTGATTTGTATAGTTAAATACTAAGCTGTCGCTTGAGTCCTCAACCATAACCTTCCCCTTAGTCACATTTTCTTCCTGTGAATTACTCAAAGCCTCCTTCAAAGCTTCCCATGCGCCAATATCACTCCATCCGATATCAACAGAAAGAACCCTTCCGTAAGACACGTCCATCTTTTCCAAAATTGCATTGTCAAAAGAGATTTTTTCAATCTTTGGATATATCTCCAAAAGTTTTGACTCATATTCAGGCGTATCACATGCTTCATATATTTGATGGAGCTGGTTATGCAAATCTCCTGCGTATTTTTCAAAAAGTGACCACAAAAATGCAGGCGTTGTTACAAAATATCCCAGATTCCAAGCATGATGACCATCCTTAACAAATCTTTCAGCTGTAGATAAATGAGGCCTGTATTGAAAACCCGTGAATGAGTAGACCGGCAAATCATTGTAGCTGCCAATCTCTTCACCAAATTCTATATATCCTAAATTCTGATTAGCAAATCTGGGTTTTTGACCAACAAAAACAACTACATCCTTTTGCTCATTAACTATTTGCTCAGCGGACCGGAGTGCTCTTCTAAATTCTTCTTCGTTTTTAACTAAATGGTCACTTCCCCAAAGAATAGCAAAAGGCTCATTGGGAAACTTTTTTGCAAAAAGAGCGGTAACAAGTCCCACAGCAGGCCCCACGTCTCTCATTTCAGGTTCGATCAGTATATTCTCAGATGGAAGCTGTGGAAGCTGCTCGCGAACTATTGATTCGTAATGAGTTCCTGTTGAGATGTAAATATCTTCCCAAGAAAATTCAGGAAAGAGCTTCGCAACCGCTATCTGAATCATTGACTGGTCACCAACGATTTTCTCAAACTGTTTTGGTGCACTCTTTCGTGACAAAGGCCAAAGCCTGGTACCAACGCCTCCTGCAAATATTACAACCTTCATATTATTTTATTTTTTTCTAAGAACGAAAGAATCGCTTTTCTGAATTTCATTTCAGAAAAACGCTGAGCGTTTTTACGACAGTAACTCCCATTATAACGACTGTCTTTAAATTTTATCAAGACGTCACATAAAGAGCTGACCGTCTGAGCTTGAAAGAAGACACCAGTTTTACCCCCCACAACAATTTCGCTTGCTCCTCCTTTTGCAAATGCGATTACTGGTTTTCCGGCCAACTGCACTTCTACCATTGTTATCCCAAAATCTTCAATACCTGGAAAAATAAGTGCTCGGCAATTTTTATAATAAGAAACAAGCAAATCTTCACTTACTTTTCCCTTGAACACAACAGTTTCCCCGGCAATTGCTTCCAGGCGTTCCAGCTCATTTCCTTCACCCACAACAACAAGAGGCAATTTTAACTTCGTACAAGCTTTAACCGCAAGATCTACTCTTTTATAATCAACTAATCTTGATACTACTAAAAAGTAATTCTTCTCAGGAATAATTACTTTTTTATACTTAGATTTGAAAAGTCTATCTGCAGGAGGATAAATAATAGCGCTTTCTCTTTTGTAGTACTTTCTGATTCTATTTTTGACTGTTTCTGAAATAGCAATCATATAATCAGGTCTTTTAGAAGCAACTAAATCCCACTTTCTCAAATACCAAATTGCTGGTTTTGAGATAAATTCAAGCAACTTGTTCTTAAAGTAACCCTCATATCCACTCCACAAATATCTTGTTGGGGTTAGACAAATACAGACATGCGTAACCCCAATTGGCACAATTACCCCCTTTGACGCCTCGCTTGTAACCGATAGAACAAGATCAAAATTATCAAAACTAAATGATTCAAAAGCCAATGGCATGAGGTATGGAATAAGCTCGTGGTGATTTGAAATGATCGGCAAACCCTGCAGGAAGGAAGTCTTAATTGTAAATTTTTTGGACCAAGGAGCGGTTTTTTTATTGTAAACCGATGTAAAAAGTATGGAATTTGGAAAAATTTCTTTTAAAGATTCGAGTACGCGCTCAGCGCCGCCAATTTTGTTAACCCTGTCATACACTATTGCAACTTTCATATACTTTTAATGTCTTTGAAACACATTCCTCCCAAGAAAATTTTTCTGATTGTTTTTT
>CAYTCO010000048.1:0-6633 GCA_964436385.1 uncultured Gammaproteobacteria bacterium
ATTGTAAAATCCTTAACAGTATCACCTGAGATGATCTGACCTGCGGTTTTTATTGGAGGCAAATTACTATCCTTTGCGCCAGTAACTTCGATTGAATATGTACCGCTTGAGACAGTAAGTGCGTAGACTCCTTCCATGTCCGTTACGACAGTAACGATTTTGCCATCCACACTTGTCACTTTAACGAGACTGTTTGCAATTGGGTTTCCTTGGCTATCGACAACCTTCCCGCTAACCTTAGATTCTTGAGCATGAGATACTTTTGCAATGCTTAAGAAAAGAATACAAGCAAAAACAGCAATAAGAACTTTTACCTTCATAACATCAATGAATATAATTGTTTCATGTAGGAAAAGCTAAGTCAACAAATACTAAAGAGAGGAACCACGTCTTCTGACTATCAAAAAGCCGAGAACAGCAACTATGATTACTGCGATTATTAAAATTGGAAGCCAAGGTAGTGATCCGACAACTGGTAGTGAGCCTGTTGTGAGTATTACATTCTTGACTTCGTCGCTATTTAACGCTTGGTCTTTTAAGGTTGTTGTTTTAAATTTACTACCAGCAGGTCCACTTGCTTCAATTGCGTATGTTCCTTGAGAAATTATTACAGAATATGCTCCATTTGAGTCTGTAGAAGTACCTGCTACACTTTTCCCTTGCTGGTCTATGAACTTAATAGAAGAAAGACCAACGGGTTTTTCCTTCGTATCTATAACCCTTCCCTTAATTAAAACGTCAGCAGCAAATGCGTTGTGTGCACTTAAAAATAATAGGAAAAAAGAAATTACAATAATTCTTAACATTCTCATAGACCAATGCATATTGTACACGAGGCGAGACTTAAGTCAAATAATCTCACCAGAGGGTTACCCAATACTCATTAATAACGAGTATTAAGCCTATCTGGGAAAGAGCAAGAAAAATAATTTCTTTTGATGAGAAATTCAATCCCTTTTTTGATGTTATAAAACCTACAACGGGCAATAACAGAAATGGCATAAAAGGTATCCAGATCCTTCCTACTTCTCCTCTTACAGATCCCGAAGAGATGAGTAGCAAAATCATAATTAACGTCCCAAGTAATAATGGATCATTTTTGAACTTCGCACTCACACTCCCGGTGTGTGATTTATAAAGACTATGGATATACAAAATTGCTATTCCCGGCCCCAAGAAAATGGAAAAGTCATAAGGATTATAAATTACCCAAGATAAATAAGATCTGCTCTCTGGAAGTCCTGACATTATAGTTTTAAAAACTGTGATTGAGTTAAAACCAAATAAAATTAATAACGCAAACGGAATTAGAAGTAATGAAATTGCAAAAACAGAAAGAATTTTTATTTGCCTTAGGAACTTCAAGCCGTAAACTCCAAAAACAACAAGAAGAGGCAATAGAGATAGACTAAACAATAATCCAACTGTAAAAATGACACCACTAGCAAAGGCTGAGACAAGACTTCTTCTGTCCAATGCTTTTATAAATAGGAGAAGTGAAAATAGAGGGAAAATTGTAATGAACACATCATTTATTGGCTGGAAAAGAGCAATTCCAGGAATAAAACAGTATAAAAAAGCTGTTCTAACAGCAGATTTTTGACCATACAATTTCTTCGAAATGTAAAACAATGGCACAATTACTAGACTTGATAGAAATGGTATAAAAAGTGTTGAAAATAATGCCCCGAGTTTTTCATTAGGCAACAAACTATTCCAGATGGTTCTTACGTCATCTGTATTTGGGCTAATCATTTCAACAAAACTATTCAAAAATGGCACCAAAAGAAAAAGCTTATTTATGAAATAGAAAAATAGAACGGATAGCGGGGGATGTCCCTCTGCGTGTTGGTGAAGATTTAGAACAATGTTATTAAAATTTCTAAAAAAATCAAAAACATTTGTAATTTCAACACTCGACGTAAAATATCCATTAAGACCAGGGTTTATTATTCGATGCAACAATACTTCAATTCCTGCTCTGTTAAAAAATAGAGTTGAGAGCTGAAATATAAAGCCCAAAACTATAAAGGTTGTGATAACAAATGTTTGATTTGCCGATATCCAATTTGCTTTTTCTGTTTCTAATTTTTTGAAAACAACTACTATAATCACTGAGATAAGGATAGGAAGCCAAATTCTCGTGTAGGTATTTACAAATAAATAATCCCATCTCCACTCAGGGGGGTAGGGTGCAGGACCGCGAAGATAGGGAGTCAAATCAAATGCTATGCAAAGTGATAGAAAGAGAGTTAGGCAGATGATAAATACTAAAATATTTCTCATCCAGTAGAACAATACTATACATAGGTGTTAAGAAACTCAACTGTCTGCTTTTGCTCACGCAAAGCTTTCAGGGCCCCCTCCTCTACTCCTTTAAGAAAATTCAAAAGAAAAATAGGTTTTTCAATTATCCTTATTGATTCTACTGACTTCTTAGCCCGATCCACATGAACAAGAATCTCTTCACAAACATCCAAAATTACCTCAAACCAAAAAATTTCCTGCAAGCTATCTAACAATGCCTGATTTGATGAAATAACATAATTGGGCTCTTTTTCTAATAGCTTTTTAATAAGCTTTACAATTACTGGAGTTGTGTGACCAGCCTTGAAATCCTCTTGCCAGTCATGCGCATCATCGTTTAGTTGTTTTGCGATAATGTACGACCTAAAAAACTTTTCAAGATCTTTTAATTCGTTTGAATTCTCATCGTACCCTAGGGAAAAAAAGATGGCAGCAGACCCAAGACTGTGTGCAAATGACTTATTGACAAGGTACTTGTAATTCTTATCATTAGGCAAAGAAACATCTTTAAGTAAAATTCCTTTTTCAAATTTTGGACGCGCATTTTTTAGCTCCCAAGAATTTGCCGAGTCAACAAGATCTATAATTTTTTTTGAATATGTTGATAATCCTATAATCTCTGTGAGAGTACGTAAGGCAACATTTGCAACCGACAGAAGCTTAGGGTCTCCTTCTTCGTCATAAAAATCATCGTAAATGGTGTAAGCAATCCAACCATATAGACTTGCGCAACCAAGCGATATCAAAAATTCCTCAGAAATCTTTTCTCCCTTTTTACCTAAAGCCAATTTTAAATAATATGGAGTTAAGGTTATCTGATACGCATTGTCTCCGCTTTTGATTTTGTCTATTACTTCAATTGCATCATCCTGTAAACACCGCCCCGTGTAAAGGAAACGCTTTTTAACCCTACCAATTATTTTGCGGTCAAGGTCTATCTTAGCTTTAGCAATATCTACTTGCACGCTCTTCTCTAAGGTTTTTTGCTGAAACATATTTAATGCTTCAAGACAAAGAGTTGTTGTCAACGACTCACATCCTGCATAGTAATTTCTGTCACGCTCAGGGTTAACTCCCGTATAAAACGGGTGAGATACCCAATGTCCTTTTTTCTGATTTTTCAAAATATATGAGATGTGATCGGCAACAACACTTGTACTTTCACCAAAATTAAGAAGTGATAACGCAATCAATGCTGCTTCAAGTGAATTTTCATACGAACTTCGCATCAGTCTTCTAACAAGTTTTTGTCTTAAAGGTCCTTTATAAAATCGTGACAAAAAATATATTCCTGGAAAATTGGTCGGGTAATAGGGAGAAGAAATTTTGTCATTCACTATGCAAGATTCAAGAAACCTTATCTGCTTTGGAAGAGATACATCTATCTCAGACAAAAAATACGCAATGTTTGCATTTACAACAAAGTCTGTATCAAGCCAACCCTCTTTCGCATTTTCTGAAACCAGCCAGGTTCTGTACGGACCACCTTCTTCCACCTCAAGAGTAGTTAGAAGTGATGTCAATTTAGCAAGAACATTCCCGTCGATTAGTTTTTTATCAAACATATAAAGAGCAGATATAGCACAAAATGTATCGTCAAGATCATCTGGATATGGAATGTCTTTGTGCTCTTTTGAATTCTTAACCCAGTAATTAAAAGACCAACTATTACTTCTTTGAGATAGTAAGAAAGCCACACACTTTTTAGAAACGTTATAAAGCTTAGGATCATTAATTCTGCAAATACTTTGCAGGATCAGAGTTGTTGAAAATATTGATGGAAAAACGAGAGAGTCTTTAAAGTCTTTGTTGGGAGATGAAAGACTAAAAAACGACCCGTCCGAATTCTGCGCTGATGAAATAAATGCGGATCCCTGGCTTATTGATTTTTTAATATCTTCCTCCATTGTTTAGGGCAATTTTATGTTTTAAAGATTAAAAAATTATGAACTTTTTTGGGGCTAGGTTCATTGAATTTTGCGGTTCGGTACGGAAGACGGGAACGTGATAGCTATTACGGTCCCCTCCTTTCTGTTGCTAGTAGCAATAATTGTTCCGTCCATTCCATCCACTATGTCTTTACAAATTGAAAGCCCCATACCTGTCCCTTTTGCAAAGCTTTTAGTTGTAAAAAGAGGTTCAAATATTTTCTCTAGGTGACTTTGTTTTATCCCAATACCCCAATCCTTAACTTGAAGAACGATTGATTCTTTGTTTTTTTCAATTAAGATCTCGATTTTCCTGTTTTGTTTTTTGGTATTGTCATAAGCATCAATTGAATTTGAACCCAAATTAAGAATTAGCTGGTTATATCTGAAGGGATTACCAAATACCCGTATGTCCGACTTATTATTAAATACCAACTCAACTCTATTCTCTTTGGCCTTATGTTCAAGCATCTGAAGACTTTGATTAGTTTCTTTGACCAGTGAAAATTTAATATTCAAGTCTCTATTCTGAATTTGCATTCTGGCTGCTTCAACAAAACTCTCAAGTCTTTTTGTTGCTAAAATTGCCCTCTCAAGTCCAACTTTTATATTTGATATTTCTTTTAGATCTTCTTTGTTTTTGGTTATATTCTTTAGATTAAGTGAAACTATTGTTAAAGGATTTACTAAGTCATGAAAAAGTCCCGATGATAGCTTTCCAAATTCGGCAAATCTGTATAGTTGGGCAATTTTCTCTGCCTGAACAACGCGAAGTTGATTAGTTCTTTTTTCAACAGTTATCTCCAATTGATCTCTCTGATTCTTCAGTGCTTGTTCTGACCTTCTTGCACGTACTAGAGCCTTTTCCATGTCGCGATTGAATATCCAAGCAATGGTTGAGATGAGAAGAAGTAGGAGGGCAAAAACTATTGCGTCAGATACAACAACTGAGTCAGACTTCCAAACGTCGTTGGGGGAATAGTATCCATTAACTATCAATATGGTAAGGATAACAATCGAGCTCCCACTTAGGAGTGTGACTATAAATGCACCGCGAGATCCGAGTATAACTCCAGCGAGGGTTATGATTAAAGCGAAAAGAAGTAGAACAATATTAGCGTCAGGACCCCAATAGTAACCTCTATATAAAGCGACTAAGAATAAGCAGGTAACAAGAGCAAGGCCTGCCAACTTGCCCTTGCCGCTTCTTGACAAAACTAGCAACCCGCAAAATAGGAGAAATATCAAGCCTGTTACAACAGGAACCTCTCCATGATTTGGTCCCGGATTTATTATTGGCTGGAAAAGATTTATTAGGAATGCGATCCCAGTAATGCCAGCTAAAATGCAAAGTAGTACATTGAGAACGAATTCTCTTCTAGCCCTATCTTGATTTTTTGTTCTAGGGATAACAAAGTTATCCTTAAAATAATGCCAGACTTTCAAGATTTTTCTAATAAATGCGGCAGTAGATTTTTTAAACCTAACTGTTGCTAGAATTATAACAAACTTATTCTACTGTAGACCACAGTAGAGTGTTGGCTGTACTTGAAAGCGCAGCCTTCTTCAAATTTGCTTTTTTTCTTGACGATTTCTTCGTCAAAAGTTCAACGAGTAATGCTTGCATGGTAATCACCTCCTTTCACACTATGCTTCTAACCTATAACCGACACCGTGAACTGTTTTGATCATCTTTTTCTTGAATGGCTTATCAAGCCTGTCTCTTAGATATTTGATATGAACATCAACAATATTTGTTAATGATTCTGTATCACTTTGCCACAGATGGTCAAGAATCATGTCTCTTGTTATCACCCTACCGACGTTTCTCATTAAGTACTCGAGTAAACTAAATTCTTTTTTTCGAAGATATACACTATTCCCTGCTCTAGAAACTTTTCTTTTTTCAAGATCAATCCGAAGATCAGACACTATTAAAGTGTTGGGAGAATATGCTCCATTCTGCCTCCTCATAAGAGCCCTAACACGAGCTAAAAGCTCTTCGGGCTGAAATGGTTTGGTTAAGTAGTCGTCTGCTCCTAAATTAAGTGAAATTATTTTTTGTTCCAATTCATATCGGCCAGTAAGCATGAGAATAGGCATAGTGTAATTATTGGCCCTAACCTTTCGGCAGAGATCAATTCCATTGCCGTCAGCAAGCATAATATCAAGGATCAAAAGGTCGTACTCATTGGAAAATATAACTGACTCTGCTTCTGTTGCTTTCAAGCAAGTCTCAACGGTGTAGTGCTTGGAAAGAAGATCCTTTATCGTTGAAGTTAACTGAAAATCGTCGTCTACTATTAGAATCTTCATAGGTACTTTAAAATTAAAACATAATTATTAAAAAATTATTAACTTTTTTGGGGCTAATAATGCCCAAAAAATCTACATTTTT
>CAYTCO010000049.1:0-6592 GCA_964436385.1 uncultured Gammaproteobacteria bacterium
CTTGAAATAAGATATAGGGACATGTCAGAGGGGCTCACAAAAAAACAGATTAAAGAACTCAGGAGGCTCGAGAAATCACAAAATAGAAATATCTCCGAAAAGAATAATTCTTTCAAATGGATAGCTATAGCAGTTGTAAGTGCGTTATTTTTAGTGATGTTTGTGGGTATAATCGCAGTTGCAAAGAACAAAAATAATCCTAAAACCGAAGATGGCAAAGTTGCCATAGCAGACGATGCACACATTAGAACATCAAGTCTTCCCGATGTTGAGTCTTCAGCTTCCGCTGAAAATGTTGTAACTCTTGTAGAGTATGCCGACATTCAGTGTCCGGCATGTAGAGACAAACATCCAGACATTAATCAGCTGCTTGCAAATTATGAAGGAAAATTGAGAGTTATTTTCAAGCACTTTCCATTAACCAGTATCCATCCAAATGCAATGGAGGCATCAATTGCTTCAGAAGCAGTAGGAAAACAAGGTAAATTTTTTGAGTATTTAGATCTTTTATATGAAAAACAGGCAGAGTGGTCAGCGCTTAAATTACCTGATCAGAAATTTGAAGAGTACGCAAAAAGCGTAGGTGTTAATATTGAGCAATACAAAAAGGATCTAAAGGACCCTCAGATACAAGCTCTCGTTGATAAACAACGAAATGAAGGAATAGCAAATGGCGTTACGGGAACACCTTCATTTTTCTTGGAAAACACTAGAATTGTAACACCTTTAAATCTTGATGGATTTAAAAAGCTGATAGATGATGCCATCAAAAATAAAAATCCCGAAGGTGTTATTCCGACAAACTCAGTAACAAAGCCTATTGAAAAGGAGGCTATCCCCGACTCTTTGAATCTTCAGGAGTAAAATATGAATCCACTTGCAGATCCCATTGTTTTTGCCCTTTCTTTGTTAACTGTACTAGGGCAAATTTTGGCTGTAAAATTGCTAGTTGTTTTGATATTTAGAAATAGGCTTCTAAAAATTAAGATTCTTAAGAAGTGGATTGATCTTCTGACACAGAACTATATCAGTGCAATTCTTGTTGTTAGTGCAATGGCTGCTGTGGGGAGCCTGACTCTTTCCGAGGTTTTGAACTTTAATCCTTGTAAGCTTTGTTGGTATCAAAGAATTTTCATGTACCCAATTTTTGGTATAACACTTATTTCCTTGATTTTTAATGAGACCAGAATCAAGAAATTTGTTCTTGGCCTTTCAATTGTTGGAATTCTAATTGCTGCTTATCACATTCTAATGCAGGTATTTCCAAAAGCATTTGAATGTAGTGATGAAGTTGCAAAATGCAGTGCTGTTCAATTTGCTGAATTTGGATACATAACAATCCCCGTTATGGCATTTACAACATTTGCGATCATTATTCTTATAAGTCTTCTGGGACGGGAAAAATAATCCTAATTTCCGGCTGTTATAAAGCTTGTTTGGGAAGGTAGGGCACCATCATATACGACAATAGTTGCTCCTCCCTTTTGTTGTTGTATTGTCTCTGCCTTGATAAATGTTGACGGTTGGGTTGGATCCTCCTTAATTTCCCTTACATGTCCACGGGTTGTTCCTTGAAATGCAATAAAACCGGTACTGCCATCAGTCCTATAAAGCTGCATCCATAATTTCTGTTCATCACTTTCTGAAGCTCCTGACCCGCCCCCAGTGTATGTTCCAACAACAAATTCGGGATTATGAACGACAATCTTGCCATTTTCATCAGCTTCAATCGGTTGGTATTCATATTTTCCGTCAACAATTACTTTATTGGCAAGTTTTGCGTCATTCCAGCCGATTTCATTTGGTGAAAATGCCTTTCCTGTAGTGTAGGGGCTTTCTCGAAAATTAAGTTCGTCAGAAAGTGTTACTTCTACGTCACCAAGCATTATGTAGTTAGGAATCCTTGGCTTATTTGGCTCATCATTCGGGATGAGATTGCCGGCCAAGTCAAGCGTGCCTTCTACTGGTGTTTTGATTGCATTATATGTATCTTCAACAGTCTGAACGGTTGCATTTGCCCCATCCCTAATAGCCCCTCCTACCTCTTCTAATGCACCTAATCCTCCTGCAGCTACAGTACCAGCCGTAACTAAGGCACCTCCAACAATTAGCATATTTTCCCGCCTGCTCCTTGAGTCCGTGTCTTGATCATATTCACGGCTTCCAAATTCAGGCATCCTGCGTTTGGCGTCAGTCTGTTGTCCTACTGCAAATTTATATCCTCGTCTTCTCTCAGCATGTGTCTGGTTGGATGGTTTGTACTCATCTAGGCCTGTTTCGCTCATACAGCCATTATGGGAAAAGTGAATGTATATGTCAAGCAATTTTGCTAGAATAATTGTATGACTGAAGAAAAAGAACTAATTGTGCGGGCACTTGTTATTCGTGACAGAAAAATTCTTGTTTGTCAGACGCAGGGTCGGGATTATTTTTTCCTTCCGGGAGGGCATGTAGATTTTAATGAGACGATGAGAACGGCACTTCGCCGAGAGCTATTTGAAGAAATAGGTGCAATTCTTAAAGACGCTCAATTTATTGGAGGGATAGAAAATCTATTTGAGCAGGATGGGGTAGCAAAACACGAAGTAAGTTTTATTTTTAATGTAGATATAGACCTCAAAAGTATTGTCTCAAAAGAATCCCACGTATCATTTTTTTGGTTTCCTATGGATAAATTTATAGAGGCAGTTATAGCTCCACCTGCGCTTAAAGACGTTGTTTTGAAATGGATTGCAGAGCGCGAACCATTTTTTATTGAAGAAAGAACTAAATGATAGACAGAAGTCAAAAGACAATAGACATGAGATATGAAAATTGTTACACATCCAATTTTTACTGTCTATTATCTAATGACTCCTAATGTATGGCTGTCCCTCCTAAAAAACATCAACACCGAGTAACTAATCCCGCCATAATTAAATATCTTATTGTACGAACATTAGGTAACTTTCTAATTTTGTTTACAATATTTGGAATAACCGCAACTTTTGGTCCAGCGTTATTTTTCGAAGCCCGCTATCAAACAACTAAATTTTTCGACATTAATTATAAAGTTGTTGAAAGTGCATCCGGTCCATCGGAATTTACAAAAATACTTTCCCGTAACCAACGAATAAAAACACAGCCGGATCTTTTCAACGAAATACTAGGAGGAGCTCAGGAAGAAATTTTGTATCCTGAAGACCCCTCATTTACAGTTATGATTCCAAAAATAGGTGCCAACGAGAAAGTAACACCAAATGTAGACCCGAATAACGAGAAAGAATATTTAGAAGTACTAACAAGATCTATTGCTCATGCAAAAGGGACTGCATTGCCGGGGCTTTCGGGTACAACTTATCTATTTGCACATAGCACAGACAATTTCTGGTCAGTAGGGCGTTACAATGCCGTTTTTTATCTTCTCAACAAAATGGAAAAGGATAATGAGGTAGTTGTATTTTTTAATGGTAAAAGATTTAACTATAAAGTGACAGAAACTAAAATTGTAGATTCAACAGATACCCATTACATTGATAGCTTTCTTGGACAAGGAGAAAGGGTAATTCTTCAGACTTGTTGGCCACCAGGAACGGCTTGGAAAAGGCTCCTTGTTTTTGCTGAACCCAAGTGAGAAAATACATGTATGGCTGTTCATAAATTTAATATTAAAGACTCGTTTCTTGAGGGATTTAAAATCTTCAAAAAAAATTGGAAATTCATTTTACTAAGTCTACTTCTCGTATTTGTGGTTCGGATGGTTCTTGGAGGAATTGTTGATGGAATTGACAATTCCATAAATGCTGGGGGTGGAATTGAGGTTATAGTCAATTGGGTTGTAGATAGCTTTATGACAATGGGCGCAATTATCATAAGTCTAAGGCTTATCGACGGGAAGAAGGTAGAGTATGCTGACCTTTTCAAGCATTATCCTCTATTTTTAAAATATCTCTTAGGCTCCGTTTTGGTTTCTATGATTATGCTTATCCCGCTTGTCATAACAACTCTTGGAGCAAATCTCGGACTTCCAATACTATCATTCATAGGTTTTGTAGCAATAATTTTCCCAGGTATATATCTTAGTCTTAAATACCAATTCACAACTTACCTTATCCTTGATCACGGCATGCATCCGATTGATGCTTTTAGAAAGAGTGGAAAAATAACAGAGGGCGTAAAGATAAGGCTATTTTTGTTTTCACTTGCCCAAATTGGGATCGTTCTTTTAGGTCTCATAGCACTTCTTGTAGGACTTTTTGTTGCCGTGCCTGTTGTATTTCTTGCAAGTACATTAGTTTATCGAAAATTAGATCACGCTTAAAACTCTCGCAACCTCAATGTATGTTGGTTCACTCACTATTAGGCCTATATGCGTAGGGTCTTCCACTATTAAATTTTGCGCATGATCATTCTCTTGTAGGTAAGAATGGGTATTGCGTAGTAATTTATCGCCTGGCGACTGTAAATTGAAAATACTTGCACTAATTGAGTCTGTTGGAACTAAATTCATCATGGGTGCACCAATTGCAACAACGCTTTTGACCATCGGTTGTCTCGTTGCAATATCGGTACCCCATTTACCCCCAAGGCTGTGGCCGACGATTTTGTGTTCGCCACGTTTTCTTGCAACTTCATTGCTGAGTTTTAGAGCAGTTGTGAAATCAAAGAAACCACCAAAGTTATATGAAAGTCCAGATAAAATGGGATCGTAGCCGATAATTCTGAGGAAGTTGGCCAAGTGCATCATATCAGCATCCCCCTCGTTCCATCCAGGAAAGACAAGTACTGCTTCGCCGTTTCCGTGTTTTACGCCTTCACCTTTAAGAATAGGACTTCTTTTCAAAACAGTCAATTCTTTGCCACCAAACATCCGTTGGATGGGCGTATCAAGTTCTATACAGTCTCTAAGTTCGGCTGACATTATTAATAAGTCCTATATCAATCGTGCACCTTCGTTGTTTTGCTGTCAACATGCTATGGTTTGTTGCTTTTTTGCATAGAACATCATATTGATATGCTTGCATAAACCTGTAAATAATAATTTATACGTCAACTTGCTCTGATCAATCACTAATTCCTATTCACTAATAAATATCCATATGCCTGCCCAACTTTTTGGATTAATTTCTTATTTATTAGTTTTTGTTGTTATCCTTCCCTTCGCAGCAATTAACCTTTTGATAGTAAAAACTGACCTACTACCCAACATAAAGTCATTTATTATAAGTACGGGTTCAATGGATCCATCGATTCCTCGGGGAAGCATTATATACACCCTCACCCAGAAAAATTATAAAGTAGGGGATGTTATTGCTTACAGGGATAGTATCGGTAGGGTTACGCACAGGATAAAGGACACGGTTTTTATTGGGGATACGAAATATTTCATAACAAAAGGAGATGCCAACAAAATTAATGATGATCAATTGATTCCAGAGGAAAATATTTATGGTAAAACAGTTGCAGCAATTCCATATTTTGGAGAAGGAATATTGATATTAAAAAACTTTTAAATTAGTGCAGAACCGTCTTGCCCGCCTGCCACCGCTTCGCTTATTGCTTTGCGGGCAGGCACTTTTCTTGCGGCAGTGAAGCTTTTTTGTTAAAGTGGAGTCTGCAATGCACGCCTCTCAACCAAAAAGTCAAAAGAAAAAAATCATCATAACCACAGTTGTTGTTGCTTCGCTTTCGATAGTTGCATTTTTATACAAAAATACCCCGCCAGTTTTGTTTTTCCAAGGAATAGTACAGTCGACTTTTTCATATCCTAAAGCATATTTTTATTCTCTTGGAAAAGGAGAAAGAAAAGATAGAGAGGCAGATTTAAATAAGAAAATAAGGGAGTTGGAGCAAAAAATTGTGAAGTACCAAATAATGGAGAAAGACAATCAAGCGCTTAAAAGCCAATTTACTGAAAGTAGCGAAACTACACAAAGTATGGTTGCGGCACGAATTGTTGGTGTCCAGGGGGAGAGCAAAAAACCACACAACTTTACTGTAAATGCAGGAACAAAGGAGGGTATTCAGGTCAATATGACAGTGATCTACGAGAAGTACTTAGTAGGTAAGATAGCCTTTGTTAGCGAGCATTTCTCTGTTGTTGCAACACCCTTTAATCCAACATTTCAGGTTCTTGCAAAACTTCCTGAAACAAATGCAAACGGTATTGTTGTTGGAAGATCAGACCTTATGTTATTTGATGGAGTGCTAATTACCGACCAGTTAAAAAAAGATGGGGTTGTTGTAACTAAGGGAGAAGTGAATAAAGATGGTGTTGGTGTGATCCCTGATATTATTATCGGAAAAATTTCATCAATTTCGAAAAGAGAAACAGCCCCTTTCCAGAGCGCCCAACTGGAGCCAATGATTGACTACCAAAAATTAACTAATATTTTTATTATTTCAAAAATGTGAGCAACCGAGATCTTACCGTCATATTGATTCTTGCAAGTTTTGTGGCATTAATTCTTGAGACGACAGTTATTAATTTCCCATTTATATTTTTTTTGGGAGCGATTCTTTTAATTCTCGTGAAGAAGATCAGGCTTTATATTTTGGTATTTATGATCGCTTTTGCAACTGATGCTTTAAGGGTAAGCAATTTTGGATTAAC
>CAYTCO010000050.1:0-6304 GCA_964436385.1 uncultured Gammaproteobacteria bacterium
CTCACCCTCGCCTCTCTCCTAATCTTGTCAGGCATCGTCGGCATCACCCTCTGGTTATACATACAGAACAAGCAATCATCAAATAAGATACCAGTTGATCAAGCAACAAAAAAAAGCGATGAAAATAAGGTAACAACTCTCACAAATGACCCTAACGATGTCAAAGAAATTAACGGCATGAAGGTTGCAGGAGCTCAAAATCAAGCACTAGTAAAAAAATACGGCGCAATTTGCAAAAGATTTACTTCCCTTGGAGAGGCACTAAAAGCACCTGACGTTACCTGCATTCTTGATCTTTCTGATCAGAATCTTTCTGAAATACCAGATGAAATACTACAACTAAAAATTCTCAATGAAATTATTCTGAGTAATAATAAATTTAATAATTTTCCAACTAACCTATATCAATTAAAAAGCCTTGTAAGCATAGATCTAACCGATAACAATATCAAAGAGTTACCACAAGACTTCCGCACAAAAATGCCAGCTGTAAGAAGTATTTTGCTGGACAACAATCCACTCCCCCTTTCTTTAATTAACGAATTTAAAGACCTAACAAAATAAAGATAAATTACACAGTTTAATTAGAAATTCTTTATAAATTCACAGTTATCTACAGCATACCCCTGTGTACATATTATTACCCATAAAACTATAATAACAAACATTTGGTGCATTAAAACCCGCAAATGCCTTCACCTCTCTCATAGTACCACCTGGGCAAGACCCACAATTAGTGTCCCAACAGGTACTAAATGTAGAACTCTCTGCAGCTATCATGCCACAAGATATGTTAGCCTGTGTCACGTATTGCACTGAAGTGGCAGCAACCCCACAAATTGCCTGACTACCTTCACAATGATCCTCGACCCAATTACCGTGGGCTATTATGCTTGATCTAGGACAAGCATGTGTATACCCACCGTTTGAATCATCTCCAAGAGTATTATCAGGAAACTGCTTAGTCTGACTACTGTCACAATTATAATCAAAGCTGCCGTCTCCCCTTGATGTAATTCCATAATATGTTGAACCGGGTTTTGCATTTGCACTACCATCATAGCAGTCATTTGTTCCTGACACTGAGCTTACATAACCAGTGGGTAGAGCTGCACCTGAACATATTTGAGAGGATCCACTTGGTGAATATAAGTCACCATCCATGTCAATGTAACCTGTGAGATTTTGATATAGATTTGTATTTGTATTATTACAGTCAGCACCTGACGATGCACTTACACCTGGTCTCAATGAGGCACCTGAGCACATTCCTGTTGTGCTCGATGGATTAACACCATCTGCATCAATATCAGGATATCCGTTTGTATTTTGGTAATAGGAGGTCGTGTTATCTTCACAATCATTTTGATTTGCAGACCAACCTGTAGAAGGCAGAGCAACACATGAAGAAGAAGTACTTAGTGGGGTAAGAGCAACCATTACAGCAGCCCAACCACCCCCAAGTGTATGAAGAGAAGATTTAATTCCAGTAGCACCTGCAGAAGGCTGCACCGCATCAAAAGAAATTGTTGCATCGTACGAAGACCCTGGAGAGTGGTTATAGAAAGTATTCATACCACTCACGTCATCAAAGGTAGTATTTCCCCTGTCTGAATGCATCGCACCAATAACCATTGTATTTGCAACAGTTGTTGTAATACTTGAAGCAGTATTATTTGCTGAGGAACTTGTCTGGCCATGATTTCCTGTATTTTTTCCAGAAACATTTACCGGTGTTGATGTATTTACATTGTTATAAGTTACTATCCATGCATTTGCGTCAACAGAATGTGCAGCACCTCCACTTGTCGCCGTAAATGACCATGTATAGTTAGCAGGTTCACTACTTGCAACTTTCCTGTATATTGCCATTCCTTCCGATATTGCGGCGTTTGAATTTTCTATTAAGGTCCACCCTGCAGGGGCAGTGATAGTTATCGCGTTTGAAGCAATACTTCCGGAATAACCTATACCTGCTATCATTAACTGTCCATTTACTACATCTGCAGGTTTTGTAACAGTAATACTGGTTTGGCTATTACTTGCTGTTTTGACGAGAATACCTCTAGTTATTACTCCAGAATTACCATATCCGTCCTGATCATTATCTGGATATGCAGTTGTACAGTTAACAGCTGTTTGGGCATAGGATTTACCTGAGTATGCTGAACTTCCTGCCGCATTCTTTGCGAGTACTCCGTATCCATACCAGGTCGTATGAGTTCTACCGGTATGGTTATAAGTAGAAGTTACGTTGGTGAGAACCGCCCCACTCCCTTGAGTACCAGTACAGATGTTGGATCCCGAACACCATTCAATATCATACCCGGTTGCTGCAGGAACTGCAGCACCAACCCCTCCCATACTCCAGCTTATGTTATTTTGTGTCTGGGATGATGGATTTGTAGCTGATACGCTAGTTGGTACACAAGGAACCCCCGCAGGATCATCCTGACAGTCTGTAGTGGCTGATAGTTTCTGCGCATCCGGTAGCCATTGCCACAACGTTGCTGATGCAGTAGCTGAGTAATACGTTCTTCCGTTTATGGATGAACTTGCACCTACACATTGTTGATAGGCTGCAGTAGCTGTCTTATATCCGTCGTTGTCTGTGTCAGTAACAAGACTTGGTATAAATCTCCATGCATTTGCGCTAGTCTGGTCGCAATCCAGTGATGATGGTGATGTTGCAACTGCATTGTACATTTTACTTGCATAGTTAAATGATGAATTGTTGTAGGTTGGCAAGGTATACAGGTGGTTTCGTCTGACATAACCTGCAGGCTGAGTATTTGCAACAACCTTTACAACAGGGTTATCAATTATTCCATCACCATCAGAATCCTTTAAATATACCCCACCTCTTATAACTGACCCTGATCCATTTCCTATACTAAATGATCCTCCATTTGTAATAAGACTTCCGCGGGCAATTCTTTGCCCGGGATTAATTGTTATATTTCCTCCAGATGCAAGAGTAATTCTTCCTGTATTAGTCGCACCACTTCCACCATTATCAACACCATCATAATCGGACTGGGGAAAAGTGCATGACTCAGAAATTGTCATATCTCCACTCGCAGGAGCGTCGCAACCACTAGCAGGTCCGTCTGGAGTTGTAAATGTGTCATAACCTGCAGCGGCAGGTGTACCAGGAACTCCTGAGCCTGCTGCAACATTACGAGAGTATGCACAATACCAGTAGTCTGTACTGGCAATTAGAAGAACTGTGGTTGGAGTTGTGTAAGCGAATGCTACACCTGCACTTCCGCTACCAATACTTACATCCTGAGACTCTAGAGAAGGAAATCTTTGGCCGCCTGTGTTTAGCGTGCAATCAGGAGCTGATGTGTAAAGTCTAAAGTACCCGTAAGCCTGTGACCCATTTGGATTGGCATTACCATTAAATGTCACCTTGTATGAACTTTTATTTGTTTCTGCACCAGTTGTAACCGACGATGGAGGCGTTGATGCTGTCACCGTAAAGGACGTGTCTGTACAATTATTTGCACCATCGCAAGTTCTTACATATCTCGTGTTTGCACCCTGACTTAGAGTATCTGTCGTTATAGAACCAGTTGTTTTTGGAGTACCTGAAGTACTATTTGCACTACCGCTAGTAAGCAAAGTTCCACCACCTCCAGAAGCTGTACGAATTTGATAACTCATTTCGTTACTACTGGTACTTCTTGCATCATTTGGTGTGAATGTAACTGTATAGTTTCCAGAAACAGTAGATGGATTTGTACTTATAGCTGTTGATGCGGTCGGTGACACATCATCTCTTAAAAGAGTAAAGGGCGAAGATGTTGTGCTTAAAGTTCCATCAGAGATACACATATATAATGTGTTGGAGCCATCAACTAATACCGAAGCATTATGGCTAATATTACCAGTATATTTAGAAACGCCAGAGGTAAAGGTACCATTAGCAATAAGAGTGCCTGCACCACACGAACTAGTCCTTATTTGCCATGTCAAAGCATTTGCTCCGGTTTGCTCACTATCAACAGCCCAGATGTATGCTTGCCAGGTGTTGCCAGGGCCTACTCTTGTATATGTAGATGTATACCCAGAGTACGGTTGGGTGTTATAAGTTGGCGCTGTATTGGCAGGAGGACCTACGGCAATGGTATTCGCTGCAGACTCCCAACTACCGCTAAACGAAAAGGAGCCAGGATCTTCACTAGCTGCTGTAAGAGTACGTCTGACAACATGCGCATAAGAACCCCCACCAGCGTTAGATGACCAGTTGTTATCATAATTAGCTGACCATGAATTCATTGTAGAACCCTGATTTTGGCTAGCAAAAGCAAACCATAATGTATCTTGGGAGCCCCACCCTGGATTGAGACTTGGCGGATCAGGTGTGGTAGTAAGAAAGCCATAAACCGCAGTGGTACCCGCACTTACCCTCCCCACTCCCGCTCCTGTTATCGTAAAAGCTTGTGCCGCCATATTAGTAGTACTTGTAGTGACAAAATTTTCTGTGGTTTGACCAGCATTAGTTGGTGCAAATTTATAAAAAGCTTCTATTGAAAACCAACCCCCATTTGCTGTTTCAAATAACTTAGTCCATCCACTTGGAGTAGTTGTCACATAGTTATTATCATGACCTATCATAACGAGTGATAAATCTCCTGTGCTTACTGCGGGTATAGTAATATTGTGTGTAGTACTAGGTGTCGTTACAACGGTTTCAGTACGAGTCTGAACAACTGGTGCAGCAGCATCAGCTTTTGAAGCAGATATACTCAAGAACATGCAGAGTGAAACACTTATTACAATGAGCAGTTTATTAAGGGTTACTTTATTTATCACGATTGTATTCATAAATTGTTATTGTCCGCTTGTTCTTATCGGATGTACTGTGCTTCCATTAGTATTCCCTAATGCATCTCGAGCAAAGAATTCTACATAATAGGTGTCTTCAAAAGTCTCGTTTGGTCCAACTTGTCTGACTCCCGTCCAACTACCCTCATTGTTAGGTGAGCCACTTGGAGGATTTAAATTAAATGTAGCTTGTGCACCACCGTCTGAAGTTACAACTACCTGTACCTGCTCAACTTGAGCTGCACTATCGCTTACTTTTACACTCCAATATTGAGACTCAAGAGGATATGCCCATAAATGATTTATTGTCACCTCATAAAGGTCAGGCGTTCCACCTTGCACAACAGGTGCTGCTGCTTCAGCCCTACCTATATATAGGGTGAAAAGTAATAGTGCGAAAATAAATCCTAATATTTTTTTATATGTTTTCATATACTTATAAACCTGTACCTCTTATGCCGATTGTTTCGTAACCTACAATTTGAGTTGGCAAATCTTTATCAGCAATAAGACCAATTTCAGCTGCGTACTGGTTATAGAATGTCTCTTGACCACCGACGGGGCTTAGAGCGCTCCATGTACCTGCATTGTTTGTTTGACCGGTTGGTGGGTTAAGAGACACTATTCTTTGAGTTCCATTATCTGATGTTATGGCAACTTGAACCTCATCGATATTAACTCCTGGATCCTGAACTTTTACTTTTATAGTCTGAGTAGAGCCTGGGATTGGATCTAGTGGGTTGAAAATTATCTCGTATGGATTAGGGTTGGTTGCTTGAGGCAGTGGATAGCTTACATCATTTGGATCATAAGCTGTTTCAAGTGGCTTACAAAGGTCTGTACCGGTATGTCCCGTGACAGTTAAGTCGCAATACTGACTATTGCACTGATTGTTTGCTGTACAAGCACATTCCAGACTTCTATTAGTAGGTGCCTCACATGGATTTGGTGTTGGGGTTGGACTCATTGACTCCAAAGCACCACCAATAATTGACGTAGAAGCCAAAAGATCGCAATCTACTCCTCCAGAAAGAACACAGGCAAATTGTCCATTCGCGTATCCTGTAGGTGTACAGGTTGATAGAGATGAAAGAGGACAAGCATTTGCTAGAGTTGATTCGCGGCTTAAATCTGCAAATACAACATTCCATTGAGGACAATTGTTTGCACTATCTGTTCTATATCTATAACATGTGCCTGAACTATCTTCGTTACATTGGGGATCATTTGGCACGCTCTTCATATATACAGTGTTGTTAACTCTCCACTCTTGTCCAAATGGTAGTTGTGTGGGATAACACTTTGTATCGTTGTAATAAAGGTCAAGTGCTGTCTTTATAGACTGCAGATCTTGCTGGCGTTGTGCGTCACGACCTTTATTGATTTGTCCAATCGGATTTAATGAAAGCATAACTCCCCCAACAAGGGTTGCAAGGATTGTTGTTGCAACAAGTACTTCTATGAGGGTAAA
>CAYTCO010000051.1:0-4615 GCA_964436385.1 uncultured Gammaproteobacteria bacterium
AATTTGGGCATGTAGCTCAGGGGTAGAGCGCTACTCTTATAAAGTAGATGTCCTTGGTTCAATTCCAAGCATGCCCACCAAATTTAATTTTGCTTTTAAATTTTCAAAGAGCCTCTAAAGTAGATGTCCTTGGTTCAATTCCAAGCATGCCCACTTATAAATTCCCCCCAACGCCCCCATCTTTTCCAGGCAATTTGTCCTGAGGATTTTGATCTAACACTTCAAATAGTCTTGAGCGTTTTGCAATCTCCTGATCGACTAGATTTTTTGCGCGACCATATTTCAGTCTCGAGAGTTCTCTTATGAGTTCAGCAACTCTTGGATTTGCCTTTTTCTGATCCTCTTCAATGTTTCTTGTAAGATCCAATGAAAAAGGTTGCGTGGGATCACCACCTACTAGAGTTTTAACGTATGCGTGGTAACGCTCAACATTTATAAGATCCCCCTCATTGAAAGTTGGTTGAAATTCGTGAGCCAAATAGCCGGCGTCATTAACACCAACTCTAAAAGCACACATTGTTCCGACGTTTCCAAAAATAGCCATCTTAACATCTTCGTCAATTTGTCCTATGAACTGATTGGCAACTGTTAGGTTGAGCCTATATTTTCTTGCCTCAGACAAAATTTGTGCAAAGTCGGGGGTAGCAAAATTTTGAAATTCGTCAACGTATAGGAAAAAATCTTTTCTTTGTTCTTGGGGAATATCTTGCCTACTCATAGCAGCAACTAATAATTTAGGAACTAAAATAAGTCCTAGGAAGCTTGAATTTTCCTCACCAATGCGCCCCTTGTTAAGAGATATTAAAAGAATTTTTTGGTTATCCATAACTTCTCTAAAATTAAATGCACTCTCAGATTGGCCGATGATATTTCTCATCATTTTATTGGTAACAAAGCGGCCAAATTTACTGACAATATAATCTAGAGTTTCTGATTTATGAAAGTCAGAGGTCTGTGCAATCTGATCCGTCCAGTAGCGTCTTACCATAGGATCATCTACTTTTGGAAGAAGCTCCTGGACAAATGACATATCAGTCAAAGCACGAACAATTTCAACAAAAGTATTTCCCTTTTCAGCCATAACAGTAAGCATTGCGTTTCTAACTGCATGTTCAAAACGTGGACCTATGATACCTGTTTTTTGAGGGTCATAAAGCTTATACATAAGGTTAATAATTGAGGAAGCAACAAAATGTTTTTGATCCTCAGTGTCTGCTTCAAGCATGTTAAGACCCATAGGCCGCTCTGTATCTGAAGGGTCGAAAAGAATTACATCCTCCGCCCTTTGCGGTGGAATTAAGGTTAGAATATCATCAATTAGGTCCCCGTGAGGATCAACAACAGCGACTCCTTTTCCATTTCGTATGTCCTGCATGATCATGTCTTTTAGAAACTCAGATTTTCCTACACCGGTTTTTCCAATAATATACATATGGCGTCTTCTGTCGTCCTCGCCTATAAATACAGATTTTTCCTGACCGCGGAAAAGACTCTTTCCTATATATAGTCCTTCAGTTGGAATATTTGCAGGTGCTGGAGCAGTACGTGCTGCCAACCAATTTATATACGGGCTTTCAACGCTTTTATTTGGAAAGTGGAATATGGTTGCAAGCTCTTCAGTGTTAAGAACCGTACCTTTGGAGAAAAGAGGAATATGACGGTAAATAAAATCTACCATCAACATGCTTTTGAAAAATTTAGGTTCATCTTTTGTGAAGGAATTAAATTGGGAAGCAAACTGTGTGAATGAGCCATCAATATTTGAAAGGTGAGCTTCTGCTGCTTCTTTGGTTGAGGAGGAGACGACAACTCTGATATGTGTTATGAATCCAGGTTTTGAGATTTTTGATTCAATAGACTCCAACTCCTTGGGGTCTGCAGAATATTTTGCTGTTTCTGGATTTGACTCATGTTTTTTGGTTTCTGTAATGTGCTCTCGACCTTCCTTTTTCCAATGATCACCTGCATTTGAAATAACAATTTGAAGAGCAGCTGCTTCTCCTTCCTGCATTTTTCCAAGAGTTGATGTGAAGGTAGATAGGGGATCCAGGGCAAAATCCTTGTACGCTTTTATTGGTTTGTACGCCTCTTTTTTAAGGGTAAATCCAGCAAAAGCAACCTTGCCTTCATTTTCAAAGATATTGTAGTCATCAACCTCTTTTATTTGGGCGTCAGGATAGGCTCCGTTGATTTGTTTCTCAACCATATCTTGAAGCTTTTTAGGTACACCTACGTAAAATCTTATATCTTGAGGTTTTGCGACTATTTCAAAGGTTAAGCTGTCTCCGACTTTAGTAAAAGCAAACATTCCATGAGGAGCCTTAAGTGAGGCAAAGCTTGAAAACAATTGTTCTGCTGCATCAATTTTTATTTCATTGTCACGTGGCAGAGATATTTCAAGAAGAGTACTGTCTAATGATTTTTTATGTCTTTCTTTTGCTCTTTTCCAGACCCCATAAAAGTATATCCCAGCGGCACCAAGCCCAGCGAGAACACTAAGCCCCAAAATACTTAATAGGAAAATAATTAAAGTGTTAACAATTTGTGTAGTATCAAACATGATGTCCCTCCCCGTGTACCATTCCACCAGCTCCCTCAATCACTTCCTTCATGTCACTTATGTCAAATCCTTCGTGATGAATAACCATTTCTTCAAATACGCTTACTGGAATTATTGCATCTGCCGCATACTCAACCATAGACTCAATTTGCTCTTCAAAAAGCACACTCATACCTCTTAATAATACCATAAAAACAAACCTGGAAAATCTAAGCAAGCTCATAACTGGTTGGATGCAAGCCTTTTTTTTGAGCGTAATTTTGATATAATGAAACCCAATTGATTGAGGAATACAAGTCGCATGAAATTCTTGCTGAGCAAGAATGTTCTGCGCCTCCTCCTCATTTCATTCGGAGGAGTCGCATAGCACGGTCCATTGCGGGGGGTTGCTAACTCCCTGAGTAGAAATACTCGCGCAGGTTCGAATCCTGTCTCCTCCGCACGTCGAGACTAGACAAGAGCCTTCATGTTCTTTGGAACATTTTCGGCATTTTGTCTGTCTCTCCTCTTTCAAAACTGCAAGCAATTTTGAGGGGGGATTAAATCGGGAAGAAAATTAGGAGACCTGGAGAGGTCTTATGAAATTCAGCAAAGCTGAATGTTCTGCGACTCTCCTAGAAAGAGATTGATGTAACCTGGAGAGGCCTTATGAAATTCAGCAAGAGCTGAATGTTCTGCGACCCCTCCTCGCTACGCTCGGAGAGGTCGCATAGTGGTCGAGTGCAGCGGTCTTGAAAACCGCCAGGTGAAAGCCTCGAGGGTTCGAATCCCTCCCTCTCCGCACTCGTATTTTGTTTTTTTGCTTCGCTTCTTTCACATGGATTTTAATAACCTCGCAATTCTGGATGTCGAAACAACAGGTGCTTCAGCTCCTTACGACAGGATAATAGAAATTGGGATAGCAAGAATCGAGAACAATAAAATAGTTAGAAAATTTGAGACTTTGTTAAATCCCGAAGTTACAATCTCTCCATTTATAGAAAACCTAACTGGAATAAAGAACAGGGATTTGGTAGACGCACCTTTATTTTCTGAAATAAGACAAGATCTAGCCGAGCTTTTGGACGGATGTGTATTTGTTGCACATAACGCACGATTTGATTATTCATTTATTAGAAATGAGTATAAAAGACTTGGGGTACCCTACTCTTCAAAGCAACTCTGTACAGTTAAATTATCTAGACTTTTATTTCCAAATTTTAGACATCATAATTTGGATAGCATTATTGAAAGATTTGAAATAGAATGCAAAAGACGTCATAGAGCACTTGATGACGCGTTGGTTATCTGGGATTTTTTGCAAAAAATAGAGAAGAGCGTGCATATAGAAAAACTTCAAAAAGCATTCGATGCAATCTTGAAAAAACCATCTCTTCCTCCGTTTCTCTCCCAAAAGTCGGTAAAAAATCTTCCTGAGAAAGCTGGGGTGTATTTATTTTACGGAAAAAGCGAAGTACCACTATATATAGGAAAGAGCATCAATATAAAAGATAGAGTGCTTTCTCATTTTATCAATGACGTAGATTCTTCAACGGAACTTGAAATAAGTCAGCAAGTGGAGCGGATAGAAACAGTACTTACAGGCGGTGAGTTAAGCGCTTTGCTTTTGGAATCAGAATTAATAAAGAAAATGCAGCCGCTTTATAATAGGAAATTAAGAAACTCCCGAAAGTTAGTGACCATAAGACAAAAAACAACAAAAGACGGATATTTTTCTTTAGACATCTTAAATGGAGAAGAAATACTTCATGATGAATTTGAAAATATTTTAGGAGTATTTAAAAGCGTAAAGTCGGCAAAAGAGCATTTGGCAAATTTGGCTCGTGACAATAAACTTTGTCAAAAAATGTTGGGACTTCAAAAAGTTAGTGGTCCATGCTTTGCTTACCACCTAGAAAAGTGTAGGGGTGCTTGTACGGGACGAGAGAACACTACTCTATTTAATGCACGATTTACGATGGCATTTTCAAAAACAAAACTTCAATCATGGCCATTTAGCGGACCAATACTTGTAAAAGAAAAAAGGGATGATATTGGAGAGGCAATGGTTTTTGA
>CAYTCO010000051.1:4715-6235 GCA_964436385.1 uncultured Gammaproteobacteria bacterium
ACTTGTCATATGGGAGAAGGCGGAATTGAAGAGCAGCCAAAGGAAGTTAAAACGGAGACACCCGTTGAAAATCCTACCCTAAATTCTACTTCCAATCCTAGCCAAGATTCTCCTGCTCAAGAAGGTACTACTTCCCCAAAAGACATTGAAGCTCAGGCTGAAGAGTTGGTAAAAAATGCTAGAGAAAAATTGGACCTGTTTTTAGAGGAGTCTGAAAAAAAAGCAAAAAGAGTTAAAGTCTCATTGGGTGATATCAAAAGTAGGTCAGGTGCATTTGTTGATATAGCCCTGGACATAGGAAAGACAAGGCAGGAGTTGAGAGAAATTGAAAGAAGAGGGGTAAATGTTGAAGCTATGGATAAGGATTTGGGAGGTGTTGAGGCCGGAATTAAAGAAGCATCTGAGCTTGCTGCCAAAGATGATATTCTTAAACGTGCGGATGAGCAAGCGAAGAAGGCTGAAGGAGAAAAAAGCGAATGGAAGGTGAACGGTAGAGCAAACGCCTTTGCGGTCTCTTTGGAAAAAGCTTTGAGAAATAGAAATCCCGACGAGAGGAAGAAGGCCATAGACGCTCTTAGGTCTGACGCAAAGACTTTAGGAATGAGAGCAGCAGTTGATTCGGGAACTTTAGCTGCTACTATACCTCTTTTTGAAGAGGAGTTGGGCGGTAAAATTAGTGCAATTTCTACGAACATAATGGCAATTGATACTACAATTGGCACAAGAATTCAGGGTGAACAAAGAGCTGCAATGGCTCAAAGGGCAACAAGAGCAACGGAATATTTCAAAGATTTTAGAAGGTTTGCAAAAACGGATGTGGACCAGGCAGTGGGTCAAAGCGTTGAGTTGAAGAAGGCTGCAGACGACTTTATAAACGCAATGGACGAAATCCTAACCGCTGCAGAATTCTTGGATCCACGCCAGCTTAAAGAAAGTGTTGCTCAGACTCCCCCCACGGAGTAACGAAGTAGAAGAGTTCCTTGTTCATTTAGTCTTTCCGAAGAAAGAAGCTTTAGGGGAATATCCATTTTTTCAGTCACCATATGGAGTCCTTCTCCTTTTATCCATGGTTCTATTGTTAGACAAATTTCAGCGATAAGGCCTTCCTTTAAAAATCCAGTTGTTGTGTGCGCTCCTCCGACCATTATGCCTTCACTAAACCCATTTTTTTCAAGTCTTTGTAAAAGGTCTGAAGGATTTTCGTTAGTAAATTCTAATTTTCCAGGAATTTTATCGTCGTCATATTTTTTTGGATTTCTTGTCATAATAACCCGTAATTTGCCCTCAGTGTGTACCATGAAAGGTTTTTGCGCTTCGTAGGTGCGTGACCCCATGATGATAAGAGGCGCAAGATCTCTTTCTTTTAAAAAGATTTCTTGATCCTCTTTTGATGTCCATGCGTGATGATCTTCTGCTTCTCCTTGGTTGCTTACGCCATCCAAAGAGCTTAATAAAATTGCTTTCAATTTCATATGGAAATTATATAACACTAGCTACGCCTTCTTCCTCGCAACAATAAT
>CAYTCO010000052.1:0-5997 GCA_964436385.1 uncultured Gammaproteobacteria bacterium
TGCATTATTTATTCCAAGTATGGCAAATTTGGCAGATTCTGTGGAGGTGCCACCAAGCAAGAAATCCTGTGTTGTGTTATTTTGGATAATAGCTCCACTATTTGCAGAGAGTGAGAATGGAGACGAAGTAGATCCCACTGGGCACGCTGCTGAGCCGATAACAATACCATTTTGAGTTGTGACACACGCTGCAGTTCCAACTGTTACACCAGTATTGCCACTAGCAACAACATTCCCGGTGACCTGTAGAGTGCCGGTTATATTTACGTTACTGCCCTGAGAAATAGAGAGAGCAGGTGTAGTGTTGGTATTTTTATTTACACCTATTTCAAAATTACCTGTTGTTGTATTTACTCCAAATGAGTAATCAAGAGTTTGTCCGCAACCATCTCCATTAGTACAAATGATGTGCAAAGAATTGTTGCCAAGATAAAGATCTTTAAATCTAGCTGATGGGGATGACCCTAGACTTACGGTATTGTCAGCACCAGGAAGAATATAAGACCCTGCCCCTGAATTGATAGGTGAGAGTATTATATTGCCGGTTGTTGTTCCTCCAAGAGTTAATGTTTGGTTATTTGTGCTTTGGATATTCCCAGCCCCATTAATTGTGAACCCTGCTGATGAAGAAGCAGTGCCATCATTATTGATAGTGAATTTGGTTATACCAGACGCAGAGGCAGTGAAAATATCACCATTGTTGTTTTGATTCAATATAAATGCAGCATTTGATCCATATCCACCATTTACATGAAGCATTGCGAAGGGTGACGTTGTTCCAATTCCAATTTTTGCTGATCCAGTTGCATTATTTACTCCATAGATGCTTCCTAATACCAATGAATCAGGTGCGTTTACCAATGCTCTTGCACCAATTGCTGTTGCGTTTATCAAATTTCCAGATCCTACTTCAGCGTCAAATCCAATCAGTGTATTTAGCCCTCCCACAGTGTTGTCACCGCCTGAATACGTGCCTATTGATGTGTTATTGTTACCTACGGTGCTGTTATACAAGGCTCCTGATCCAAAGGCTGTATTTTCGTTACCTGTTAAATTATTGTAAAGCGCATCAGCCCCATTTGCGGTGTTGTAGTAGCCTGTTGTATTGCTGTAAAGCGCATTAATTCCAATTGCAACGTTGTAGTAACCCGTAGAATTATTGTATAGAGAGTCGACGCCTGAAGCTACGTTATAGTAACCAGTTGTATTCTTGTAAAGAGAGTTAGCTCCATTTGCGGTGTTGTAGTAGCCCGTTGTATTGCTGTAAAGCGCATCTGCTCCAATTGCCGTGTTATATTCAGCAGTAGTATTGTTGAGAAGTGCCCTTGCACCATTGGCAGTATTATTGTAGCCTGTTGTATTGCTGTAAAGTGCTTTATATCCGTTTGCCGAATTACTATTTCCTGTTGAATTTAGACTCCCAGAACCGTTACCTAGGAATGTATTTTGTAGTGCATTTCCCCCTGTGCGTATTTCAAGAGGAGAGGAAGTTCCATCGCTTGATTCAAGCCTGAGCGCTACGGATGATGGAGTAATCTTCTTTACCGAGATATTATCTATCGTTCCATACCAGTCAATGGTTGGGGTGAACCTAAGAGTATCTGTGTTTGTAGCTGTAATAATTTGGGTTTGTGTGTCGCTTTCACTTGACCCATGTCCGACTACAATTGAGTTAGTACTACCCAACTGCATGGTCAGCGTGCCTGAGCTAGAGGATGTAGTTGCGTAGGAGAAAACAACCTGATAAATGTCACCAGAAACAGGCGCTGCGTCCAGTGCTGAATTTGAAAGTGATATATAACTATCCCCAGGAGCATCTTTTGTAGCTTTACCACTTGAGGCGATATTTATCTGCCATGCAGGTGAACCAGCCGTTGTCCAATTGCCCGTATCTGATGCAAAAGTGCGATCGGAAGCAAGTGTTATTTTTTCTGATCCCTGTGATGCAATTGAAGAAAGATCCCTAACGTCAAGACTTGCAAGGGGGCCAGTTGTTTTATTTATAGTAACGCCACCCAAATTGTTGAGAGGGGAGAGCATTATATTTCCGGTGGTTGTACCCCCAAGTGTAAGCGTCTGATTATTTGTTGTTTGCAAAGACCCAACTGCATCAAGAACAAGACTTCCTGAGAGAGTAGCGGTTTGTGATCCTCTTGCGTTGTTAATTCCAAGAATTGCAAATTTAGCAGCCTCTGTTGAGGTGCCACCTACAAGTAGGTCTCGTGTGATATTTCCTTGCATGATAGCTCCGCCTACAGCATCCCAAACATTGACACTTCCTGCCCCATCACAAGATCCCCAAGTTGGTGCGGCGCTTGTGTTTCCATTTAGACATTGACCATTTGAGCCTGATCCAACTTGGCCCACAAGACCGGTTGAAGTTGTATAGAGAAGTCCATAACTATTTGTAAATCCTGGTAGGAAGAGGTTTTGAGATGCTCTTCCCAATGTAAGATCTCCTGTTGATCCACCGCCAAGAGTTAGAGACTGGTTTCTTGTTGACTGAATATTTCCAACCCCGTCAATGGTAAATCCTGCGCTTGAGGAGGCAGTGCCATCATTTTTGATGACAAAACGGGTTGTACCAGAACTCGATGCAGCAAAAATATCATTTGTAGATACACCATTTTGATTTACTATAAATGCAGCGTTTCCTCCAGTAATTCCTCCTGTGAGAGTTACAGCGCCTGTCATATTGCCAAAATTATAAGTAGCATTCGTTCTATTGAGATTGTATGTTCCTGCTGTTGACCCATCTCCAAAATTAACAATTACTCCTGCATTCGTTCCTCCAATTGTAAGTGTTTCAGATGCAAGTGCAGTAATTGCCGCAGACTCTTGGAAGATGATATTTGTAGCTGTTCCAACTTCTCCGATGGTTACATCTCCAGTACCACCTGATATAACTAGTGCACCACTTGAATTTGTACCTATGGATGGGCCAACTCCTCCTCCTGAGGATTGGAAAGTCAAAAGTCCGTTGAACATTCCGCTCTTTCCAAGACTTAGATTTCCAGATGGAGAGAGCGAGAAAACATTTCTGTTATTTGAGGCTGTACTATTAAATCCGATTTCTAAATTGCCGATAGAACTTATGCTTTGTGATACATCTACATTTTGAGCACAGCCATCTCCAGTTAGACATTGAATATGTAGTGAGCCAGGACCAACATAAAGCCCGCGGAATCGTGCTGAAGATGAAGCTCCAAGATCTGTTACGTTATCAACACCGGGAGCAACAAATCCACCAGCTACACCATTTCTTGGGTTAAGAATTATATTGCCTGTAGTATCTCCTCCGATAGTGAGTGTACCTTTTTTGGCTGTCTGGATAGATCCACTTGCATTAAATGATAAGGCTGTACCGTTAAGTCCTGAACTGACAGATGCAGTTGGGGTTCCATTATTCACATTAAGTATCGCAAATTTAGCCGCTTCTGTTGAGGTGCCACCTACCAATAAATCAGCAGTCGTATTCCCAGGAACTATAGCTCCGTTTGAAAGGTTCCAAACATTGACACTTCCTGCCCCATCACATGATCCCCATGAAGGTGCAGCTCCTGTATTTGCTGTAAGACAATTTCCTGTTGTACCTGTCCCAAGTTGTGCCAATACACCGGTAGAACCGGTATAGAGCAGTCCTCCATTTGTTGTGAAGTTAGTCATTTGGATTGTTCCTGCCCCCGCAAGAGGGGATAAAACGATATTGCCTGTAGTATCTCCTCCGATTGTAAGAGTCTGGTTGGCTGCCGATTGAATTTGTGGTGTTCCATAGAGCTTTAGTGCACCGGAAATGGAGGCTGTTCCATTTACATCAAGAGTGGCAGTTGGAGTCCTTGTTCCTATTCCCATTCTTTGGTTGAGGGAGTCAAAATTGACATAGGACGTGCCATTTGCGGTTGCAATTCCCAGTGCATTTGTTGCATCAAGGTTAGGTTTTATAATTGCCCCTGATGAAGCCGTGATATTGCCAGCATAGTCAATGGCAAATTTTGATACATTTCCATTCCATAGGTCAAGTAGATTGCCTTGATAAAATGTTTTGGATGCGTTAAATGCAAATGCTGTTGTAGCAATAGGGGTGGAATAGACTGTGGATTGTCTAGTACCGCTTGTGTTCCTTCCTCCAAAGATATACATGTACCCATTGCTTACACCTGCCATGTGGTCTGAAAGGGCTGTTGTAAGAGAGTTGGATAGTGTTGTCCAGGTTACGACTCCGCTACTAAGAAGACCAGAATATACGTTGGACTGACCGTTTGAAGCTGTTGCATTAGTTGACCCTCCTGTTACAATGAACCTGCCATTATAAAGAATACCTGTAGGTGCTCTTCTTGTAGCTGATGAAGGGAGAGCATTTGTTGCTGACCAGCTTCCTATAGTTCCATTTGAGAGTGTTGCTGAGTGAACGGTGGATAGTGATGCTCCGCCTGAGTCCTGTCCACCTGCAAGATATACATAGCCGTTATATGCGGCAACTGCTGCGTAGGAACGGGCAGTTGTTAGTGAGTTTGCAGCCGAGAATCCAGCAAGAGTTCCATCGTTATTAATTGCAGAAGAATAAGTCGTTGTTTGGGCAGACGAATTTGTCCCTCCCATGTAGTACATATATCCTTCATAGGCCACTGCCATTCCGCCATTTCGAGCAGCGCCAATTGAGGAAGTGGTATTCCATGGACCGACTGATCCGTCGGAATTTATTCGTGCATAGTAGACAGTTGATTGATCTGCTGCGTCATTATTTCCACCTAATGCATAGAGATATCCTTTATATGCAACCGTAGCAACTAGAGTTCTTATTGCAGGAAGTGAGGCGGTCTCAATCCACTGATTGGTGGTTCCATCAGGATTCATACGTGCATAATAAACATTTGCATTTGCAGTACCTCCTGTATTTGTACCTCCTACCAGATACATGTAGCTACCATAACTTGCATAACCTGAGCCGCTTCTTGCAGCAGTGAGAGGTGAGGACTCGAGTGTAGTATGAGTACCTGTGTCTCCTAGTGCGATAGGCGTTATGTTATTTGTAAAATTGGCAGAAGTGGATGAGGCGGCTGGGTTAAATGAAATTTGACCCAAGTTGTTGGCTGTCAGAGCATTACCGCTTCCAATTGCTAGTGCAACAGTAGGTGCGCTTGATGACTGGTTGATGAATACTGTACCATTTCCTGCTATTGGATTGATGGCAATATTTCCCGTTGTGTTGCCACCAATAGTCAGAGTTTGAAGAGCCGTAGACTGGAGGGTGGGGGTACCATAGAGTGAAAGCTGACCTGATACTGATGCTGTTCCTGCAACGTCAAGCTTTGCGGTGGGAGCAGAAGTGCCGATTCCAAAGTCTCCTGTACTTGAGATGTATGCTTGGACAGTATCATTGGTAATAAGTTGAAGGCCGACATTGGAGGTGGCTCCAATTCTTATCTCATTTGCACTTCCTCCATCATAGCCAAGGGTACCCATTGTTGTTCCTATGCTTCCCCAAATGATCTTGTTGACTGGGGCAGAAAGATATGAAGATGAGGACACATCAAGTGCTGCCTGAGGGTTTTGGTTACCAATTGCAGCATATGAGCCCTGCAGGAATAGGTTGTTAGCATTATTTCCTGGTCTAAAGTAAATATCTCCTGTTGTATCTCCACCGATGGTCAAGCGGTTTTTATTTGTTGTCTGAAGTGATCCTGCGGCATCAAGAACAAGAGATCCTGAAAGGGTAGCAACTTGTGTGCCACGTGTCCCGACAATGTTGGTGATGGCAAATTTTGCTGCCTCTGTTGAAACACCACCTACTAATAGATCAGTAGTCTGATTTGTAGTTCTTGCTGTTCCGTTTGCAAACTCCCAAACGTTGACTGAAGCAGCTCCATCACAAGACCCCCAGGTTGGTGCTGCTCCTGTATTTGCAAGAAGACAATTTCCAGTGCTGCCTGATCCAAGCTGAGTTAGTAGACCTGTTGAGGAAGTATAGAGTAATCCACCATTTGTTGTGAAGTTAGG
>CAYTCO010000053.1:0-1231 GCA_964436385.1 uncultured Gammaproteobacteria bacterium
ACAAAAAAGGTCCTTTTGGGGGAGTGGAGAAATAATTTCTTAAATAAATCCTTAACCATAGAGAATACGGCGTGTATATCCATAGTAGAGCGGATGGGAAGATGTGTCAACAGTTAAATAGCGACAAGGGAGTAGCGTTAAGCGCCAAGGGGAGAGTATTAAGCGTTAAGTTTGTTTATTAAAACATATAGCATTTTCGTAACCTCAACTATAAGTTGATTTGCCCTTAGAACACTTGTAGTAGTGGTGAATTTCAAGTCAATCGATAGGTTTAGTTGAGTTTCAAGCTCCAATAAAGATCCATAAGCAATTGAGCAAAAACGTGAATAGTCTTTTCTTGAGTTTCTCCCATAGCCTTCTGCAATATTGGAAGGGATTGCAATCGCTGCACGTCTCATCTGAGAGATAATTCCATATTGTTCGTCCTTGGGAAAGCTTTTTGTTACGAAGTAGATTTCCTTAACTAATTCATAGGATTTTTGCCAGACAAAAAGATCTTTGTAGGTATTAGTCTTCACAAACTATTCCCTTAAAGCTTAGCGCTTTACGCTGATTACGGCAAGGGAAACTGCCGTAGGGTTTTTTTAACTTCCAAAGCGATATTTTTAATCTTTTTGCTTTTTGCTATTTCCTTTTTAAAATTACTAAAAAATGCTCCTCTTTCTTCTTTCTTTCCAGGTAATTTACTGTCTTTACACTCGTCTAAAATGTCATTAATCCATTGCCCAAGCATACGCATCTCTTTTTCTTTCATACCGCGTGTTGTTGCTCCGGGAGTGCCAATTCTAACCCCAGATGGATAGAATGGGGGAAGAGTGTCATAGGGAATGGTGTTTTTATTTGTTATTATTCCTCCCAACTCTAAAGCATATGCGGCAAGTGCTCCATTTATTCCCTTAGACATAGTGTCAATTACAATTAAATGATTTTCACTTCCCCCAGTTGTAAGCTTGAAGCCATTTGACACAAGACTTTTTGCAAGCTCTTTCGTATTTGCAACAATTTGATTTGCATATTTTTTAAATCCCGGAGTAGAAGCTTCGGCAAGTGCAACAGCAATTGCTGCGGTCTGATTGTCGTGTGGTCCTCCTTGAAGCCCCGGAAACACTGCTTTGTCTATTTTTTCTCCAAGTTCTGGATCCTTTGCTAGACCCTTCTCAGTGACCATTAGCATTGCACCTCTTGGGCCACGAAGAGTCTTGTGAGTTGTTGTCATGACAATATGTGCGTG
>CAYTCO010000053.1:1331-5989 GCA_964436385.1 uncultured Gammaproteobacteria bacterium
TGATGCTAATTTTTCTTTTGGTACTTACATTCAGATCCACAAACTCTCCAACTCCAAAAATTGCACCAACGCCAACTCCGGTTCCTGGTATGTTTCGAAGTGTCGAAAAGCCTAACGGGCGGGACGGTTGGCAGAATAATCATGTTGATGATGTGGCTGTTTCTTATCCTTCTGACTGGTTCATGACCCGTTCTGAAATTGAGAATGGAGGATACGTGCTAAACCTTTACCCAATAAGTAGAGATGAACTTGACGGATTCCCACGCGTAGACATAATGGTTTTTCCCTTTAAGGAGCAGACACAAATAGAAAATCTCATATCACAACTCTTGGGCGTAGGATTTGATATGGAACCTGTTGTATACCAGGGGGTGCCGGCGGCAAAGTTGTCTAGCGAAATTGCGGGGAGTTCATTTGCCGGTGGAAATCCACAAAAAAAAGATGTTATAAAAGACGCTTTTATCTTTCAAAGGGCTGGCAAAGTGTTTGAGATTGATTACAGTTACTATAAAGATTCTAACCAAGAGGAAATGGGCAGGGTGGTATCTGACGTTTTAAGAAGTATAGAACTTTCAAATTAGTATTCAATATTTACTATTTAATATTTAATATTAACTACTAACTATTCCCTCTGACCTAATCCCTATCAATTACCCCTCCCCATTCAACAGCGGTGAAGCCCAACCTTTCAGGTGCATTTGGATATTTTATAGAATCAATTTTGACAAGCTCGTTAAGCGGTTTGAAATACATTATAAATTCAATAAAAGTATCAGGTTTTGGCGAAATTATAACTTTGTCAATCTGTTGCTTCTGGGCACTGTCAAAGAAAGAAATAAGCATATATTTTGAGTCCAACGATTCCAGTTTTGGCACCCAAAAAGATAAAAAGTCATTCGTTTCCTGACCTTTAAGTCCTAGTTTTTCGACTACTTTTTTAAGCTCAAATTTTAGGTATTTAGTTTGCACTATTATTCCATGATTTGGAGGCTCTATTGGAGTTACCGTTGCTTCATAGAAAAGTTCTTTATAGAACCCTTTTTGATAGTAGAAATTTCCACTTGGCATGGCAAGTATACTTTTCCATCCGCCTATGCTTTGCTCCGGCGAGACAAGCCCACTCTCAATTTGAGGTATACTTACAAGAAATTCACCTGGAACAATTACCTCAACATTTACAATTGTTGGAACTTGTGGATAGAGGTAGATTATTGGTTTTGCATCACACCAGAAGTCTGCGTCCTCAGGAGGTTCAATTCCGGGATTTACCATTTTTCTTTGATTAGAGTTTTTGTCAACACAAATCTCCGAGCAGCATACGGAGCAGTCATCTGTGTATGCATGAAAATAACAACAAGCCTGTGTTCCCAAATCCGCTTTTTTAATTACCTTGTTATAGCCCTGTTGACTACCGTCGCAGGTATTTCCAGTGGGTGGAGGAACCACTTGTGTGAATTGTAGGTCTTTGACTTGGAGGTTCTTGTGGGAACTTTCATTTGAAGAAATGGGATTATTAAATCTTTCGGTTAGGTTAACGACAGAGCTGTTAAACATTCGCCCCGAAGTCAAAAGAATTGCAAAGACCACAACGACGAAAAGTACAGGGATAACGATATTTCCTTTCTGCTTAATATTCATTATCTAATATTTAGTATTTACTATCTATTACACCTCCCCATTCAACTGCTGTAAATCCAATTCTTCTAGGGGTAGGAGGAAGTATTAATTTCTTTATGTTAGCAAACTCTTGTAACGGTTTGAAATAGACAATAAACTCTATGAAAGTATCAGGCTTTGGACTGATTTCTACTCTGTCAATTCTTTGCTTCTCGTCTTGCTCAAGGATAGAGACAAACCAGTAGGGAGAGTCGTATTCTCGAAGTTGCGGAAGCCACCATTCAAGAAATTCCTGCTGCTCGTTCTTACGGGTAAGACCAAGTCTTTTAATAAAATCAGTGAGATCACCTTCAATGTCTGAATTCTTAATAATAATACCTTTAGATGGAGGATTTAGAGATGTAATTGCAGCTTCATAGAAAAGCTCCCTATAGGCATTGCCTTTATAGATAAGTATTCCATTTGGGTGAGCAATAACATCCCGCCAATAGTTACCTTTCTCAATTTGTGGATCAGACATAAATACTTCGCCGGCTGTCATAATATTCACTGTGACAAGCATGGGAAATTTAGGGTATAGATAGATTACGGGTTTGCCAACGCAATAGTATCCATCCAGTCCATCAGAAAGAGGCGCTTTGCAGAATTTGTCGTTATATGGGAATGGGTTTGGTTTGCCATTCATTCCTATAGCTTTTCCCCCGGCGCACAAGAAGGTCATAATAGGACATTCACATTCATTAGGGTCAACCTGTCGACCACTATCTGATATGCACTTTTTGGTTGTAGGTCCCGGAGTTAGAGTTGGAGTAGAACTATTAGCTGGGGAGGGGGTAGTGAAATTAAGATCGGTTATTAAAAGTCCGCTACCGTTTGCATCTTTTGATCCGGTAGGGGAATAAGCGCTTTTATCAGTTGTTTCAGACAGCATTGGCTTAAATGTTCCTGAGAAGGACGCAACAATCATAGCAGCCAGTATCAAAAAGAAAAGACTCACTGCAGAAAATCCAGCCTCGCCAGTGTGTCTAGGCGGGCCTTTTTGGCTATATAAGAGTGACATGACGACTTAAAAGCTTACGGTTATCAAGTTCTTTGTAAGAGGAATAATACCTTCCTGAACGGTTATGAAATTTGTTGTCGGAAGGAATGTTATTTCGGTTGAGTCAACTGCTACATTGAGTGAAGCTTTGACAAATGTGAGCCGAGCTACCTTTCCACGACCAGTGACAGGATCCTTAGCGAGGGATTTTAAAGACAAGAGAGCTGCGCCATTTGCTGTGTCATAGGTTGTGTCTCCAAGAGGTGCAAGTATTTGGGAAAGGGGAGATTCATTGTCTTTAATGGCCTCAAGCTTTACGTTTTTAATTAGTAGAGGATTGTATTTAACTCCCAAAACAACACCCCCAACAGGATTACCTCCCGTACTTATCTCAATATCAACCGATACAGTTTGGTTATTCGACGCTTTTACTTCAGGAGTTTCAAATAGTATCTCTCCGGCGGGTCTTGTTATCTCAGTTGCAGTGGTATCTCTAAGTTCTTGTACTCTTTGATTTCTTAAAATCGTAAACGCTATAAATAGCATAACTATTATGAGGAATGATATTCCAAGAAGAATAACCATTTTAGGTAATGGCCTCTTGGGAACTGAAGCAGTGTGAATTTGCTCCTTTATATCGGTTGGGTTAGACAGTTTTTCTTCCATATTAGTTTGGTCTACAACAGTATGAACCAGCTTGTGCGTCTAGACAAGCTGCGTTAGCGCCTGCTCCATTATTCTGTCTAAGTCCTGGGTAATTTGAGCAAGCCGCAGACTTACATGTATTTAATCCATCCCCAGGGCATCCTGGCAAGTCAGACGTGCTACCTCCACCAGGCAGTGGCGCTGAAGATGGAGCAGCTGTCGTTGGTTGGGTTGCAGACTTTGTGCAGCAGAGTGCGCTTGTGCCTTTAACTTCCGAGCAGATTTGATTCCCATTTGTGCCTCCAGTGCCAATACGAGTGTTCTGAATAAATCCGGGTTGGCAAGATCCTGCATCACAAGAATTTTGCTGTCCAATAGGATTTACCGCTGGGCAATCAGCTTGATACCCAAGGTTTACTGGAGCAGGTGTGGGAACAAATGGTGTGCCTGCACCACACGAGTTTGGAGTAGTTGTTGCTGCTTGAGTATTTGAGCACCATCTTTGTCCGGTTGGTGCGCAAAAGAACGGACCAGTCGTAATATTTCCTTTTTGAGCTTCAGGATAACACCCAAGTCCGGGCCCGCAGCCACCACCATTTGGACATTCGCATCCTGCAAGCGCTGTTCCTGCAGCGATCTTTTGAGCGCACGTCTGATTACTCGGAGCTCCAGGGGTGGGGGTAGGCGCTACGTTTCCTGGCCATTGACAGGTATTTACTCCGGTTGACCCCCATGGTTTACAAGTGGCGCCTGAAGAAGCGTCTGAACATTCTAAGGTTGATGTGCATGATTGACCAATGCCACTTGATAATCCTCCGCATCCATCAGCATCACTCACACATGTACCAGATGTTGGGCACCATCTTTTGTTATCAGCGCAGCACCTTGTAGTTTGCGTTGCTCCGGGTTTTATATAGTCATTTGTGCAGGAATAATTTGACCCAAACAATGCCTTACAATCTTGAACAGATCCATTCGCGCTTTTACAAATAGCACCTGCATTCGTTGGGCACCATGGGGAAGAAGAGCATGCCGTTGCTCCAGGTGCTTCGTAGTAATCTTCAATATTTTTTCCCGAGGCGTCTGTGTTGTTGCAGATATATTTATCGGAGTAGACTGCCTTGCAGAATTCTCCTGCTTGTGCACCCGTAAGAGTGTAGGGTTTTTTGTCGCAGAATGAATTTACATAGCTTTTAACTCCACCTTTTTCAAGAGCACAGGGTCCGGTTGCTGGCCCTTGCTGGCCTGGTGCGGGGGCAGAACCGCCAGCGGGACATCTGAAGAAGTTGCCAAGAGATCCACCGAATTTTTGAATACAGTATTGGCTTTCGCTATCAAATGGAGCATTGTTAACACC
>CAYTCO010000054.1:0-3239 GCA_964436385.1 uncultured Gammaproteobacteria bacterium
ATGAAATATAATGAAGTATCTTGCAATATTATGCAACATGATATAAATTAACTTCGTGGTCAATGACTATTTTTATACAACAAATCCATTAATTGAAGAATATATATCCAGAATAAATACTTACAAAGATCTGTTTGAAAAACTTCCAAAAAATCCTCAAATTCAGGAAAATTTACTCAGAAAATCAACTCTTAAGAGTTCTTTATTCTCTGCACGGATAGAGGGTAATACATTAAATATGCATGATGTTGAGTTGAGTCAAAGTCAGGAAGAGGAGAAAAAAGAGGTTTTTCAGATTTTTGAGGCTCTTAAAAAGACTCGGAGCTTGAAAAATGATCTAACAAAGGAGATCGTTTGCGACCTTCATTCCATCGTTATGAATGGATTGGCAAGTGAAATAGGTAAATTTCGCTCTGAGCAAACAGCTATTTTCAATATAGCAGGAGTCGCAGTCTACATGCCTCCTTCACCTCAAAAAATTGATAATTTTTTTGATGAATTTTTAAATTACACAAATGTCATCGAAGAAAGAGTTGAGCGAGTGGCTGTTGCGCATTTTGCCTTCGAAAAAATCCATCCTTTTTTAGATGGTAATGGAAGAATAGGAAGAATTATTATGAATTGGCACCTTTCCCAACTCGGTTATGGATTTGCTGGTCTGATTTCATTTGAAGAATTTTTAGAGAACAATCGAGAGCGGTACTATAGCTGTTTGACAATTACTAGTAAAGATATAACTAAATTTGTAGAGCTTATTTTGGAGGCTATAGTTGAAGGTTCTGAGAAGGTAATTCTTGAGATTGGAGAAAAGAAGGAAGTTACTGTAGAAGAAAATTTGTTACCAAGGAGAAATGAAATTTTACTTATCATAAGAGAGCATAAAATGATGAGTTTTGATCAATTAAAAAGGAGATTTTTGTCTGTAAATTCAAGAACTCTTCATTATGATTTAGAGTTTTTAATGAAGAAAAAACTGATTAAAAAATTGGGAACTACAAAAAGCGTTATATATACTCCTAATAATAATTGACCCTAACTTCTTGCATTTGAATTCAAATGCAGTTATAATAAGCATACGCAAAATGACGACTTTAAGGAGGGTTAGTTTGACTACATAGCGCGAATTAAATTAGGGTTTCCTAATTTGTTAAAGCGACTGTAGCAGTCGCTTTTTTTGTGCATAAATAGCTAAAAAAATGATATCAACAATCATAGGAAAAAAATTAGGACAAACACAAGGATTCCTGGAGAATGGTAATAGAATCCCCATGACAAGAATTGACGTGTCTTCTAACGTCGTCTCCCAAATTAAGACCAAAGATAAAGAAGGTTATGAGGCTGTTCAGCTCGGTTTTGGAACAAACATGAAGGCCGACAAACCAACAAAAGGACACGCAACAAAAGCGGGGCTCAAATTGACGCCTCGTTTTTTTAAGGAAACAAAAGCAGATAAAATTGAGGGTATTGAGGTAGGTGGTGCAATCAACGTTGAAGAGGTTTTGACAGCTGGAGATATCGTTGATGTCTCAGGAATCTCAAAGGGAAAAGGTTATGCAGGCGTAGTTAAGCGTCATCATTTTAAGGGTGGACCAAAGACACACGGTCAATCAGATCGACATCGTGCACCTGGTTCTATTGGCCAGTCAACAACTCCAGGTAGAGTTTATAAAGGAAAAAGAATGGCCGGCAGAATGGGTGTTGATAATGTAACTGTTAAAAATCTTGAAGTAATCGAATACAAAGACGGAGTTCTTTTGGTAAAAGGACTTATCCCTGGTCACATCAGCTCAATAGTCACAATTACAAGAAGAGGTGTAAATAAAAAGCATGTTGGCCTTTTTAAAGAAGAGGTTGCTGCGGAAGAAATCATTGAAGAAGCAAAAATTGAGGAAATTGGACCATCGATTGAAGAGCAGGAGGAGCAGAAAGCAGAAGTTGTTGCCGAGGCAAGAGAAGAAGAACTAGCTGAAAAAGAAGCATCTCAAATTACAGCACCAGCAGAACCAGAGAGCGAGAAGGAAAAAGAAGTTGAAGTAAAAGCAGAAGAGGTTAAAGCTGAGGAGGCTGCAGAACCTGAAATTGAAGAAGCAAAGAAAGAAGAGGAGGAAAAAGCTAGCGTTTAGGAAACAGCGTTTAGCGTTTAGTTTATGGAAACAAAAACAAAGATTAAGAAAGCAATTAAAAAAGCTGCACCTAAAACGGTTTCAAAGCCTGTTAAAAAAGCAGTAGCCAAAGCTGTGAAGTCTGAAGTTAAAGAGGCAGTGGTTAAGACAATGAGGAATAGAAGCGGACTTCATATAAATAATCCACGAAAAGTTAAATCAACAGAAAAAGGAACAGGAGTTAAGATCTCTATAACAGGAGTAGACGGAAAAGCAGCAGGAAATATGACTCTGCCTGCTGATATATTTGGAGCACAGCCAAATAAAGCACTTATTGCACAAGCAGTTAGAGTTTATCTTGCAAATCAAAGACAAGGAAATGCATCAACACAGACAAGAGGAGAGGTAATTGGTTCTACAAGAAAAATTTATCGTCAAAAAGGAACAGGACGAGCACGTCACGGAGCATTAAAAGCCCCTCTTTTTGTAGGTGGAGGAGTTGCTCATGGACCACATCCACATGATTTTTCACTAGAATTCCCTAAGAAGATGAGAAAAGCGGCTTTAATAAGCGCACTGTCTCAAAAGGCAGCCGAGGGTTCAGTAAAAATAATCGACGGAGAATTTACAGGTAAGACAAAAGAAGTTGCAAAGTTATTAAAATCCATGGAGCTAACTGTAAAAGGGAAAGCAAGTAAAGTTCTTTTTGTAACTGATGGAAATGCAAATGCATATAGAGGTGCTCATAACCTTTTTGGAGTTGAGATCGAAACAGCAAGAACCTTAACAGCTTACGGAGTTGTTGTTTGTAAAAATTTAGTTTTTCTTAAAGCATCAGTAGGCGAGTTAGAAAAAAGACTAGCAAAAAATTAATATGCAATCTCAACACATAATCATAAAACCAATTATTTCAGAAAAATCCTTAAAGGATGCGAGCTTCGGAAAATATACTTTCCTTGTTAACAGTAAGGCAAACAAAACAGAAATTAAAAAAGCCATCGAAGAAGTATTTGAGGTTAAAGTTGTTAAAATTATGACAAATATTACTAAAGGTTCAACAACAAAAAATACTAAAGTTGGCCGAAAAGTCAGAATATTTGCCGACAAGAAAGCAAGAGTTACCCTTTCAAAGGGCCA
>CAYTCO010000054.1:3339-5916 GCA_964436385.1 uncultured Gammaproteobacteria bacterium
TCAAAAGAAATGACTGACGTAAAAAATGGAAATGCAATGATGATAAAAAATATTCCAGTTGGAACACCTGTTCATAACATTGAGCTTACTCCTGGACGAGGAGGGCAAATCGTTAGATCTGCCGGAAATCAGGCTATGATTGTCGCAAGAGAAGAGAAATATGTTCAAGTTAAAATGCCTTCAGGTGAGATTAGAAGGATTTTGAATAATAATTATGCTACAATTGGCCAGCTTTCAAAGGTTGAATGGAAAGATAGAGTTTTGAGAAAAGCTGGGGCTAAAAGACACATGGGTATCCGCCCAACAGTCAGAGGAGTAGCCCAGGACCCAAAGTCACATCCGCATGGAGGAGGAGAAGGAAGAAGCGGTATTGGTATGAAACACCCAAAGACTTACGCGGGAAGAAGGGCTGTTGGAAAGACTCGCGATAAGAAAAAACACAGCAATAGCATGATAGTTAAAAGAAGAAAATAAATATGAGTAGATCACTAAAAAAGGGACCATTAATAAACGAGAGATTATTAAAAAAAGTAATGCTTCAAAAAAATGGAAGCAGCAGAGACGTTATAAAGACATGGGCTAGGGATTGTCAGATCCCACCTGAATTTGTTGGGCATACATTTGGAGTGCACAACGGAAAGCATTTTATATCTGTAAAGGTAGTTGAGGGAATGGTTGGTCACAGGCTTGGAGAGTTTTCAATAACGCGTCACTTTAAGGGTCATGGAAGAGTTGTAGCAAGAGAAATAAGTAAGACTTAATGAATATGGAATACTTTGCAACTGCTAAAAATATAAAAGTTTCGCCTCGAAAGGTGCGACTTGTTGCTGACAGCGTGAGAAAACTTTCAATCGCTCAGGCAACAACTGCTCTTATAGTTTCTAAAAAAAGAGGAGCTGTTTCTTTGAAAAAGGCGATAGATAGTGCAGTTGCAAATGCAGTTAACAATAAGTCTGCAAAGAAAGACGATCTAAAGATAAAGACAATAAATGTTACAGAGGGAATAGCATATAAAAGATATCATTTTGCTGGACGAGGAAGAACAAGACCTTACCAGAAAAAAACAAGTCACATAAATGTTGTTCTTGAAGATAATGTGAAAATTGAAATACCTGAAATAATAATGCCAAAAGCAGTCGAAGAAACAAAGAGGGGAGCAACTAAATAATGGGACAAAAAGTTAATCCAATAGCACTACGTCTTGGTATTCACCACGACTACAAAAGTATTGGATATTATCCAAAAAACCAATATGCAAAAGCAGTCCTTAAGGATATAAGAATCCGTGAGGCTCTTATGAAAAAGTTAAAACCAGCAGGAGTTGGCGACGTGATAATTGAAAGGTCTGCAAGTTCTATAAAAATTATTATTTACGTTATGCGTCCAGGTATTGTTATCGGAAGAGGCGGAAGTGGTCTTGAAGAGCTTAAAAAAGACATCGTTAAGCTTTTGACTGCCGGCGAGGAAGGAAAAAATACTCAAAAAATTGAATTACGAGTAGAGCCTATTAAAGAGCCTAACCTTTCAGCTTATTTAGTTGCAACAAATATTGCAGACCAATTGGCCAGAAGGATGCCTTTTAAAAGAGTTGTTAAACAGTCATTGGATCGTATGATGCAGTCTGGAGCAAAAGGCGCAAGAATTATTCTCTCAGGAAGAATTAACGGAGCAGAAATCGGAAGACGCGAAAGATCACAGGTTGGAAAAGTTTCACTTTCAACTATTCGAGAGAATATCGACTTTGCAAGTGTGCCATCTCTTACAAAAAGCGGATACATCGGAGTAAAAGTTTGGATTAACAAAAAGTAAAATATGTTACAACCTAGAAAAACAAAATATAGAAAGTTATTTAAGCCAAGAAGTCTTCCGGGGCCTGCTAAAAAAGGTACAAAAGTAAGCTTTGGAGAATTTGGTTTGAAAGCAGAGGAATCAGGGCATATCTCAAGCCGCCAGATTGAGGCTGGAAGACGTGCTATCGTCCACTCTATAAAAAGAGGGGGAAGAGTCTGGATTCGAATCTTTCCATCGATGCCTATAACCAAGAAACCACCGGAGACGAGAATGGGTGGAGGAAAAGGAGATGTTGACCATTGGGTAGCGGTTGTAAGAGCCGGACAGGTCCTCTTTGAAATGGGAGGAATTGACGAAGCGGTAGCAAAGGAAGCTCTAAGACTTGCCGCTATGAAGTTAGCAGTTAAGTCGAGTTTTATAAAAAAGAACAATTAATATATGAAAACACAGCAAAAAAAAGAATTAAAAGTAAAGACAGCAGACGAGCTTATTAAGGAGCTTCGTGATCTAAGAGCGGGAATTTCAAAGCTCTCAATTGACACAGAAACAGGTAAAAGCACTGATACTAATATGCTTAAAAAAACAAGAAAAGATATAGCAAGAGTTTTGACATATCTATCACAAAAACCAAAGGAGGCTACAGCTTAGTATGGCTAAAAAAGAAGTTACAAAAACAATTGAAAAGAAGTCGGGAATAACCCTTAAGGGGACAGTTGTTTCGACAAAGATGCAAAAAACAGTAATAGTTGCGATCCACAGAAAAGTGGCTCATAAGCTCTATGGCAA
>CAYTCO010000055.1:0-1390 GCA_964436385.1 uncultured Gammaproteobacteria bacterium
ATTAGCCATTAGCTTATTGTTGTTGGAAAGTGGGTGTGGGAAAGGTGTACCTGCAGGAATCTTTTGTATCTGTCCCAAGGATAAAATAGGCTGTATATCCAAAGCATTGACGCGCAATTACATTCTGGGGAATTGCTACCTGGCCTGTCTGACCCTCAGACAAAGGGGTTATTATCTTATTCCATATTGGGGCAGCACCAGTTATCCCTGAGGCGAGTGACTGCGAAAGAGGGGTATTGTCATTATTTCCGACCCATGCAGCAACTAACAAATCTGGTGTATACCCAATTGTCCAATTGTCCCTTTTATTATCCGTCGTTCCAGTTTTAACTGACACTTTTCTGTTTGGGATTGTAAGAGGAGAATTTGAACCAAAACTGAGACTTCGTGCTCTATTATCAGAGAGTATATCTGAAATAATGAATGCTATACCTGGGTCAACGACTTTTTCGGAAATAATTTCTTTCTCTTCGATTATTTTTCCGTCAGGAGATGTTATCTTAAGAATCGGATTAATATTAACCCTCTCCCCCTCATTCGCTATTACCCCATACGCAGTTGCAAGGTCAATCATTGTCACTTCACCGCCCCCAAGAGTGATTGAAACCCCGTAATTTTGAGGACTACCCCATGACTCAATTCCCATCTTCTTTCCAAAATCTACAACCTGATCAACTCCAAACCTTTGAGCAAGTTTTACAGCTGGTATGTTGTAAGAGTTTGCAAAGGCTAGCCTTATTGGAACCCTCCCATGGAATCTCCCGTCATAGTTAACAGGCCTATACGCTTCTGACCCCTCCTGCTTTATGATCAGTGGGGAATCTTCAATAATAGTTGCCTCCGTCAAACCTTTCGACAAAGCAAGAGAATATGTAACGAGTTTTATTGTTGACCCAGGTTGACGAAGAGATGTTGTTATGTTCACATTTCCATCATGAGAGGGATCAAAATAATCCCTGCTCCCAACCATTGCAAGAACATCGCCATTTTGAGGATTTGTGACGAGAGCTGCCCCATTTCCGATCCCCAAATATCCTGAGTTTTCGACCTCACTACTAACCACTTTTTCAGAAAGTAATTGCGCATCCATATCAAGAGTTGTTGTCACTTGAAGACCGCCTCTTTCAACCTCAAGCAGGCCGTATTTTTTAATCAATATATCTCTTACGTACATGACGAAATGAGGAGCTTTAATTGGCACTTGAGGTGATTTAAAAATAAGTTCTTCTTGAAATGCCTGGTCAGCTTCATCTTGGCTTATGTACTTTTCAGAAACCATTGCTCTTAGCACATCTTTTTGTCTTTTTTTTCCTAAGGATCCATCGCCTGAAAATGGAGAGTAAGTGCTCGGTGCTTGTGGCAGACCTGCAAGATATGCGCTTTGAGCAAG
>CAYTCO010000055.1:1490-3079 GCA_964436385.1 uncultured Gammaproteobacteria bacterium
GCGTAGAAGAGAAATACAAAAAAAGACATAGCGCCTCTAAAAATATCTAATAAATCCCAACAGAGGCAGAGCCTGTTTTGTAATAGTATTATAGTAATAGAGACATCGGTTAGCAACCGGGAATTTTGTTTTAGACTGCTGTTGTAATACAATGAATTTATGCGTGCCCTTGTCGTTGGCTCTTCGCTTTTTGATGCGATCATTTCGTTAGAAAATAATCCCCACATAACTCTTGCTGAAGGCAGAGCTTCTTTTTCTCTTGGTGACAAAATTCCGGTAGACGTTAAAGGCTTCTCGATTGGTGGAAATGGGTCCAATGTCTCATCCGCACTTCAAAAACTTGAGGTCGAGAATATTTTTTACACTTATATTGGCGCTGATGCTTTTTCCCAATTTATTGCAAAACAACTTTCGGATGAAGGACTCAACGTATGCCAAGAATTTGTTGACTCGAAAGATGGTCCGCTTTCAATCATTTTTGATTTTACACAAGATAGAACAATATTCTCTCATCATCCAGAATTTGAGCATATATTTGATGAGACTAAAATTACCCAAAAGCCTGAGGTTATATATCTCACCTCTGTTGGCAAAAGGTGGGAGGGGGCATACGAACAAGTTCTTTCCTATGCCTCAAGGCAGGGTGTTTCTATTGCTTTTTCCCCGGGATCTGCTCAAATGAAGGATATTAATGAAACATTCATAAAAGCCGTTCATCAATCAAAAATGCTCTTTTGCAACATGGAGGAGGCAAGAATAATTAACGAAAAACTATCCGGCAACAAGATTGAAGACATAAAAGAACTGCTTCTTAACCTCAAAAATTTTGGCTTTGATCTTTTGTCAATTACAGATGGGGGTAGTGGGTCCTATGCAGTGGATCATGAAGGGAAAATCTATAAGATTGGAACTCTAACTCCAGATGGGCACGAAAAAACAGGAGCAGGAGACGCATATGCAGGTGCTTTTTTGGGTTCATATCTTCAAGGATTAGATACTTCAGAGTGTATGAAAAGAGGCGTTCTTAACTCAGTTGGAGTTATGTCAAAGATAGGAGCACACACAGGGCAATTGACACTTTCTGATATGGAGAGAAGATCCGCAGAAGTAGAACTTCATGCTGAAGTTATATAATGATAAATATGAAAATTTACCTAGCAACAGACCACGCAGGTCTTGAGTTTAAAGAAAAAATCAAAAGCATTCTTCTCAATCTTGGCCATGAACCTGAAGATTGTGGGGCTCTAACCTTAGATCCTACGGATGATTATCCTGACTTTATCAAAATTGCGGCAAGAAAAGTTTCGAATGATCAGAATTCGCTTGGCATTGTGTTTGGAAAATCAGGAGCAGGGGAGTGTATGGTGGCAAATAAAATAAATGGAATTCGCTCATTTTTGGCTGTAAACGAACTTAATGTGAGGCTTGCCCGGGAACACAATAATGCAAATGTTATGTCGATTGGCTCCGAAATAATTAAAGAGGAAGAACTTGAGACCCTGATCAAACTTTTCATAGAAACTCCTTTCTCAAACGAAGAAAGGCATTTAAGACGAATAACTAAAATCTCCCAAATCGAAAATGAATGA
>CAYTCO010000055.1:3179-5562 GCA_964436385.1 uncultured Gammaproteobacteria bacterium
CATGGGCTGATGCTGGTTTTCAAAGATTTATAGGACAAATTGAAAAGATGCCTGACCCCATTGAATTTGTTGCTCAAGGTCAACTTCTGGGAGCCGTTGGACTTGCAATTGATGGAACTACTGAACTTGACGCATTAGGGAATATTGATTTAAACGACGTTGATTGTCTTTTAATAATGATGATTAAAGCAGGGCACTCCGGCCAGGAGTTCATGCCAGAAATTCTTGAAAAAATAAAAAAAATTAGAACTTCCTATCCATATTTAACAATTGAGGTTGATGGAGGAATAAATGACAAGACAATTGTTGAAGCGCGCGAGGCTGGAGCTAATAGATTTGTTTCTACAAGCCATTTGTTTAAATCTGAAAATGTAGAAGAAACCTACAACGCTCTTTCCTCATTAGTTATGTAGGTGAGGCCGAGGGAAGAGTAAAACTCCACCCTCGACCCCGGATACGGACTACTCCTTTCTGCGCCTCTTCCAACGAGCGCCACCCTGCAAGCCAATGGCTAGAACCAGTAAGGAAGCTGCGCTTCCCGAGGTAATAGTCATTGTAGCCAGAGAGCCTGCCTGCGCCTCCTTCTCGGGTTCGTTGCCGAACAAGGACTCGAAGAGTGCCATAACTAGAGCTGCACTCGGGTCAGGATACGCGGGCAAGAAAAACCCAACGAAGGCGTTTGTGTCGTCTTCAAAGACTACACTGTATTCGACAGCCTTGCGTACCCATCTCTTCTGGGATGTCCACGGCTTCGAGTAGAGGAAGTTTGTCTTCGGTGGATTGTATGTCGTCGAGCCGAGGTACTCGCACCCGAGCATTTCGTCGTGCCTTATACAGGCCTCGATGAATTTCACGGGCTTAAGCGCCACTCCGCTCAAGCCAATAGTCATTTGCTCGTCAAGACATTGGTTCCAGTGGGGACCTTCTGACTTTACGAGCTGGGTAAACCCTGCCTGAGGCTGATCCGAGATAATCCACGGACCGCTGTTGCTGCAGTTCTGCGGGGGAGGCGAGGTCGTCGCCGTCGCAGTATTTGTGGCTGTCGCCGTATTCGTAGGGGTGTTTGTTGGCCCCTGCGTTACCGGCGTGTTGGTTGGCGTCACCGACGGTTGAGTCGGCGTACTGGTCGGTCCCTGCGTAACAGGCGTGTTTGTTGGCGCCTGAGTAGCCGGGGTGTTTGTTGGCCCAACTTGCGTTGGGGTTGGTGTTCCCTGAGTTTGTGTTGCAGTTGACTGCGGGCTCTGGGTTGCTGCTGGAGACGTTGGCGAAACCGTTTTTGTCGGCGTCGCCGTGCCCGTTACCGTACCCGTTGGGGTTGGTGACGGCGTCACGCTGGTGTTGGCACACGGATTGATCGATTGAGGGGGCGGAGTGCCTAATGGAACACTATCCGCTGCCACAACTAAAACCCGGGCCCTTGGCTGACACCCCGCTTGTGCGCTTGAAGCATAAAAAACAGCAACAAACGCCCCAGTTAGCGCCGCGAGAAGCGGCACCACCAATAAGACTTTGACCAATTTCTGGCCCCTTTCTAGGAGTTTCCGTTTTTCAAGGAGCGTCTCCGCTCCCAGAAAGCAAATTTGAGGGACGGAAACTCAACTCTGGGGGTATTATATCAGTAGATTTACTTTTCGCCTCGAGATACAAAAACAAGTTGTGCAATTTTGGAAATTGTTGCCTTTGCTGCCTTTTCATCGGTAACATTACTTGATAGAACCACCAGAACAAATGGGGTCTTACCATTAGAAATAATCCCACCATCATGTATGAAATTTACGCCATCTCCTGTTTTGTGATACACATGAATATTTCGGGGCAGAAGAGGTGTTAGTCTATCCTCAAAATCTGTGTCCTCCATGTATTCTAAAAGCTCTATTGTCAGGGCTTTTGAAGCGATTTTATTTTGATAAAGCATTTGGAAAAACTTACCAATGTCCCGAGCTGAGGTGTCATTATCAACCATGTTTGTTGAATCCATTCCTATCTGATAAGCGTAAGCCTGAATATTTTCCTCCCCAAGCCGGATATTAAGAACGTGTGCAGCTGTATTATCAGACTCCTTCAATGCAAGTCTTGCCAAAAGCTGAAGAGTGTATTGCTCTCCTGGTTTTTGGTAGCGCATGCTTCCGGTACCATAATCTTGAATATCACTTTCTTGGATAACTATTGTTTCCTGTAGATCTATTTCTTTCTCTGAGGCCAAATGATAAAGGTAAGCAACAACAGGAAGCTTATTTAAAGATGCTGCAGTCAGAACAGTATTCCCATGGATACTAAAATTTTCATTGGTGATAAGATCCTCATAATAAACGCTGAAGTCTCCTTTTTGAGTTTTAAGATATTCAACTATTTCATCACGTATTTCCTCAGGTTCCATAGCTTT
>CAYTCO010000056.1:0-1172 GCA_964436385.1 uncultured Gammaproteobacteria bacterium
AAGTCTGTTATGGCTGTGCCGAGAGTAACCAAAATTAATGTTAATATGAGCTCGAGAGAGTTTTTGAAAGACAGGAAAAATATAGATCGAGCGATTGAAGATCTAACTCTTATTACAGGTCAAAAACCTAAGATATCAAAAGCCAGAGTTTCAATTGCTACATTTAAATTAAGAGAAGGAGATAAAATCGGATTGTCAGTAACCCTAAGAGGCAAAAGAATGTATGACTTTCTGGAAAAATTAATTAAGATCGTTTTTCCTAGAGTTAAAGATTTTAACGGCGTAGACTTGAAAGCGTTTGATGGAAGAGGTAATATATCGGTTGGCTTTAACGAACAGTTGGTTTTTCCAGAAATTGATTCCGGAAAAGTAGATACATTAAGATCTCTGCAAGTAACTATTGTGACTAATGCCAAAAACGACGATAATGCAAGAGCTCTTTTGGAAGCAATGGGTATGCCATTCATAAAAAAAGAAAGCACTAAAAACTAAGCACGAAATACGAAACAAATATGAAAAAAAATATATATAAAATAAATTTAGGATTTCGAATTTAGGATTTCGAATTTCCTTAAAAAGGTATTATGTCAAAAAAATCAACAATCGTAAAATTAGGTAAGAAGCAAAAATTTAAAACACGCGAGGTTAACCTTTGCGCATTATGTGGAAGAACAAGAGCATATATGAGACTTTTTGGAATTTGCAGAATCTGTTTTAGGGAAAGAGCTCTAAAGGGCGAATTTCCAGGAGTTAAGAAAGCAAGTTGGTAAATTTATAAAAATATGACATACCCTGTTGCAAGCTTTTTAATACAAATAAAAAATGCCTATATGGCAAATAAAAATGAAATGAGTTTTCCATACTCAAAAATGATTCTTTCTATTGGGAAAGTTCTCAAAGATGAGGGTTATATAAAGGAGATTAAAGAAGGCAAAGAAGAAGGAAGACAAGTTGTAAATGTAAATCTTTTATATAGAAAAAATGTGGCGGCTCTTAAAGATGTAAAAATTATTTCAAAACCATCAGTGCATACATATATTGGAAAAACAAAAACTAAAACAGCCGCAACTAAATTTGATGTTGCAATTGTTTCAACAAATCAAGGAATTATGTCAAATAGAAAAGCAATGAAATTAGGAATTGGAGGAGAGCTACTCGCAAGAGTGTCTTAA
>CAYTCO010000056.1:1272-5384 GCA_964436385.1 uncultured Gammaproteobacteria bacterium
TAATCATATATGTCAAATATTGGAAAACAATTAATAACAATTGAGCCTGGAGTAACCGTAACAAGAGATGGGAGAAACATTTCCGTCAACGGTTCTAAAGGAATGCTTTCATGGAGTATACCCTCTGGTATTGAGATAGAAATTGGTGAGGATAAAATAACTGTTAAAAAAGAACATGAAGCTAGATATTTGGAAAAGTTTTATGGACTTACAAGATCACTTCTTTCAAATATGGTAACGGGAGTATCAAAGGGTTACGACAGAAAACTGGAACTTTCAGGTGTTGGATATAGAGCAAGAGTTGATGGACGAGATCTTATTTTAAATCTAGGATTTTCTCATCCAGTTAAAATTTCGGCTCCTGAAAATATAAATTTTACAGTTGAGGAAAATATAATTACAGTCTCTGGAATCGACAAACAGGTTGTTGGAGACGTAGCAAGCAAGATAAGAAAAGTTAGACCACCGGATCCATACAAAGCAAAAGGCATTAAATACGAAGGTGAAAAAGTTAGACGTAAAGCAGGAAAGGCTGCAAAGGCAGCATAGCTACAATTTAAATATATGAAAAGTCAAAATAGCAAAAAAAGAAGAGTAACAAGAATAAGAAAAAAGATTGCATTCGTATCTAATAGACCAAGGCTAACTGTCTTTAGGTCTAATGCGAATATTTACGCTCAGATAATTGATGATTCGAAAGCCAAGACTCTTGTTTCGGCTAGCTCAAAAGAAACAAAAGTTACTAAAAAAATTGAACAAGCAGCTGAGGTAGGTAAGTTAATCGCTCAAAAAGCAGTAAGTGCTAAAGTAACAACAGTCGTTTTTGACAAAGGAGCTTATAAGTTTCATGGAAGAGTAAAGGCACTTGCAGAGGGTGCACGAGAGGCTGGATTAAAATTCTAAAATTATGGAAAATCAATACGACGAAAAAATCGTCCAAATAAATAGAGTATCTAAAAAAACTAAAGGTGGAAATAAGATGAGATTTTCAGCTTTGGCAGTTGTTGGAGATCGAAAAGGAAAAGTTGGTGTTGGACTAGGAAAATCAGCAGATGTTTCTCAAGCCATCCAAAAAGCAATTGCTTACGCTAAAAAACATTTCATTGATGTGCCTATAGAGAATGGTACTATTCCGCGTTCGATAAGAGTTAAAGAAGGCGCTGCAGAAGTTCTTTTAAAACCAGCTCCAAAAGGTTCAGGAATTATTGCTGGTGGTGCTGTCAGAAGCGTTGTTGAGGCTGCAGGAATTCACAACATCTCATCAAAAATTCTAGGAACTTCAAATAAAGGAAGCAACGTTCATGCAACGTTTGCTGCACTTAAAGAGTTAGGAAATAAAAGAGCAAATTAATATGCAAATTCAGAAAACAACCACAAAAAAATTGAGACGTCTGGGACAGGGTCATGGAACAGGAAGAGGTAAAACCGGAGGCAGAGGGCAAAAAGGACAAAATGTAAGAAGCAGTCGTGCACTCTCTTTTGAAGGAGGAGCCTTACCTCTAATCAAAAGACTCCCTTTTAGAAGAGGTAAAGGAAGAAATCCTTCATTAAATACAAAGCCAATTGTTATAAACCTTAAAGCTCTTAACCTTTTACCTGCAAAGTCGGTTGTTGATATTGATATCCTAATAAAACATAATATAGTAGCGTCTTCTGACGCAAAGAAATTTGGCGTGAAGATTTTGGGTGACGGAGATCTTAAAGGTCCGCTAACCATAAAACTCCCAATATCAAATCATGCCCGGAAAAAAGTAGAAAAAGCCGGTGGATCGATAGAATAATTTTTATGAGCAAGTTCTTTGCAGTCCTTAAAAAAATCTTCAAAGATCGCGATTTAAGGAAAAAAACCCTCATTGTTTTAGGACTTTTTTTAGTATTCAGATTCTTAGCACACGTCCCTGTATCGGGCGTTAACATAAATCAATTAAAGGCGCTCTTCGATCAAAATCAATTTCTTGGACTTATCAATCTTCTCGGTGGAGGAACTCTTTCTAATTTTTCAGTTCTTGCTGTCGGGATCGGTCCATACATCTACGCTTCAATCGTGATGCAGCTTGCAACTCAGATATACCCAAAATTAGAAGAGCTTCAGAAAGAAGGAGAATATGGAAGACAAAAAATTAATCAATACACAAGATATATAACTATTCCACTTGCCATCCTGCAGTCAGTTGGTATGTACGCTTTGCTTAGAAGTCAGGGTTTGATTGCTGAGCTTAACCCTTTCTATCTCGTAACTTTTATTGCAACATTGGTTGCAGGAACAATGATCATTTTATGGATAGGAGAACTTATTTCAGAACAAAATATTGGAAACGGAATTTCTCTAATCATCTTTGCAGGAATAGTGGGAACCTTGCCTACGGGAATTGGACAAGTGCTTTTGTCAGCAACGCCTGATCAGCTTATCAATTACGGGCTTATTGGTGTAGCCGGACTTGCTATAGTTGCAGCGATAGTATTTGTGACCGAGGCAGTAAGAAAGGTTCCCGTAATCTACGCAAGGCGCATAAGAGGAGGAAAAAGCGAGAGTGCTCAACAGACATTTTTACCATTAAGGCTAAATTCTGCAGGTGTTGTACCAATCATATTTGCAATCTCACTAGTTCTTCTACCATCACTGCTTGCTAATTATTTCCTTGCTTCAAAAAACGAAATGCTATCTTCCGTAGGCCAATTTTTAGCAGTTAATTTTGCAACGACAAGCATTGCTTATAATGTGGTATATTTTCTGATGGTGTTTGGTTTTACTTACTTTTATACCGCTATTGTTATAAATCCTCAAAAGGTTTCAGAGGATATACAGGAAGGTGGAGGCTTTATACCCGGCATACGACCCGGAAAACCAACTGCAAATTACATCAATTTTATAGTCACAAGAATAACACTTTTTGGAGGACTATTCTTGGGACTTGTCGCAGTTCTTCCAAATATTCTTCAATCTTTCACTGGAATACAGGCACTTCTTGTAGGAGGAACTAGCGTTCTAATTGTAGTATCAGTTGTTATTGAAACAGTTAAGATTTTCCAGACCCAGCTCGTAACTCGCTCGTATGAGCGATTCAACTTATAGTGCAGTGACCTGCCTAAAAAGGTTGCGGCTTGGGTATTTTTGGTCAAAAAGGAGGTTATTTATATGAAAATAATTTTGATTGGAATACAGGGAAGCGGTAAGTCGACGCAGGGTAACCTTTTATCCGAGAAGTTATCAATACCTTATCTATCATCCGGCCACATCTTCCGCGAAATGGCTAAAGAGAAAACACCTCTTGGGCGTTATATCAAAGAAACAATGAATGCAGGCTATCTTATATCAGATGAAAAAACCTTGGAGATCGTTCAGGAATATTTAGGACGTGAAGAATATAATAAAGGATATATTCTAGATGGATTTCCTAGAACCGTTCCTCAAGCAGAACAATTTGAAAATGGAATAAAAGCCGCGATATATTTAAAAGTTAGTGACAAAGAGGCTTTGTGGAGACTTGCTGGGAGAGATGATGGAGGAGTCAGAGAAGACAATACTTTGAATGCGATAATGAAACGCATAAATCTTTTTCACGAAAAGACAGAGCCCGTTATTGAGTACTTTAGGAATAAGGGAGTGGTAATTGATATTGACGGAGAAAAATCAATTGAAGAAATTAACAATGAAATTATGGAAAAGCTTTCAAAGTGAAATCTTCAAAATCCTCCAGACGAATAATCGGAATAACAGGACCTTTCGGTAGCGGAAAGACAACGGCTTCAAACGTTTTTAAGAAATTTGGCTATAGTGTAACAACACTTTCAAAACCACTTGAAGAAGAGGCGGTGCGTCGTGGACTTCCATTGACACGAAAAGTTCTTCAAGATTTGGGTAACGAGATGAGAGCTGAGCAAGGTTCAGGGATTTTAATGAAGAAAGCTCTTGAATCGAACCCAGACCAAAAACTAGTTGTTGATGGACTTAGAAATATAGGAGAAATTGAAGAGTTAAGAAAAAACGAAGGAAGTGTTGTTTTGGCGATCGTTGCTGACAAGCAGGTTAGGTTTGAAAGGTTAAAGAAACTTAAAAGGAGAGAGAATTTAACACCAGAACTTTTTAACAAGCTTGACTTGCGAGATTTGGG
>CAYTCO010000057.1:0-5343 GCA_964436385.1 uncultured Gammaproteobacteria bacterium
GGTAGTCGCAAAACGTTAATTATTGCAGGCAGAAAGTGGGGAGGGCAATTGATGCTGACTACAGAAGTTGAGAATTTTCCTGGGTTCCCAGAACCAATTATGGGTCCGGATCTAATGAAGAAAATGAGAGACCAAGCCGAGCGTTATGGATCAGAAATAATCGATGCCAATGTGACTTCTTTTAACTATACCCGCCTCGCCGAAGACGGCGAGTCGAGGCGGGCTGGTAAACCTTTAGAAGTGACCACTGACGATGAAAAAAAATATTACTCAAAAAGCATAATTATTGCTACAGGTGCTGATACAAAATGGTTGCAGATTCCAGGCGAAAGTGAGAAGATAGGGCGTGGCATTTCATCGTGCGCACCATGCGATGCTGCCTTTTACCGGAACAAAAAAGTGGTTGTAATAGGGGGCGGAGATAGTGCGATGGAGGAGGCACTAGTTCTTACAAAATTTGCTAATGAAGTATTCATAATTCATAGACGGGATAGTTTTAAAGCATCCGACGTTATGCAAAAGAAGGTATTTGAAAATGAAAAGATTAAAATCATTTGGAATACATCTCCAGTAGAAGTTCTGGGAGAAATAAAGGTAGAGGGAATCAAACTTAGAACTGAAAACGGAAAACTGAAAATTAAGGAAAGAGGCAATGAAAGAGAAGTTAGTTCTGAAGAAATAGGCGGAACAAAAGGAGAGAATGGAGAATGGACTTTTCCAACGGACGGGATATTTGTAGCGATAGGTCATACTCCAAATTCTACGGTTTTTGAGGGTATTGAGAAGGATGAGAAGGGATTTATTAAGCAATATCCTGGATCAAAAACAAATATTGAAGGAGTTTTTGTGTCTGGAGATGTTCATGATTCTCATTATATGCAGGGTATAACAGCTGCCTCTTTTGGATGCATGGCTGCAATTGATGTGGAACAATATCTCTCCATGAGTGAGTAATTTATTTCTTAATCACCTTTTTAAGAACCTCGAGATCGTCTTTTAGAGCCAAAATTCCAGTTGAAAGAGTTAGAATTTCCTTCTCGATATTTTTTAGGGATTTATTGGATTGTGCATGAGCCAGGTCTTCTTCTGTTGGGTTATCATCAACGTGCTTGTCGATGTCTTCTGAAATATCCTCAATATCCGCACCAAGCTCGGTAACATTATCACGAAGTTTTTTGATGTTTCCTTCAAGTCCTTCGACATCCTCCTGGATTTCGTCAAATTCACCCTCAAGTCCTTGGACGTCTTCCTGGATTTCTTCGATGTCTTCTTCAACCTCTTCAAGACTTTCGGTATTTTTATTTACTGACAATTGAATAAATAGTGAAAGGTAAATAGCCTCAAGAGAAACTATCGTTGTTAGTACTAAAAGAATTGTTTCAAATGGAATTCCTGCAAAATAAAACATAAAAGCTACAACAAAAAGTGCAGTATGAATAATGATTGAAATTGGTGTCCCGATAGCCTCAGTGAGACGGATTGCAAGCAATTCCAGTTGTTTGTTTTTTGATTTTTTCTTTGCCATAGTAGTTGTGGTAATTAGTTTAGACTTTTAAAGGGATTTCAAACAACCTTCGAAATTATAAGTCTCTCTTAATGATATGGCAATATAACTTTCTTTAATTGACAATAAAAAAGCTGTGTGAAATAATTATTTATAGATGGTTGCTAGAGTTAAGGTTGCAGGATTTATTTTCTTCATTATTGGTTTTGCTTTTGGGATTTTTTCAAATGATTTAGTTTCTAAAGTTATAGCAGATGTTATTCCATCCGATCTCATTCATTCATGTGTTGGTCCAGATGGTGTCCCCGTAATTACAGATCCAAACACACCTTGTGATGCAGGAGAAACTGAGCTTGATTGGAATGCACTAGGTCTGCCTGGTACAGGAGCATTTGTACAAAATCTAAATAACGCTGATCTAAGCAGCATGGACTTAAGATTTAGAAATTTTCATGGGGCAAAATTAAAGAATGTGTCGTTTGATGGTTCAAATCTTATGTATGCAGATTTTTCCAAAGCGAATCTTGCGGATTCAACATTTGTTAGTACAGACTTAAATCATGCTAATTTCAAGAATGCTAATTTAATAAATGTGAGTTTGAATAGTGCAAACGCTAGTTTTACAAAATTAACAGACCAAAACTTGACCGAAATAGATATTACCAACACTTCATTTTTTGGGGCTGATCTAAGTAGTACTAATTTTTCACTGAAGAGCTTTAGTGGAAATGATTTTAGAAATGCCAATCTAACTGGAGCTGACTTTAGCAATGTAGTTGTCGAGAGTGGTAATACTCCATTTTCAGATTCTTTGATGGATGGTACTGATTTTTCAGGAGCTGATTTATCAAATAACGGATTTGGATCGGGCAACAACACTAATTTTACAAACTCAAATTTAACAAATTCAACATTTGGTACATTAATAAATCCAATTTGGTCTAATACAACATGCCCTGATGGAACAAATAGTGACAATAATGGCAATACCTGCGTTGGCCACGAAATTTAAATAGAAAATTCTAAATACTAAGTACATCTTATCCGTTAAGTGGACAATAAAAGCATAAATTCTCCCAGTCACTCCATCTTTCGCGTATCAAAAACTAAAGCGTTTTGTTCAATTATAATTATAGGATTCATAGTATTTGGAAATGCTCTCTTCAATGACTTTTTATGGGATGATATTGGATATATTATCAACAATCCGGAGGTTCACGGAATCAATCTGTTAACTCTATTTGGGGAGAATAAGTACAATCATTTTTTTTATCGTCCAATAAACGCATTCTATAATGCTATTGTTTTTAGTGTTTTTGGAGCGAGTCCCTTTTATTTCCACTTTTTTCAGGTATCTTTGCACATTTTTAATGCAATATTAATTTTTTTACTTTTCAGAAAGATTTTTTTCAGAATAAGCACCAGTATTGTTAAAAAAGAAGAGTTGGAATGGGATAAGCTATCAGGCAGTCAAAGAATTAAGTTGCAGAGAAATAATGAGGCAAAATCAATAATTAATTACAATAAATCCACTGATATAGATTTAATTTTGGCACTTATTCTATCATTGATTTTTCTTGTACATCCAATAAATGTTGAATCGGTGAGCTACATTGCAACTATTCAGAGTGAATTATTTTTTGTATTTGGAATATCAGCGTTCTTAGTAAGTACCAAGCAAAGCTTTGATAAAAAACATTTGGTCACGGTAGCATTTCTACTCCTCTTATCGCTTCTTTCAAAAGAGCCCGGCATAATATTTTTCATCTTGATAATTTTTTACCAGTACCTGTTCAACAAGGAAAGAATTAAGAGCCTCCTTGTCATGGAGTTAGCAGCAATATCAATTTACATTTTTCTAAGATTTATTGTTGCGAAAGTATACTTCGTTAAATTCGTTACCCTTGTTCCTATTCCCATAGCAGAACTTTCGTTTATGGAACGAGTCACTAATATACCTGCAATTGTTTTTTATTACGTAAAAACCCTTTTTTTTCCGCTAAATCTGATTATTGCTCAGAAGTGGGTAGTTGAGGGAATTTCTTTAGGAGGATTTATTATGCCCTTAACCGTTTCCATACTGTTTTTTGTTCCTATTATAATGTTTTGGAGACACCTGAGGCGAGATAAGAACGAATACTTTAAAATTTATAGTTTCTTTTCGATATGGTTTTTTCTGGGATTTGCAATGATTATACAGTTTTACCCGTTAGATATGACAGTTGCTGACAGATGGTTCTATTTTCCTATAGTGGGGATTTTGGGAATGTTGGGCGTTGCTATCCATCATTTCTTGGGAAATTCTGAAACCAAAAAGAAATATAATATCAAGAAATCCGGAAAAATATTAACAATTTGTGCTTTGGTAATTATCCTTTTGTTTTCGGCTAGGACAATAATTAGAAATACAAATTTCAAAGATGAAATTACACTATATGCGCATGACGCAAGACTAATAGATAATCCGATTTTGGAGGAGAATTTGGCAACAGACTATGCACAAAAGGGTGATTTAGAGTTAGCTCATAAGCATTTGCAAAGGTCAGTAGAATTGCTTCCATTTACTCATAATCTCTTCCACCTTGGGAACTACTACGAAGAGAAAGGAGACATAGGCAAGGCTGTGAATTATTATTTTGAAGCACTTAGGATTTCAGAGGATTTCTACAGAAAAATTAATGCAAATTCTAATAGAAGAGAGGACGAGAGTAATATAGTAATATATAAAAAATTGATAAAGTTACTAATTCTTTACGGGGAATATGAAAAGTCATCAATCATTGCTAGTGAAGGAGTAAAGCATTACCCTGAAGACGCAGTATTATGGGAGTACCTTGCAATAAGTAGTAATAAGATCGGTAATTATGAAGTTGCAATTAATGCCGCGAGCAAAGCCAGTTCACTTTCAAACACAGATTTAACCGAATTCCTACTCGGAGCAATATCAAGCAAGAACATTCTGCCTGAATTAATTATTCAACTGTATCTGAAAGAGCAGGATGCCTATAACCCTTTTAATTTTACTGTTGCTGATAACTTATAACAAAATACAATCCGATTCTGTTGATAATTTTCCTTGGATTTTAGTAATCTATTTCGATGCATATGAAGTAAATAATTGTGAGCATTGCGAGCCATCACATGCGCCGCAAGAATATGTATAATCACCCTCTATAGCGCGCCTGTGGATAGGAGAATTAAGCCACCAGTGGACTGTTCCTGCTTCATTTGATCCCCATTTTGCGTCTTCAGTTATCCAATAAGGAAGATTTCGGTTATAAAGTCCAGAGTGAAGTGAGCCATTAGCAAATTCACCTGTTAATTCAATACTTCGAGTCTGGGCGAGACTACAAAGCGCATCATCCTTAAGAAATGCAGGTTTTCCAATTGAAGCGCGGTGGGAGTTTATTAGTTCAAAAATTATGTTTGAGTCAACAGACACTCCTAATTGAGGAACCATGTCGCGTGCTTCGGGAAGAATTGGCTCAATAGGTGTTGGTGTAGGTGTAATCGCAGTTTCAACTGGTGTTGGTGTGGGTTCGACAAAGTATACCGACTCTATTCCATATGAAAAAACAGGTATCTTTATTTCGTCTTGATCAAGTACTGCCGCTTTAACTGCCAGTTCTTTTTGGGTGAGTTTTTTTGGTACGCAAGACTTACCACTTGTAACTAAATAGCTTGTAAGTGCTGTGCATGAAGGCTCAGTTTGAGCTTTCATGAGAGGGAGTGGGGCATTTCCCTGGGCATGTGTTTTTGCTCCTGTAGTGAGTAGTAGGACTACTGCCAGAAGCATTATTTTGCCTAAGCGCATGATGCCAAGTTAGAATTCTAGCAGA
>CAYTCO010000058.1:0-5253 GCA_964436385.1 uncultured Gammaproteobacteria bacterium
CCATTTTTTAAGTAAAAAGAGAGTGGTGCGACTGTAAATTTCCCGGTATCAAGCTTGTTTTTAATAGCCACAAGTTCTTTTTTGTGAAGAAGAAGGCGCCTGGTTCTATCCTCCAAGTAGCCATCAATTCGGGAGTATTGGTAGGGGAATATTTTGGCATTAATTAAAAATGCCTCGCCGCTCATGATCTTAACATAGGCACTTTTAAGGTCAGCATGACCCAGCCGAATGGCTTTGACCTCGGATCCTAAAAGCTGTATTCCTGCTTCATATTTCTCATCAATATTGAATTTGCTTGGTGCAGTTTTATTTACAATTTTCATATAGTAATTATAACAGGGAGACCCGCCGACAATAAGGCATCGGCGAGGCAGGGAAGAGTGCACTAAAAATACTCAATTTAGCCTCAAATGATATAGTTGTATATAGTAGTGTGTGAAAAGTAGTGTGGACAACTTTTCACAGTCCTAGAGTATTATTTTATACCAGTAGGTCTGTCTTTTAGCCTCAAAATCCGTCTTCGGCGAGACAGGCGAAAATTAATCGAAAAGGCTTTCTGACTGCTAAGCGGATTTTAAGGTTGATCAGAGGTCAAAGCTAAATACAATTCCGTTTTGAAGAACATATCCGATTTTATTTTCCTCATCAATTGCGAATCCATCTGAATTTTTTATGAAAGAACCTTCGTATTGAGAGACGTACTCCCCGTCTGAATTAAAGGCCACTACCCTCTGATTTTTCACGTCCAGAACATAAACATTATCAAGTTCTGGTTCAGCGTAAAGTTTGGCACCTGATCCTATAGGTGCAGGGAGTCCACTAAGCTCAAAATCGTCTTTTACGCCCTTAGTGAAGCGCTCAATTGTGCCATTTTCTTCAAGCACCCAAACAGGTCCTGAAATAGCCATATCTATTGGAGTAGATTTAAATGTTGGTGTTTGTGTAAAGTACGAAGACGAGCTATATCCAGGAGCTCTGTATTTTAGTACGTCTTTTCCGGTTAGTGTGTAGAGGTTGCTTCCAAAAATATCAAACGCACTACCCTCTATGTCATCAGTAATTTCAGTAACTTTACCATTACCTCGATCTATACTTGTGGCTGTTTTCCCCATGGTGTATATAAATCTGTCATCAGCGCTTATAAAAGTATCTGAAACTTCAATGTCGTAGGATTTGCCGGCAGTACCTTTGTCAGTGATGGTTACAACCTGTTTTCCGGTCTCATCAAGGATAAGAAGCGATCCACCCTTTGCGGTAATTGCAGTAATGCTTTTAATGTTTCCATCAGGTTTTACTAGTTCCTTAACGTTTTTTGCGCTTCCCCCACCTCCCATTTCAGATATTTTAGTCTCAATTTGTGACTTTAAATCCTTAAGTCTTGTATTTTCTGTCGTGCCATCGGGAAATTTAGAGAGGGATGCGTTAACCAGACCTAGGGCTGCCTTATACTCTTCAAGTGCGAGGGTTTTGTTAAGTTCTTCAAGATTTCCCCCTTCATCAAAGCGTTCTTTTGCAGGGTCATAGATTTTTGCAAACTCCTCTGCCCTCTTTGCGTCTTGCGCATTTTTGGTTTGAAGAAAAATACCACCCACAAGAAGACCTACAAGTAAAATGACAATCCCTCCTATAATAACTTTCTTGCTCGCAAAATTTATAGAAGGTAGAGAGATGGAAGGAAGTCTTCTTTTTGAGCTCTTTTCTGCATTATCATATTCTAATCCGTCATCTGCAATTTCTTCAATACTATTGTTCTCATGAGATTTCGTCCAAAGATTTTCTTTTGAATAGTCGGTTTCTTCATCTAAAGCTTCGGGCTGGTCCTTTTCTTCTTCCTTTTCCTGAATATCAAAGTCTTCCTGTTCTGACTTAGGAATTCCTGTAAGATCCTTGAATTGAAGAATTATTGCTCCTTCAGTTCCCTTCGCATCTCCATGAGCCAATGGAGTAATGTTCTCTGCAATTTGAATAACATCAGTCGTATTCAATTGTTCTGATATGCTCTCAAGTGGAAGTTTTTTTGCAAATCCACCGGTTTCAAGAATAACAACATCATCGTGTTTTAACTTTCCAGAGAATCCATGAAGTTCATTTTCAACCCCCGAAGCAATAACACCAATCTTATCCCCTCTTTTTATTAGAACTTGTCCTTCAGATGCGATAACAATATATAAAATATCCCTAACTATTGCCCCAACTAAGATTGAATATGAATACCCTTCTTCAATAGTTGTTGATACGTTTCCAACTGCCTTTTTGATGTTATCAAGAGTTTTTTCGTCAAGAGCAAAGAATTCTCTTTGTAATTTTTCAAGCAACTCTTTTCCATATGTTGTAACGGGTGTTTTGCTGTCTTCCTTTTCAATGCTAAGCGTAATGTATACGTTGAGCGTAGTGTACGCCTGGGCCCATGCAGTGTCAGTTGAATTTGGAACTATTTTAGAAAGCAGAATATCTTGATTCATATTAAAGTGAAAAAACAACTAATAGTAATATTATAAACGAAATTATTAAATGAAGGATAGAAATAAACTGGAATATCGGAGCAAAGGGTTTTTGAACCATGATCCTGTTGTAAGAGAAAATTTGGAATGATAATACAAGTGCATAAAGTGTATAAAAAATCAAAAGAATTAAAAGTACTGCCTTTGTGAAGTTGTCAGCGGAGCTAATGAAGTTAAAAAAGTCCAAAAATGAGTTCATACAGGTTTTGATAAATCATGAATAATCTCTGCTGCTTTTGAAGGTCTTGGTATGCGGTCAAATTCAATATTAACTTCGGTTCCTGCGGTTTGGACATGCACATCACCATAATTAAAAAGAGAGGACACGAATCCGATTTGGCTATGAGTAACGTCTTCAACGTTCTCGTGTTTTGTGACAGTAATTTGCCTATAAAGAATTCCCGCTAAATCGATGTCAAGTATTCGAAGAGTTGTAACTAGCCCTACGTGGAAATACCACAATGCAAAATTAAGTAGAATAAATCCAAATATAAAAAGATAGTAAAAAGCAAACATAAGAGTAATTGTTGAGCTTGAAAATGCAGGGAGGGGAAAAGTCGCAGCAACAAACGGAATAAGTAATGGAAGAAGGGCCAGAAATATTGAAAAAGCGATCCAGGGAACATTTGTTATGAAGTGACGGCGGAGAAGCAAGGCCACTTCTTCTCCTTCCTCCTGATTTATAAATGTTACACCTTCTGGATACTCACCAAAAGAGGTATAAAAATGAGGTTTGTCGTGATGAAGAGATTTATGCGTGGTCTTTGGGTTAAGAATAAATTCTCCCTCGAGATTTTTTTCCATATGGAATTGCTAAGTACATAATTATACGCCTAACCAGGCTCTAAGTTCAAATTGGCACGGTTATTTTTTTTCTATGTTGAAAAAGGCAAAGTTGCTTTGAGGAATAGAGAGATATCCAGGAGCCCGCAAATTAAACGCTTTTTTGAAGTCCTCTCCACTGAAAGAAACACCATTAATTGTTACATTTGAAGTTGATCCAGTTCCCTGAGAAACTGAAACACTTGAAGCGCTTGATATTCCACCATTTCCAGAAACTAAATTTCTCAGCTCATCCATGCTGTATGGATTGCCACCCCAGCAACTGGTTGTGACAGGAGTTATCCTTCCTGTATCTATGCCCCCGGTTCTTAGAGCTATTGCAGCGTTTACGATATCCGCCATTTCTTCAGGTGACAGCCATGGATTTGACCTACCGCATTTATTCGAAGAAGGGCTGTATCCTTGGGTATACCAAGCTTTGTATAGCCAGGGGGATCCTCCGATTTTGTCATACGCATTATCGATAAAGTTGCTCCCGCCACTTCCATTTGTCGTATCCCATCCAATCGGATTTGCAAATCCTCCATGAGTTGAGGCGTAATATGTAACTACATCTTCAAGGACTTGTCCGCGGGTTGATTCAACTGCTTGCCTCCATGCATCGGGTGGATTATCAGCTTTTCCAGAATTAAATACTTGGCAGGCTTCAGTAATGCATATTTCTTTTCCTTCGACCTTATAGCGATATGCATAAGTACGAGCAGCAACGGCCTGTGCTTTTAATGCTTCAGGATGCCAACTTGATGGCATTTCGGCAATTCCTAGAAGATACCGTCCTTCAAAATCAATCTCACCATTACCGGCAACTTTTATAGAGCCTCCAGTATCTTTGCCAACTGGATCTTTGCCGTAATACGCTTTTAGAATCTGCGCAAAGCTTTGTCCACTTTGTGCACGGCCACGAGCACCGTATTGACTCATACCTTTTCTGTGAGTGTGTGCTCCAAAAGAAAATACAGCAAAGTATCCGCTAGGTGCACTGTCTCTAAATCCATTAATTGAAGCATTTACGTCATCAGCCAGATTGCTATCTCCAATCGTTGCTGTAAATCCACCGGAGCGAGCGTTAATAATCTCGCTCTGCTTTGCCGTAAGTGTTGCAATTTTGCCAGATAAGTCCTGTTGGTAGGATTTTGCACCATCAACAATTTTTTGTACTTCAGTACGCTGCGTATCAAGCTTAACTTTTGCGCTTGCAAGCATTGTTTGTTCGCGCTCAAGGTTTGTTTTTCTTTTCTCAAGATCAACTATTTGAAGCGCTAAATTCGTAATAGTGTTTTTGTCGCGTTCTGTATATTTTTGATGGTATGTAAAAATCTTAGTTACATCACTTGCGCTATTTCCAGAAAGAAATATAAGGATAGGATTAAATCCGTAATTATTGATGTAGCTGCTTCTGACAGTCATATTAAATACTTTTTGATTATCTGAGAGATTTTCGTATCCTTTATCAATTTCAATTTTTTTCTTTTCTATTCCACTTTCTATAACTTTTACTTGGTAGTCGATATTATCGAGTTGTTTTTTAAGTCCCGTTAGTTGACTCTCCAAGGGTTTTGTTGCATTCTGAGATGAAGTAAGAGCGTTTTGAAGATCAGCAATTTGCTTGTTTAGATCATCTAACTCGTCAGAATAAGCAAAGTTAGTAAAAAAGTGCCCTATTCCAAATAGAGCAAATACTAAGATGATTATGAGTATTTTTTTCATTATTAATATAGTGAATTCATTTCGATTAAGCCTAATGTTATAATAAGTTCTTGTTCGGGCATGTAAGCAAAGCTTGGTGTTACCACTAAGCAAAGCTTGGTGCTACGCACTAGCTCAGTGAAAGCGCTTTTTGCTTTTTAGCAAAAAGTAGGTCGCTATTCTTACTTTGAAAATTTAAAAGTTTTTGTAATTTGGGCATGTA
>CAYTCO010000059.1:0-5149 GCA_964436385.1 uncultured Gammaproteobacteria bacterium
TTGGAGGGTTCGCATAGCGGTCAATTGCACGAGTTTCGAAAACTCGAGGGAGAAATCCCTCCACAGGTTCAAATCCTGTACCCTCCGCAGTAAAAAGTAATATGCAATTTCAATTTTCAGCAGGAGGAATAGTTTTTAGAAGACACGAGGCAGAAGGCAATAGACAGAATACTATTGAAATTCTGTTGTGTCAGCATTCTCAACACCATGGTTGGGGATTCCCCAAAGGCCTAATTGGAGATAAAAAGGAAGGAGAAAGCAAGGAATCAACGGCTCTTCGCGAAGTTGAAGAGGAAACAGGGGCAAAAGGAGAGATATTAGATATGGTCGACCCAGTTTCGTTTTGGTACGTTTTTGAGGCTGAAAAGGTTAAAAAAACAGTGTATTATTACGTAATGAAATTTTTGGGTGGAGATATTACAAAACACGACAATGAGATGGAAAATGTAGAATGGATAGAGAAAGACAAAGTTTTGGAGAAGTTATCATTTAAGGCAGACAAGCAAGCATTTGAGCAAGCCCTGCCAATGATAATAAATATTAAATAGTAAATATTAGATAATAAGTCTATGGAGGGATCGCATGAAATTCAGCTAGAGCTGAATGTTCTGCTCACCTCCTCGTTGCACTCGGAGGGATCGCATAGTTGGTCTAGTGCGCACGCTTGGAAAGTGTGTATGTCCGTAAGGATATCGGGGGTTCGAATCCCCCTCCCTCCGCACCTTTGCAATAAGAGGGATGAGAAGTCGGGCAAAAGCGTAGCTTTTGACAATCCCTTCAGGGAAATCCCCCTCCCTCCGCACCTTTGCAATAAGAGGGATGAGAAGTCGGGCAAAAGCGTAGTTTTTGACAATCCCTTCAGGGAAATCCCCCTCCCTCCGCCAAAAATTGGTATAATATCGAACCAATTGTAGAAATAGTGGTTCGTCTGACCCACAAGTAGGGGTGAAATCGATTACAATTTGTACAAAATAGTAGCATGGCTGGATAGCTCGGCTGGTTAGAGCACAGCATTCATAACGCTGCGGTCGTGGGTTCGAACCCCACTCCAGCTACTATATGAACAATCAACCTATTGGAGTATTTGATTCTGGTGTCGGTGGCCTCTCTATTTTACTTGAAATTCAAAAGCTTTTACCTCACGAAACAACACTTTTTGTAGCTGATCAGGCATATGTTCCATATGGAGCAAAAAATCGTGAGCAGCTTATAGATAGGGTAGGGCGCATTATGGAATTTTTTGAGGAAAAAGAGGTCAAGGCAGTTGTTGCAGCGTGCAATACTGCAACTGTTTATACGATTGATGAGATGAGAGAGCGCTTCAAGTTTCCAATTATTGGAACAGTACCTGTCGTTAAAACAATCGCGAGTCTTACAAAAACAGGAAAAACGGCTGTTTTTTCAACTCCAGCAACTGCCAAAAGTGAATATTTGCAAAGTCTTATAAAGAAGTTTGCTCACGATGTTGAAGTTAAATGTATTGGCGGATCAAATCTGGAGGAATTAGTTGAAGAAGGAAAGACTGATACTAAAGAAACAATTGAAATTCTAAAAAAACACCTTCAGCCTTTGGTTGAGGATGGAGTGGATGCAATTGCATTGGGTTGTACTCATTACCCCTTTTTAAGGGATGAAATAGAACGTATTGTTGGAAAACGAGTAGAAGTTGTTGATTCCGGCGGTGCGGTTGCAAGACGGGTAAAAGAAGTTTTGACTAATGAAAAATTACTTGCAAGCACAAAGGGTATTGATGTTTATTACACAACTGGTGAAGCTGAAAAGTTCAATCTTGTTGCGTCAAAGCTTACAAGGAAGAAAATAGAAGGATTAAGGATAAATCTTTAATATGGAAAAATTTGAAGGAAAAAAAATTGCTATTTTGGGAAATGGCGTTGAAGGGCAAAGTATACTTAAATTCCTGCCAAAAGAAGCATCAATTACTGTTTTTGATGAGAAGGATAAAGAATTTCCAGATTTAACCGGGTTTGAGATTATTTTTAGATCTCCAGGGGTAAAACCAACGCACCCAAGGATTGTTGAGGCTAAAGACAAAGGAATTGAAATTACTAGCGCTACAAAGGTCTTTTTCGACCTATGCCCCTGCGAAATCGTTGGTGTGACCGGTACAAAAGGAAAAGGTACAACTTCAACGCTTATATATGAAATGCTCAAAAAAGAGGGGTTTTACGCGTTTCTGGGGGGTAACATAGGAACTCCTGGGTTGGATTTTCTTAATGATCTAAAATCTGACTCAAAAGTAGTTCTTGAGCTATCAAGTTTTCAACTAATTGATCTTGAAAAAAGCCCACATGTTGGGGTTATGCTAATGACTACATCCGAACACTTAGACTACCACGAAGATGTTTATGAATATATTGAGGCTAAAAGAAACATTTTTAGGTACCAAAATGAAAACGATTTTGCAGTTGTGAATCGAGACTATCCAGCAAGCAATGAATCAGATATTCACTCAATCGGTAAAGTTTATAGAGTAAGTCGTGAGCAAGGTGTTGACCAGGGGTGTTTTATAAAAGATGAGGCTATTTATCTCAAAATGGGGAATAGAGACGAAGAGGTCATAAAAACGAAAGAGTTGGCTCTGAGGGGGAAACATAATTGGGAAAATGCTCAAGCAGCAGTTATAGCCGCACTTTGTGCGGGAGCAACAATGAAATCTATTGTGCCAGTTTTGAAGTCATTTAAGGGATTAGAGCATCGAATTGAGCACGTTGCAACAGTAAGGGGAGTTTCTTATTTTGATGATAGTTTTTCAACAACTCCCGAGACAGCAATTGCAGCCATTGAAGCATTTGAAGAGCCTAAAATTCTTATTCTTGGAGGAAGCTCTAAAAATAGCGACTTTTCAGAACTTGGCAAAATTATTGGTGAATCAACAAGCATAAAAGCAATTATCGGAATTGGTGCTGAGTGGCCTCAAATCAAATCAGCTATCAGCTATAAGCTATCAGCTATCAGCTTCATTGAGGGTTGTAAAAATATGGAAGAAATTGTTCAAAAATGCGCTGAGATGGGTGAGATTGGGGACGTGGTGCTTCTTTCCCCAGCTTGTGCGTCATTTGACATGTTCACCTCATATAAGGACCGAGGAGAACAATTTAAGAAGGAAGTTCTACTGCTTAAAAATTGACAGAACTTACTTCTTTTATTAAAATACATTAAAGCTATAATTCGGAGGGATGGAACCGAATTGCAGAGGATTAAATACCCTACGGAGACGAAACCGTGAAAGACCGTAACGAATGTCGGAGAAATCCGGAGCTCGTCAAGAATAAGTAACACGCAAGGTGGCACCGTCTTTTTGCAAGACCCTTGTAAATTTCTCAGAATGTCTGGGAGGTTTGCAAGGGTTTTTTCGTGAGAAAGGAGGAATTATGAGCTGTGAATTAGATGCTAGCGAGCTAGCTATAAACAAAGATAAAACGGTTACTTTAAATGAAGTAGGCAAAGCCATGATTGAAAATGCTAATGGTATTGGAACAGTGCTTAAAGCAAACGTTCAAACTCGTATTGTCGAGAGATTAACTCTTGAAGGAATTGAATTGGTTGAACAAAAATTCATCTGAAATATTCAACATGAAGAATAACGGACATTTTGGACAATTTGGAGGGCGCTTCGTGCCCGAAATGCTTATCCCGGCTCTTGAAGAGCTCGAGAGCGCATATTTTGATGCCAAAAAAGACAAAAAATTCAAGAATGAACTGAAGTATTATCTTGAGACATTTGCAGGCAGACCTTCCCCGTTAACTTTTGCTGCAGGACTTACCAAAAAGCTTGGTGGAGCAAAAATTTATTTTAAAAACGAGGGCCTTAACCTTACTGGAGCTCACAAGATCAATAATTGTGTCGGACAAGCGCTTTTGGCAAAAAGAATGGGTAAAAGGAGGCTAATTGCAGAGACCGGGGCTGGCCAGCACGGCGTTGCAACGGCAACTGTAGCTGCAAAATTTGGTTTTTCATGCACTGTGTTTATGGGTTCAGTTGACGTTGAAAGGCAACGGCCAAATGTATTTCTAATGGAGCGGTTAGGAGCAACAGTTGTGCCGGTAGAATTTGGCAACAAAACTCTAAAAGATGCAGTAAATGCTGCTCTTAAAGATTGGATAGAAAATGTTGAAGACTCTTACTATCTGCTAGGTTCTGCCTTAGGACCTCATCCATATCCTACAATGGTTCGGGATTTACAGTCAGTAATTGGACGGGAAGTGAGAAAACAAATTGTAAAAGAGGAAAAGAGACTTCCAGATTGCGTTCTTGCTTGTGTTGGTGGGGGAAGTAACGCTATGGGGGTATTCACGGATTTTGTAAAGGACGAAAGAGTAAAGCTCATAGGGGTTGAGGCTGGGGGAGAGGGAAGCCGTGGACTTAACGCTGTAAGGTTTGGTGGAAAAGGGTCAATTGGGGTAGTAGAAGGTTATAAATCGTACTTTTTGCAGAATTATGACGGACAAATTTCCAAAACCCACAGTATATCTGCGGGTCTTGACTATGCGGGTGTCGGACCAGAGCTCTCATATTTAAAAGAAAAGGGTAGAGTGGAATTTGTTGACGCTACAGATAAGGAAGTTATTGAAGCAGTTGATCTTTGTGCAAGGCATGAAGGAATAATCCCCGCCTTGGAATCTGCACACGCAATAGCATACGCAATAAAACTTGCCCCAACACTTTCAAAAGACAAAATCATTGTTGTTAATGTTTCCGGACGCGGAGATAAAGATTTATTTATTCTTGCCCGGGCTTTTAAAGACGAAAAGTTTAAAGAGTTTCTAAAAAAAGAAAGTGAGGCAAAATGAACTCAATTAATAAAAGATTAGAGAAAATAAAAAAAGAAAAACGAATTGGGTTAATGACTCATGTAATCGTTGGATACCCCTCAATCAAAGAGACTATCTCGATGGTTGAGGTTATGGATGAAGCCGGTGTCGACTTTGTTGAACTTCAAATTCCGTTTTCTGACCCTCTTGCAGATGGACCAACAATTATGAAGGCTTGCGAAGATGCTTTGGAGAGAGGGGTAAGAGTGCGAGACTCCTTCGTTGTAGCTTCAAAGCTTTCTTCAGAGGTTGATGTGCCGCTTATTTTTATGGCTTATTACAATACAGTATTTAAATATGGGGTTGAGAAGTTTTG
>CAYTCO010000060.1:0-4991 GCA_964436385.1 uncultured Gammaproteobacteria bacterium
TTTTTAACATCACACGGAAACTTTGTCTAGTTCCTGTTTTACATGCTTTTAAACGCCGTACTTTAATGGAACTTGACATATACCCGGGGGGGTATAATATAAATTTATGAAATCTCATTATAAAGATGTAAAAGTAAAAGCAGAAAAGCGAATCAACATCATCAAAGGTCAGTTAGATGGACTGCAAAAGATAATTGAAACAAATGAATACTGCATTGATTTACTGAATCAAAGTCTTGCAATTCAAAATTCTCTAAAAAGTCTTGACGCAGTACTTTTTGAAAGACATTTAGAAACTCACGTTGGGCACCAATTCCATAATGAACCAGAAAAAGCAACAGCGGAGTTAGTAGAGTTGTTTAAGAGAGTAAATAAGTAAAAAGGGGGGGTGAATATATGGATAATGAAAAATTTAAATATGGAGTAGCAGGTTTACTTATTGGAGGTGCAGCTATATGGTTTCTAGCTACATTAGCTGTTAACTCAAACAATATGCAGATGATGGGCATGATGGGCTACAGAAGCGCCAATCAAACCGGAATGACGCAAAATACTAATTTGATAGATTCACACTTTATTGAGCAAATGATTCCTCATCACGAAGATGCTATAACAATGGCAAAACTTGCACAAGCAAATGCTCGGCACCCTGAGATCAATCAGTTAGCTGAAAATATAATTGACTCTCAGAGTAAAGAGATAAGCCAAATGAAAATCTGGTATGAGGATTGGTTTGAAAAAAAAGTTCCTTCTGGCGTTCAAGTAATGAGTGAACAAGGGATGATGGGTAGAGGCAGAATGCACATGGGTATGATGGGTAATGAGACCGATATGGCAAGGTTTGAAAATGCGGAAGACTTTGACAAGACATTTATTGAAGAAATGATACCTCATCATCAAATGGCAGTTATGATGGCAAACATGCTTAAAGGTGGAACTCAGCGAGTAGAAATGGAACAGCTTGCAGAGAATATAATTACTGCACAAACTGACGAAATAAACCAAATGAGGCAATGGTATGTTGATTGGGGATATGAACAGTAATCATTGTACTTCTTCCAAGGAGATGTCTTATGGAATTTGATAAATTAATTGTCGGAATGTTAAGTATGGGAGGCATAGTATTTACTTACTGGTTTTTCCTTTTAAAAAAAGAAAAAGAAGTAATGGTAACAGATGATACCGTTGATATAACAGTGGACGGTGGCTATCAACCTGATTTTATATCCATTCCAAAAGGAAAAACTACAACAGTCAACTTCTTTCGTAAAGACCCATCAAGTTGTTTAGAGGAAGTTGTTTTAAGCGATTTTAAGGTGAGGAAATATTTACCTTTGAATAATAAAGTGTCAATTGAATTAACACCACAAAAGACAGGGGATTTTGTATTTACTTGTGGGATGAATATGTTTCATGGAAAGGTAAAGGTATTTTAATATGACTGACATTAAGAAAACATATCCAATTAAAGGAATGCATTGTGCATCTTGTGTGAGAGTTATAGAAAAATCATTATCTAGAACACCAGGAATTAAGAATGCAGTGGTAAATTTAGCAACAGAAAAAGCTACTGTTACTTATGATCAAGATGAATGCACTGAGGAAAATATTTCATCAGCAGTTGAAAAAGTTGGCTATAAAGTTGTTACTGATGAAAATGTTATTTCAGATGATCAGGAGAAAATTGAAAAGGCAAAAGAACTTAAAAAGCTAAGAAATAAAGTCGCTGTAAGTCTTTTTCTCGGAGGGTTGATTTTATGGGGGAGTTTCCCCGGATTAATGAACTTTGCACCTGAAGTGCTTAAGAACTTTTGGGTACAACTTTTACTTGCGACACCTGTCCAATTTTGGGCTGGATGGGATTTCTACAGAGCAACGATTCCTGCATTGAAACATAGAACTGCAAATATGGATACTTTAGTAGCATTAGGGACAACTGTTGCTTATATTTATTCTGTTTTTGTAACTTTTTTCCCAAACATCATTATGGATTTTGGAATGGAAGCTATGCCTTACTTTGATGTTGCAGCAATCGTTATCGGATTAATTTTACTTGGTCGCTATTTTGAAGCAAGAGCAAAGGGACAAACTTCGGAAGCTATTAAAAAACTCATAGGATTGCAGGCAAAAACCGCAAGAGTAGTTAGGGATGGAAAAGAGTTAGACATTCCAATAGAGCAAGTTGTTGTAGGAGAAATTATTAGAGTTAGACCTGGTGAAAAAATTCCTGTAGATGGGACTCTTTTAGATGGAGAATCTGCGGTTGATGAATCAATGATAACAGGAGAAAGTATTCCCGTGGATAAGCAAAAAGGAGACACGGTTGTCGGAGCAACTATGAATAAAGCAGGAACATTTACTTACAAAGCCAGCAAGATAGGACAAGACACAATGCTTGCACAAATCATTAAACTTGTCCAAGAGGCGCAAGGTTCTAAAGCTCCCATTCAAAGAATCGCAGATACAATTTCTTCATATTTTGTACCAATTGTCATTATGTTAGCTTTTGCCACATTCGGTGTATGGTATGTAGTTGGCCCAAATCCTGCATTACTTTTTGCCCTGTTAAATACAGTTGCAGTACTCATAATTGCTTGTCCTTGTGCAATGGGTCTAGCTACGCCAACAGCAATTATGGTAGGTACTGGACTCGGTGCCGAAAAAGGGATTCTTATTAAAGATGCTGAGAGTTTAGAGATTGCACATAAAGTAAATACCATTGTGTTTGATAAAACTGGAACTTTAACAACAGGAAAGCCAGAAGTTACAGACATCATGGCCATAAATAAAATGGATAAAAAGCAATTGTTAATATTAGCAGCATCTATTGAGAAGGGATCAGAACACTCACTAGCCGAAGCAATTGTTAAAAAAGCAGAGGACGAGAAAATCAAGCTTGATGTGGTATCTAAATTTAAGGCAATAGCTGGGCAAGGGGTAGAAGGAGAAGTATCCAAAAAGAAAGTCTATCTTGGGAACAGAAGATTAATGGAAAAAGAAAGTATAACTTTAGGTTCTCATCTTAAATCAATTGAAAAACTAGAACTAGAAGGTAAAACTGTGATGATGATTGGTGTAAACGGCAAGTTAGAAGGACTTATTGCTGTTGCAGATACTATTAAAGAATCTGCAAAAGATGGTGTAGATGCATTAACAAGAAAAGGTATAGAAGTTGTGATGATAACTGGTGATAACAAAAGAACAGCCCAATCAATAGCCTCAAAGTTAGGTATTAAAAGAGTTTTGGCGGAAGTTTTACCAGATCAGAAAGAAGCAGAAGTTAGAAAAATTCAGCAAGAAGGCAAAGTTGTCGCTATGGTTGGAGATGGTATAAACGATGCACCAGCACTTGCTGCTGCTGATGTTGGTATTGCAATGGGAACTGGTACAGATGTAGCAATTGAGGCTGCGGATATTACTTTAATAAATAAGGATTTAAAATCAGTAGCATCAGCAATTGAGCTATCGCGAAACACAATGAGAACAATTAAAATGAACCTGTTTTGGGCTTTTGGATATAATATTCTGTTAATCCCTGTTGCTATGGGTGTTTTTTATCCTTTTTTTGGAATTTTATTAAGTCCTATTTTTGCATCCGTTGCTATGGCTACAAGCTCTATTTCTGTTGTATCTAACTCACTCTTATTAAGAAGGAGTAGAATCTAAATATGGATCTTTGGGTAATATTTTTAACTGGATTAACTATAGGAGGACTAACTTGTTTAGCAGTTCAAGGTGGTCTTCTTGCTTCTGTTATTACAGCTAGAGAAGAAGAAGAGGTTGAAAGGGGTGTTAATAAAAGAAATGCAGTTTTTCCCACTTTAGCATTCTTAGCTACTAAATTTGTTGCATATACCGCATTAGGTTTCCTCCTTGGTGGATTTGGTGGAGTAATTGGAATAAACCAAACTACACAGATAATTATGCAGCTTGTAGCAGGTCTTTATATGGTTGCAATTGCTCTAAATTTATTAAATGTTCATCCAATCTTCAGATATGCCGTAATACAGCCACCTAAATTTCTATTTAAAAAAGTAAGACAGCAATCAAAAAATAAGGACTTATTCGCACCTGCTTTGTTAGGAGCTATGACCATTTTTATCCCATGCGGAACAACTCTTGCAATGGAAGCATTAGCTATCAGTAGCGCAAATCCATTTTTGGGAGCTGGAATTATGGCAGCATTTGTTCTAGGTACAACACCTTTATTTTTTGGAGTTGGATGGCTCACAAGTGTTTTAGGAGATAATTTTAGAATAAGATTTCTAAAGATAGCAGCAATCGGTGTTTTATATTTAGGGATTACCTCGGTAAATGGGGCATTAATAGCAGGGGGGTCTCCAATCTCTTTACAATCTATAACTGGAATTTTTCAATCAAGCTCACAGTCTGAACAGACAGAAAAACTGTATAGCGAAGCTCCAACTTCCCAAACAGCTCAAATAAATGTTACAGCAAGAGGGTATTCACCAAACTATATAAGAGTAAAAAAAGATTCTCCAGTTTCACTAACTTTAGTAGGGAAAGATGCATATAGCTGTGCATCAGCATTTAGAATCCCAGAATTAGGGGTAAGCAAAAATCTCCAGCCAAATGAAACATTTAAAATAACATTTACTCCAAGGGAAGTAGGAAAAATAACATTTACTTGCTCGATGGGTATGTATACAGGGGTGATTGAAGTAATATGAGCAAAATTGTAAAGACGAAGCTAAAAATTGAAGGTATGCATTGCAGCTCTTGTGCGATGAACATAGATATGGATTTGGAAGATTTAGAGGGTATTAAAGAGGCAAGTACAAGCTATGCTAAGCAAGTCTCAGAAGTTGAGTATGATGAAGAAGATGTTAAGATTGAAGACATAGTAAAATCAATTGAAAAAACTGGTTATAAAGCTAAATCATTCTAAATTGAGGCTAGTTTGTTTTATGAGGTACCCTATTTAATCAATCTTACTTATTGAGCCACCACATGGCGTAGTTATCGTAAAT
>CAYTCO010000061.1:0-4955 GCA_964436385.1 uncultured Gammaproteobacteria bacterium
AACAAAGGCAAGTATCAGGAGTATTGCTGTTTATACCTACAAAGAAGAACTTAATGATGTTATTAAATCTGTCGTAATGTCAGAAAGCAAGCGACTGGTCTTCTGCAAGTTCTTCATCCATAAACTTTTGTATTCACGAACCCTCTATATCTGTTATTGTTTTAATTTGTGGTTCTGTTACTGCTCACTGGTATCAAATAGAGCGTATTCTTTTGTTTTTTGTAACAAAGAAAACTATATCTCACGCAGGAACTACACAATCAGGCGAGCATAATTGCTCTCAATCGGCAAATGTAGTAGGAACGTAAGCTCAAGCACTATCAAGAAAACTAGGTGAAAGAAACTCTATACTCTTATCAGTAAATACCCAAAACCTAGATAATGTTGCACACATTCACTGCAATTGACCTTTGAAAGAGATTGTATAAGCATCTGTTCCTTTCCAATCGTGAGAATATCCTTGAGTTGTTAGTTCAATTGGTCTTGAAATACTTAGTACGTTTGTTGTATCGCTTCTGTTTATCATCGTAAATCAAGCAAAAACACCTCAGAAACTAGGATTTATTCAAGCATCTAATTCAGAACTTGTTACTTGTGTTAAAAAAGTAAGTGTTCAAGTAGGTTGTGAAGCTCATAAGGTAACTACTATGTCTGTAATTACTACATTTACTCATGCTTTAGGAGTAACAAGTATGTTAGATCAGACTACTGTACTAGATTGTATTACAGATGAAAATTGTGATAATATTTGTGCAGCTATCAATGATAAAGTATTTGCACTAGATGTTGCATAAACTACTGGTGTCATTGCAACTCAATTTACTTTTAGATTTATAACATTAGAAGCAACAAATCAAGCTGATCGTACTATAGTAATTGCTCAATTATACCAATACGGTCTTTGGTCTCAGGTCAAAAATATTGTATGTGCTCAGTAGTTAATAAACCTACATCTTGCTGTACTAGTTATGCTTCATAAGTTTAATGCTGTCCATGTTGTAGTATTTATATCATATACACTACCATTATAAACAAATAATAGTTTGTTTGTTGTTTCATTTCCTGTTATACCACCTGGAGTCAGAACACCTGTATCGCTATATCTTTCAATATGTCAGTCTCTTATTTTAATTCATCAATTCACAATCCTTACGTTTATAGCTTCATCAGCAAAATACTCTGGTATCTTGTTCGTTCCATCATCACGTACAAAACCTTTAGAGAATAGCTGGTCTACTGATATAACCGTATCTTTTGCCATAAATTATATAATTCTAAAGCGTCATCATCTATTTACTCCTCAAAACGCCTTACTATAGGTAACAGGGTTACCACTTACCATTCTTCTGTCTGTATCTTTAGTTTGTTTCGCATAAAACATATACATCTCATTCAATAATGCACATCAATGTTGTAGTTTTGTAGGTCAATCCTCATATTCTTCGTACTCATACAATAACTCTCAAGCTACTAAATGAGCTACAATCTCAGTACAGTCAGGTATAATACATACTGAATTAGGTGTGCTCATAGTTGTATTCTTGTCAATGTATATCATCATAAACGTCAGCTCTCCTCCGTAACCTACTATATTCAGTAAGTCTTGGTCTCAATCTCTTAGTATTGTGTAGTAATTGTTCTCTAATATAGGTTGTCTAAAGTCTACGTGCTCTACTTTCTGCTTGTTTTGGTTTCCTGTCATTCTAAACAGGGTGAATGGTTTTGTTATGCTTGTAGGTAGTTTGTAAAGCTGATAAACTAAATCACCAGATTTATGTGTCGTTGATATTCACGTTACACCTGTGATTGTCGTTGCTGTTTTGCCTGTATATTTAATCTTATCTCCATTTATATATATGTAATCACTTCCAGTATCAAGAAAATTAGTAGTATCAAATGTAATAACTACATCAGTAGTAGCCACGTCAGCTTGCAAAGCTATAGGTTGCACACTCGTATAGAATACTGTAGCATCCAAAAAAGGCAAGTAACCACTACGGAATACTTGAGCATTTACTGGATTTATATATATTCCTTTACAAATACGAGACACTACATCCTCAACCTTTGGCAAAACTACCGTTTCTTCATCAAATTCTTCGACATCACTAGGGTCTCAAAGTAGCTGATACACTCTAGTAACTATATCGTCTCTTGTTGCCATAGATTATTGAAGAATTAAATACTCGCCTCAATCTTATCTTTTATCCATTCTTTGTCGTTAATATAACGTGGTGGAACTCATTTGCCTAGAGTTTTCTTATATTCTGCTCTCAAAACGGCTATTTCATCTTGTGTTTTTTCTTCTACAGGTTGTTTTACTTCTTCTGTGGTAGATTGTGCCACTGTAAAAGATTTTCTATAAGCATTTGCTTCATCTTTTCTTCCATTCTGTCGTAGTCTAACAAAATGATCGTGACTGAATTTTTCTATTGGGTTCGCCATTGTAAGAAACAAAATAAATATCGCTAAAGGTGAGTTGCCCCACCCTTAGAGTATTGACTATGCTGTACCGAGTGATCAAACCAAGTATGGTTCTGCACCATAATGATCGAATGCACAAGCATGGTAGTATGAAACATATCTATTTTTAGTATTTTCATCGTACCACATTTCTAATTCTCATTCATTAAGAGCAATATATCTTAGTGCTCTTTGAGATTTAGCTGCCATAGCGTTTGCAAGATACCATTGTGTAGCGTTACCCAATGTTCCTTTTTCTGCTGTAGAAGCACCTAACCAAGGATTAGATACAAACTTCACTTTGTTACCGTTGAAGTAGAAAGTATTTACAAGATTTGCATTTGAACCTGTACCTGCGTACAATCCAGACATATTATTAGCTGTGTTCAATACTGATCCTGCTGTTACTTCTAATTCTGTAGGGATAATCAATGTGTAGTAATCAGGTTTTACAATCTTATCTCCTCTTTGTGTCTTAGTACCGTATTTAAGAAGATTGATTGCTGCTTGCAATGAAGTAGCATTCAAATCATCATTAAGAGTACCGAAACTACCACCGAGTACGTTTCTGAATGTTCCAGCTCAATTATCGTATGGATGATCTGTATCAAACAAAGATTGTCCTCAAGGTGTTGCAGATCAAGGTCAGAAAGCAGCCGTTACAGCGAACCCTTGTGTAAGAATTCTTGTTGCTTCGATTGCTTTATCTCTTGATGCTCCAGTTCTAAGATCTTTCACCCCATCTACGAAATCAGCAATAGCTTGTGCTACTGATGGATCAGCGTTTTTAAGAGTGTTGTTTGACTTAGCCCAATCGTATGCAAGTTTAGTAACTTCTCTCTTACCTCCGTAAGGGAAAACTTCAACACCTTTGTTTGCTCCTTTACCAGCGTCAATAAGTGGAATTACTTGTCATTCAGTAAGTTGTGACAATTCTCTTGCTCCAACTTTCAAAGAAATTTGCATATTTGGATTTACTGCTTTTTGCATATAGAAACCCATATCACTAACTACTTGTTCAGCTTCTTTGTCTTGTGCAGAAACTTCTGACTCCTGTACTAAATCAACGAGAGCTGGATTAAACACCTGGTCCTGTGTTCAAGCCAATGTAAATTGACTGAATATAATTTCTCAAGCCATAATTAAATAAACGAAAATAAAAGAAAGATTATGCGTTTACTACAGCGAACCAACCTGAGTCGATTGCGTTGTATTTATTGAGTCTCATTTGACCTGTAGTTGTACTTTCAGTAGCTACAGATACACCACCAGTAGTAATGTCGTAGAACTTATCCTCATCAGCTGCTGTAAACACAGTTGTTTGTGCTCCTGCTGCTTGTGATCCACCTGCTGCAACAACAATTGAACCTAGAGTAATAGTTTGTCCAGCAACTGGAGTTAAACTGATAATTCTAGTTGTTGTTCTCGTTGCATACTTGATGATCGTAGGGAATTGACTCACTAATTGTGCTGCAATAGCATCAAGCGTAGCATCATTAGATGATGCATAGGTAATTTCTGTCATTGCTGTCCCATTTACAGTCATATTGATTGTATTTGAAGCAACCAAAGCTGCATCAAATGTAAGAGCTGAACCACCTACTACGTCCATCAACACTTCATCAAGTGCATCTGTAGGAGTATATAGTGCTCTTTTCATATCAACTGTAAAGTTATCGCTATCAGCTGTGAAGGCAGATACTGAAACGCCTACAATAGTATCTCCTGCTGTAGCTGGTTCGACACCTGTACCTTGTGTACTCTTCAAAAGGTCATTATTAGCAATAGCTTGAGAGTTTTTAGCTACTCCACTATCGAAACCCTTATTGTTTGTGATTCTTAGTCACGCTACTTTTACCATAGTTAAATAAATAGAATAAAAAAGATTATAGACCTCGTTGTTTTGCAAATTCTTTAGCTTCAGATTTTCTAGCTTCTGCTTGTACTGCACTTGAAGCACGTGCTTTACTAGAAGACTGGCTCATTGCTACTACTTGTTTACTTTCACTTTTGTTAGCTAGTTTTAGAGCTTTCTGCACGTATTTATCGACATTCTCAGTAGTAAGTGACTTACCCTCTGTAATGTCTTCAAACTCTGCTTCAAACTCTGCTAGTTCGTCATCAGATAGTTGTGATTTAACCGTAGATAATGTTTGTGTAACGTACTGCTTATCAAGTTTCTGTTGCACAAGTTCATCAATCTTTGTTTCATCAATAACTTTTGACTCTAACTCTTTTTTCTCATTTAGTAGTTTCAGTGCTCATTTCTCAGAGTTTTTTCTCTGTTCAGTAAGAGCTTGATTAGCCTTGTGAGTCTCTAGTGCTTGTGCTTTCGCAAATTCTAGTAACTCTTCTTGGCTGTAACCGTCTAAAACATCTAAAGTAGTTTCATCAAACGTGCCTGTTTCAGGTGTTTGTGTTTCGTCTCTGTCCATAGGGCTTGGAGAAAATAAAATGGGGTTTGTGAGTCTTGGCGATTGCTGTTCACACAA
>CAYTCO010000062.1:0-4747 GCA_964436385.1 uncultured Gammaproteobacteria bacterium
TTAAATAAGCCTCAATGGAACTTGTAATCGATCTTCATCTTCACTCCAGATTCTCAAGAGCAGTCTCACAGCGGATGAATTTGCAGAATATGTACATTTGGGGCAGGAAAAAGGGATTAAACGTACTTTCAATCGCCGATTTTACCCACCCCTTGTGGTACAGAGAAACAAAAGTGCAGCTTGAAGAGTCAGGTGAAGGCATATATAAGCTCAAGAGGGAAAAGGAAATCGAAACTGAGTTCAATCTTCCAATCCGCGAAAATGACCCCGGGATGCATTTTATGTTATCAACTGAGGTTGCTTGTATCTATGGAGGAAGAGTAAGGGGTGGGGTTTCTGGGAGTTACCGAATACATTGCTTGATTCTTGCTCCAAATTATGAGGTTGCACTAAAAATCAACAAAGCTCTAATTGCACGAGGTTTTACCTTAACTTCAGATGGTAGACCAACGCTTGGTATATCAGCAAAAAACTTGGCCGAGTTGCTATTTGAAATTGATCGCAAGATTGTTTTAATTCCTTGCCACATATGGACGCCTTGGTATTCTTTGTATGGTTCAAAAGGAGGGTATGACAGAATATCTGATTGCTTTGGAGAGTATTCAAAATATATTTTTGCAGTAGAAACCGGTCTTTCTTCAGATCCATCTATGAACTGGAGGGTAAATGAGCTTAACTCAAGGTCCATCGTGAGTTTTTCAGATGCACACTCGCTTGAAAAAATGGGGAGGGAAGCGACCGTTCTAAAAGTAAAAAGTAAAAAGCAAAAGGTAAAAAAGGAAGATATAACATATTCTAATATAATGAACTCCTTAGTTAAGGGGAAAGAGAAGACTTTTGAACTTTCTTACACAATAGAATTCTATCCGGAAGAAGGTAAGTACCACTATACCGGTCATAGGAATTGTAATATTGTCATGACGCCACTGGAAACCATTCAGAATGGGGTAATTTGCCCAGTTTGTAGGCGAGAGCTAACAGTTGGGGTTATGAATAGAGTTGAGGAGTTGGCTAACCAACCCTCAAGCAATTTTATCGAGGAGAAGGATCATTACGGTACGGTTTGGTTGAGAGATAAAAATGGAATAAAACCTCCATATGTTAATCTTGTCCCACTTCTTGAAATCCTTTCTGAAGCGCTTAACTCAGGAGCATCAACACAAGCAGTTCTAACGATGTACGACAATCTAGTAGGGCAACTTGGTTCTGAGCACGAGATTTTACTTAGATCGCCTCTTGAGAGAATTCAAACCCTTGCAGGTGTGACAATTGCTGAGGGCATAGAGCGAGTAAGGGCTCGAGAGATTAGAATAAATCCAGGATATGACAACACTTACGGCGTAGTTGAGATATGGGGAAAAGATGATAAAAGTAGTCACTTTAAGAGTTCGAAGCCACAACAAGGTTTAAAATTTTAAAATGAGCAAAAAAATGCCGCTGTGCACAGCTATTGTCCCCTTTTATAACGAGAAAGAGAGAGTGCTATATGTTCTTAAGCAACTAATAAAAGTTAATAATCTTGAAAAAATAATTTGTGTTGACGACGGCTCAGAAGATAAGAGTTTGGTCACCTCAATTAAGAATAGATTTAAGAACGTTTATGTCATAAGGCTAAATAAAAATATGGGTAAGTCACATGCTGTAAGTGTTGGTTTGCAACACGTTAGAACACCTTACGTAATGCTTATGGATGCTGATTTATCCAACATAAATCCAAAGGAAATAATAAGAGCAATTAGTTTTATGGATGGTAAAACCCCAATAGACCTTCTAATACTAAGAATTATTAACTTTCCTTGGTACGCAAAGTTGATACGGGGAGATGTTTTATCTTCAGGTCAAAGAATCCTATCAGCACATGATTTGAGAGAGGTGTACAAGACTATGCGTCCTCAGAGGTATCAGCTGGAATTTGCAATCAATTTTTTTATGATGAAGAACAAGAGGAAGGCTTACTGGATATCGTATTCAGCAAGGAACGTAGTCAAGGTTCACAAATTAGGTTTGTTAAAAGGGTTGAGTTCGGAGTTAACAATGTATCTTGATATGGTGAAGTATGTTGGGCTAATCACCCCAATAAAAAGTTTAGTCTTTTTTTGCAAATCTAGCGTTGTGCATTGAGAATTTATTATTTTTAAGAATGGCCACTTTTATAAATGGCTTTACGTATTCCATGAGGCCGGTTGTTACTCCCTGTTCAAAGCGCCTATTTGAAGTTAGAACCGGTAGGTTGCGCACTAATTGAATCTTACCTAATTTTTTGACTCTATTTCCGAGCTCAATATCGTCTAAAGCATCAAGATTTTTGTCTATTTTACCTGCTTTAAGGTATGTTTCTCGACGAATTGCATAGCTAAACCCTGATAGCCAGTAATGACCAAGTGCAATTCTATGTCCTTCATTTGCAAGTAGCTGGAAAAATTTAAACACTGCCTTATCAATAGTTGAGGGTTCATCAATGTTGCAAAGGCTTGTAACTGCAACTACTTTTTCATTCTCAAAGTATTTCATAAATCTCTCAATCCAATTCTCAGGAAGAATAGTGTCTGCATCCGTTGAGAATATTACTTCTCCTTTTGCTTCCTCAAATCCTCTCCATCTTGCGATTCCGCGTCCTTGCATCGTCTCAAGAACGACACGAATATTAAGCTTGTCTTTAAAGCTTTCTGCGATTTTTGCTGTCTTGTCTGTGGAGTTATTATCTATAACAATAACCTCGAATTTGTAGTCGGTCTTTTGCCAGGCAAGGGATTGTAAACAAAGCCCAATGTAATCTTCTTCGTTGTAGGCAGGGATAACTATCGATACCGGAAATTTATCTTCGGCCATAGGAATCATTATATTGTAAGATCCCCAAAGAGTACAAGGGCGTTTCTGAAAGCTTGATCCATATTGAAGTATTTATAGTTAGCAAGTCGCCCAACAAAATATATTCCATCCCCCTCTAATCTTTTTGCTTCCTCTTGATACTTTTCAAAAATTTCTTGATTTTGAGGGTTTGGAACAGGGTAGTAAGGGTCATTGATACCGGGTTTATAGTCAACAGAAAATTCTTTTGAGATTGTAGTTTTTGGGTGTTTTTGACCTGTAAAGTACTTATACTCAACTATCCTTGTAAATTCATTTTCATTTGGATAGTTGATAACTGAATTATTCTGATAATGCTCCTTGTCATATGTTTCAAATTCAAACCTGATGGATCTGTATTCAAGTTTGTTGATATTGCTAAATTTAAAATCAAAGTATTGATCAATTGGTCCTGTATAAAAAAGCCATTTGTGACTAGGTAGAGATTCTTTTGCCTCAAAGAAATCAGTACTAAGACTCAGTGTAATGTTGGGATTATCAATCATTCTTTCAAAAAGCTTTGTGTATCCCTCTTTTGGTTGCCCCTGATAAGTGTCTGAAAAGTACCTGTCGTCAAAATTATTCCTTACAGGAATGCGATTTAAAACAGACGGATCAAGCTCTTCTGGATACTTATCCCACTGTTTTTTTGTGTAATTGCGAAACATTTTTTCATAAAGGACTTTTCCTACTCTTGAAAGTGCTGCTTCCTCACCGTTTTGGGGGTTGTCACTCTTGATCTGATTTTTAATTAACCATTCATCCATCTCCTCTTCGTTTTGGATATTTAGTCCAAATATCATATTTACTGTTTTTATATTTACTGGAATTGGCACTAACTTGCCATCAACTGAGGCCAATACTTTGTGTTGGTAAGGAGTAAACTCACTAAATTTATTGACATATTCCCATACGTCTTCATAATTAGTGTGGAATAAGTGAGCCCCGTACTTGCTTACAAGTATTCCATCTTCATTGTAAAAATCGTAGCAATTTCCCCCAATATGGTTCCTTTTGTCTATGACATGAACTTTCTTACCAAAGTTTGCCAGGCGTTCTGCGATTGTTAATCCTGAAATTCCGGCCCCAACAACGAGTGCGTCAATATCCATACCAAATTCTATCAGAAAAAATCTACGTGGAAAATGTAAACTTGATATACTATTAATTAGTGAATATATCCGTTATTATCCCTGCCTTTAATGAGGAAAAGAGGCTTGAGGCTTGCCTCAAAAGCGTTTTTGATCAAACCCAACCTGCGGACGAGGTGATAGTGATTGATAATGCCTCCACTGATAAAACAGCACAAATTGCCGAAAGGATGGGGGCAAGAGTCATTGTGGAGAGCAGTAAGGGGATTACCTTTGCTCGAAACAGAGGTTTTGAAAGCGCTAAAAATGAAATAATTGCAAGAACTGATGCAGACACGGTTGTTCCAAGAAATTGGATAGAGACAATAAATCAAGAATTTGAAAAGGACCCCTCGCTCGTAGCATTGTCGGGGCCCGCTGTTTTTGGGATTAGTATATTTACACCCCTTCTCAAAATCGTAGTCTTTGAGGCTAATAAGAAAATTTTCGGTCATTATGGTCTTTATGGTCCAAATCTTGCAATTAGAAAAAGTGCATGGGAAAAAATAAAAAATGATACGTGTTCTGATGACTCCAAAGTTCACGAGGATACAGATCTAGCGATTCACATGGGAAAAGTAGGAAAAGTGGGTTTTGCTTCGGAATTAAAGGTTAGGACTTCTGCAAGAAGACTTAGACAAAGTCCATCTTCTCAGCTAGTTGAGTATATTGTTAAATGGGCTGATATGATCGCCTTTCACAAAGAATATCGAATTTCAACGCTTGCGACCAGTTTGAAAAACAAAATAAACAATTAGGACAAATACAAT
>CAYTCO010000063.1:0-4738 GCA_964436385.1 uncultured Gammaproteobacteria bacterium
CAACCCTTACAGGAAATGTCACAGCAACTGGGGATGTTGCAATAAATGGTGGAGATCTAACAACAACTGCTTCAAGCTTTAATCTACTTGCAACTCCAACAACAATTACTTTTGGAGCTGCTGCCTCAACTCTTAATATTGGAGTAGCAGCAGGAACAACGACTGTTAATAGCACTCTTGCCGTTACAGGTCTTACGACTGCAAACGGAGGATTAACTGTTGCTTCGGGACAAACACTTCAAGCGCTAGGGGTTTCAACGTTTAACCCAGATGGCACTAATGATGTTAGCTTTGTAACTGATGGAGCCGGTGGATCATATGTCAATATAACGGGACTTTCAACTGCAACAGGATCAACCCTTTGTCTTGACGGTTCATCAAATCTTATACTTTGTTCTGCTGCTTCAATTACATTACAATCTGCATACAATGGGGGCAACACAATCACATCAACTGATGCCAGAGACATTGCCTTTACTCTTGCTAATACATCAACCGATTCTAACTTCACAATCACAACAGCCGCAGACTCAACCGGATACTCAGCATTCTCCCTTGCCAATGGAGGAAGTACCTCACCTGCTCAATTAATTTTGGTTGAAAATCTAGACATTGATACGGCACTTACCTCAGGCATTAAGATCCAATCCGCTGCTGGTTTGATCACAAATGCACTTGATTTGTCAGATGCAGAAATAGTTAATGCTCTGTCTCTTGGGGAAAATGACATTACGGCAACAAGCTTTGGGTTTACGGGTTCTAACGGAAATTTTCAGACCAGCGGAACAATTCAGGCAACAGGGGACATAACGACTAGTGGAGATGTAAATGTTAATGGCGGAGACATACTAACAAATCAGACAACATTTAATCTTCTTAACACAACAGCAACAACCGTTAATGCATTTGGTGCCGCAACAACTCTTAATCTTGGTGCCTCAACAGGCACTGCAACAATCAACAACACAACGGTTGCACTTACAAATGCACGTCTTGGTGTTGGAACAAATAGCCCTATCGCAGCTCTTCAAGTAACTAGACCACTTACACTTGGTGCAACAGGAAAAGCATTGGCTATCTTTGACCAAATTGAAAATCAAGATATTCTAACAGCTTCTGCTTCAGGTGTTACCCAATTTACAATTTCAAACAACGGGAATATCACCTCAACTGGAGACCTTGCACTTAACGGTGGAGACATTACTACAACAAACACTTCTGCTTCACTATTTAATACAACAGCAACAACACTTCTAATTGGAGGAGATGCAACAACCCTATCATTGGGAGAAACATCTGGAACAACTACAATAAATAACGACCTTGCAGTAACAGGAGCAACCACAACAACAGGTCTTCTAACGGCTAATGGAGGAATTACGGTTTCAAATGGTGACACATTACAAGCTTTGGGGCCATCCACATTTAATCCCGATTCTTCTAATGACGTAACTTTTACAACCGATGGAGCAGGTGGATCATATGTAAACATTACCGGTCTTTCAACAGCGACAGGATCAACCCTTTGTCTTGACGGCTCATTTAATCTGGTTTATTGTTCTGCAGCATCCATCACTCTTCAATCGGCATACAATGGAGGAAACACGATAGCTACAACAGATGCAAGAGATATTGCCTTTACTCTTGCTAATACATCAACCGATTCTAACTTCACAATCACAACAGCCGCAGACTCAACTTCATACTCGAGTTTTACCATTGCCAATGGAGGTAATACTCCACCTGCTCAATTAATTTTGGTTGAAAATCTAGATACTGACACTGCGCTTACTTCAGGTATTAAGATTCAATCCGCTGCAGGTTTGATTACAAATGCACTTGATCTTTCAGATGCAGAAATTGTTAATGCATTGTCGCTTGGACAAAATGATATAACGGCTACCAACTTCTCAGTAACAGGATCCTCAGGTCTTATTACAACATCAGGAAACATCGCAGTAAATGGAGGAGACATAACAACAACAGATACGTCAGCAAATATATTTAACACTAATGCAACAAGTCTTAATATCGGAGGTGCCGCAACGACGTTAAATCTTGGTGCTTCAACCGGTACTGCAACAATAAATAACGTTACCCTCTCTCTACCAAATGCAACTGCAATTAATGCTGCTTTGGCAACTGCCAACATTGACACACTAAATGTTGGTGGCGGTTACGGTTCAACAGGAGTGACCATTTCAAATGCAGGAAATATCCAGGCAAATGGAACACTAACTATTGATGGAACATCAACCCTTACAGGAAATGTCACAGCAACCGGGGACTTGGCGGTAAACGGAGGAGACATCACAACTACTGCAACAACATTTAATTTACTTAATGCAACTGCATCAACTCTTAATATTGGAGGGGGTTCAACTACGCTCACCCTTGGAGGAGGAGGCGGAACAACAACACTTAATAACAACTTAAGTGTTAATGTCGTTGACAACAATTCAAATGCGTTAGATGTTCAGCAAGGTTCTGACAATTACATTAACGTTAATACAACTAATTCGTCGGAAAATATATCATTTGGAAATGCAACAACCAATCCAACCTACTCCTTCCTGGGGTCTGGCGCAGTAACAGTTGCATCAGACGTTGCAATTAACGGTGGTGACTTAACAACAACTCAATCAACCTTTAATCTTTTGTCTACCCCAACAACAGTTAACTTTGCAACTGATGCAACCACCCTTTCCCTTGGTGATGCAACGGGTACTACAACTGTCAACAACGCACTAACCGTTACGGGTCTTGCAACCTTTAACGGAGGAGCAACTGTCTCTAACGGTCAAACATTCCAAGCACTTGGAGCATCAACATTTAATCCAGACGGGACAAATGATGTTACATTTACAACAGATGGTGCAGGTGGATCATACGTCACTATTACTGGCCTTTCATCTGCTTCAGGGTCTACTCTGTGTCTTGACGGGTCAAACAATCTAGTCCTTTGTACGGGAGCTACACTCTCATTGCAAAACGCATATAACGGAGGAAACACAATTGTCTCAACGGATGCCCGAGATATATCCTTTACACTTTCTGATACTGCAACCGATTCCAACTTTACAGTTACTACTGCTGCAGGAAGCAGTAGTTACTCAAGATTCGCATTAGCAGATGGAGTGAATACTTCACCTCTTTCTCAATTAGTTTTGATTGAAAACTCAGATGTTGATTCGACGGTGTCTGCTGCACTTAAAATTCAGTCTGCAGGTGGGGATATTACAAATGCACTTGACCTCTCAGATGCAGAAATAGTAAATGCCCTCTCTCTAGGGGCAAATGACATTACAGCAACTAACTTCTCAATCACAGGATCTTCAGGTCTTATAACAACTTCTGGAAACATCGCAGTTAATGGAGGAGACATCACAACAACAGATACGACTGCAAATATTTTTAACACCAATGCTACAAGTCTTAATATCGGTGGTGCCGCAACAACTCTTAATCTTGGTGCCTCAACTGGTACAGCAACAATCAACAACACAACAGTTGCACTTACAAATGCACGTCTTGGTGTCGGAATAGCTTCCCCTATCTCTGCTCTTCAAGTAACTAGACCACTTACACTTGGTGCAACAGGAAAAGCATTGGCTATCTTTGACCAAATTGAAAATCAAGATATTCTAACAGCTTCTGCTTCAGGTGTTACCCAATTTACAATTTCAAACAACGGGAACATCACATCAACCGGAGATCTTGCACTTAACGGTGGAGACATTACTACAACAAATACAACAGCCACAGTATTTAACACAACAGCAACAACAGTTAATGCCTTCGGTGCTGCAACAACTCTAAATCTTGGAGCAGGAAGTGGAACAACAACAGTTAACAATGCTTTAACCGTTACAGGTCTTGCAACATTTAACGGAGGAGCAACTGTCTCTAACGGTCAAACATTCCAAGCACTTGGTTCTTCAACATTTAATCCAGACTCAACAAACGACGTTGTCTTTACAACTGATGGAGCAGGTGGATCATATGTACAATTTACGGGTCTTTCTTCAACGTCTGGAAGCGCTCTTTGTCTAGATGGTTCAAGCAATTTAGTGTTATGTACGGGTGCCTCCCTAACTCTTCAAAATGCATACAACGGAGGAAATACAATAGTTGCAACTGACGCTCGTGATATAGGGTTTACTCTTGCAAACACTGCGACAGATTCTAACTTTACAGTCACAACAGCTGCAGACTCAACTGGTTACTCTTATTTTGCAATGGCAGATGGAGGCAACACTCCTCCTTCTCAACTTATACTTATAGAGAACTTAGATACAGATACTGCACTTTCTGCAGGTATAAAGATCCAATCCGCTGCTGGTTTAATAACAAATGCACTTGATTTGTCAGATGCAGAAATAGTAAATGCTCTTTCTTTGGGAGCAAACGACATCACGGCTACCAACTTCTCAATCACAGGATCAAATGGAAATATTCTAACGAGTGGAACCATTAATGCTACGGGATCAATAACAACAGGAGGAGACCTTGCGGTAAATGGTGCAACAAGTGCAGACATTACAACAACTACAACTGCAGCTTCTGTATTTAACTCAACGGCAACAACATTGCTTATAGGTGGCGCCTCAACTACCCTTACTCTTGGTGCCTCAACAGGTACTGCAACAATCAATAACCTCACCCTCTCTCTTCCAAATGCAACAGCAATTAATGCTGCAACTGCTACAACAACTATCGATTCTACAGTTATCGGTGG
>CAYTCO010000064.1:0-4586 GCA_964436385.1 uncultured Gammaproteobacteria bacterium
GAGGCAGAGAATAGGTCACCCAATGTGTTGTCGACTACAAGTGCAGCAAAGGAAGTTGTTCCTGAAATTGAAGCAACAGGAGCAGTTCCTTGGCCTCCAATCTTGAATTTGAGTACGCCTCCAGCAGATGCGTGCAAAATGTCATTAGTTCCAGTTTCATTAAATATGGTTAGGGCACTTGCTCCGTAGGTTCCGTTAACAGATAACTTTGAAGGAGAATTAACCCAGTTTGTGCCTATTCCTACATTCCCTTGTCGGCTTAAGTGAAGTCTTGTATCTCCAGACAGTGTTGTTGTTGATCCTCCAGTTTTAAAGTGAATATCTGTTGCAGAGTTTTCAGTGCCTGAGCCCCCACCAAGGAAGATGTTGTTATCTGTTCCGTTATTATTACCAATAATAAGTGATATTGGCTCTTCGGCATTATTGTAGTGGCCCATCTTGATTCTTGCATTCTTTATGGTGAGATCAGTCTCACTTGTCTGCAGTTGCAGTCCGCCCATACCTGAGTCGCCATGAACAAGAGTCATAAGTCCGGAACCATCTAGAGGTCTTACAATTATGTTTCCGGTTGTTGAACCGCCTAGAGTTAGCGTATTATTTCTAACTGACTGCAGGCTTCCGTCTCCTGACATATAAATGCCTTTTGTAGCATTTGCGCCTTGCTGTGCGGACACAGATGCTGATGGATTGGTACCTGCAGCAAGGCCTAGAACTGAGAACATTGCAGACTGTGTAGAAGTTCCACCTACAAGAAGATCGAGGCTATTGTTGCCGGGAGTGTGTATACCCAGTGTTGTATTTACATCCCATGTTCCATTTGAACCGGCTGCGCAAGAACCCCATGTTGCGCCTGACCCAACACCTGCGGACTTGAGACATTCGCCACTATCGCCCTCATCGGACCCAAGTCTTATACCTCCTGAATTCGTGATGGTGAATTTTGTGACACCAGAGGAGGAGGCTGTAAAGATATCTTGATTGCCTGTTTGGTTAAGAGTGAGAAGTGCTTTGCCCGCAGAATCTCCTTCAATCTCAAACCTATTACGATGTTGAACAGTAGTTCCTGTACCTAAATCATTAATATTATCTGCACCAGTTCCTGAATATCTATTGCCGATTAAGTAGTTATTATTACTGTCTGAAGAAATATCAATTGCATAAGCTGTACCTGCGGTATCAGTAATATCATTATTCGATATTGTGTTTGAGTCTGCACCCGATATGTAGATAGAACTCCATCCACAGCAACCATTATCATAAAATTTATTTCCTGTGACAACATTTTGGTTACTCGGACCAGAAATTTGTATACCTGCCGATGTACTTAAACTCACATTGTTATTGGATATTGTGTTATAGCTTGAGGAAGAAATTAGAAAACCAAAACTACCTGCATAAATATTATTGGCATTAATTGTGTTATTATATGAAGAAGACGAAAGCCAAATATTATAGGGGTTTGAATTCAAAGAATTGTTGGAAACAATAGTATCACTAGTTGATTCAAAATAAATCCCACTACTTTCATTTGAATTTACAATATTACTTAGAATCGTATTTTTATTGCTTGAGGCGCTATGTATTCCCGCCCCATCATTATCATGCACATATGTATTTCTGACAGTTGAATATGTAACTGATGAGTCAAAATATATACCTGAATTTTGAGTACCTGTGTATGTTGCTTTAACACCATCAACAGCTAGATCAGCAATAACAATATTCGATACTGAAGTCGCAGTTATTACTCCGTCAAAAGATGCGGTATCATAGCCTCTTTGAAGAATAGTTGCTTTACCGGTTCCGATAAGAGATACATTTGATGTTGTAATGTCTATTCCATTTGAGTCAATTACATAAAGACCTTCAAGTAGAACTACAACTCCACCTCCTGCAGGAAGAGCAGCGATGGCACTTTCTATTGTAGTATCGCAGTCTGAGGCTCCGCAGACAAAATCAGCCTTTTCATAATTTTTGGATGCTCCGCCACCATTTGAGGTTCCAACTATTATTGTTGCAGTAGACCTATCAGATTGCCATTTGTCATTCGCGTAAACTTTGAGTTGATCATCATCAGAGTCGTAATATACTGTACCTTCAGTAGCTGTAGTAGAATTTGCTTTTGGAGTAAATTGAAAGTCTCCATTAGCTGTAATAATTCCAGATCCATTTTGAGGAGAAAGAATTATATTTCCAGTTGTTGTCCCTCCTAGAGTAAGAGTTTGGTTAAGAGTAGTTTGCAAGCTTCCTGCTGCGTCAAGGACCAGATTTCCAGAAAGTGAAGCAGTTTGTTGTCCTCGTGCATTATTTATTCCAAGTATGGCAAATTTGGCAGATTCTGTGGAGGTGCCACCAAGCAAGAAATCCTGTGTTGTGTTATTTTGGATAATAGCTCCACTATTTGCAGAGAGTGAGAATGGAGACGAAGTAGATCCCACTGGGCACGCTGCTGAGCCGATAACAATACCATTTTGAGTTGTGACACACGCTGCAGTTCCAACTGTTACACCAGTATTGCCACTAGCAACAACATTCCCGGTGACCTGTAGAGTGCCGGTTATATTTACGTTACTGCCCTGAGAAATAGAGAGAGCAGGTGTAGTGTTGGTATTTTTATTTACACCTATTTCAAAATTACCTGTTGTTGTATTTACTCCAAATGAGTAATCAAGAGTTTGTCCGCAACCATCTCCATTAGTACAAATGATGTGCAAAGAATTGTTGCCAAGATAAAGATCTTTAAATCTAGCTGATGGGGATGACCCTAGACTTACGGTATTGTCAGCACCAGGAAGAATATAAGACCCTGCCCCTGAATTGATAGGTGAGAGTATTATATTGCCGGTTGTTGTTCCTCCAAGAGTTAATGTTTGGTTATTTGTGCTTTGGATATTCCCAGCCCCATTAATTGTGAACCCTGCTGATGAAGAAGCAGTGCCATCATTATTGATAGTGAATTTGGTTATACCAGACGCAGAGGCAGTGAAAATATCACCATTGTTGTTTTGATTCAATATAAATGCAGCATTTGATCCATATCCACCATTTACATGAAGCATTGCGAAGGGTGACGTTGTTCCAATTCCAATTTTTGCTGATCCAGTTGCATTATTTACTCCATAGATGCTTCCTAATACCAATGAATCAGGTGCGTTTACCAATGCTCTTGCACCAATTGCTGTTGCGTTTATCAAATTTCCAGATCCTACTTCAGCGTCAAATCCAATCAGTGTATTTAGCCCTCCCACAGTGTTGTCACCGCCTGAATACGTGCCTATTGATGTGTTATTGTTACCTACGGTGCTGTTATACAAGGCTCCTGATCCAAAGGCTGTATTTTCGTTACCTGTTAAATTATTGTAAAGCGCATCAGCCCCATTTGCGGTGTTGTAGTAGCCTGTTGTATTGCTGTAAAGCGCATTAATTCCAATTGCAACGTTGTAGTAACCCGTAGAATTATTGTATAGAGAGTCGACGCCTGAAGCTACGTTATAGTAACCAGTTGTATTCTTGTAAAGAGAGTTAGCTCCATTTGCGGTGTTGTAGTAGCCCGTTGTATTGCTGTAAAGCGCATCTGCTCCAATTGCCGTGTTATATTCAGCAGTAGTATTGTTGAGAAGTGCCCTTGCACCATTGGCAGTATTATTGTAGCCTGTTGTATTGCTGTAAAGTGCTTTATATCCGTTTGCCGAATTACTATTTCCTGTTGAATTTAGACTCCCAGAACCGTTACCTAGGAATGTATTTTGTAGTGCATTTCCCCCTGTGCGTATTTCAAGAGGAGAGGAAGTTCCATCGCTTGATTCAAGCCTGAGCGCTACGGATGATGGAGTAATCTTCTTTACCGAGATATTATCTATCGTTCCATACCAGTCAATGGTTGGGGTGAACCTAAGAGTATCTGTGTTTGTAGCTGTAATAATTTGGGTTTGTGTGTCGCTTTCACTTGACCCATGTCCGACTACAATTGAGTTAGTACTACCCAACTGCATGGTCAGCGTGCCTGAGCTAGAGGATGTAGTTGCGTAGGAGAAAACAACCTGATAAATGTCACCAGAAACAGGCGCTGCGTCCAGTGCTGAATTTGAAAGTGATATATAACTATCCCCAGGAGCATCTTTTGTAGCTTTACCACTTGAGGCGATATTTATCTGCCATGCAGGTGAACCAGCCGTTGTCCAATTGCCCGTATCTGATGCAAAAGTGCGATCGGAAGCAAGTGTTATTTTTTCTGATCCCTGTGATGCAATTGAAGAAAGATCCCTAACGTCAAGACTTGCAAGGGGGCCAGTTGTTTTATTTATAGTAACGCCACCCAAATTGTTGAGAGGGGAGAGCATTATATTTCCGGTGGTTGTACCCCCAAGTGTAAGCGTCTGATTATTTGTTGTTTGCAAAGACCCAACTGCATCAAGAACAAGACTTCCTGAGAGAGTAGCGGTTTGTGATCCTCTTGCGTTGTTAATTCCAAGAATTGCAAATTTAGCAGCCTCTGTTGAGGTGCCACCTACAAGTAGGTCTCGTGTGATATTTCCTTGCATGATAGCTCCGCCTACAGCATCCCAAACATTGACACTTCCTGCCCC
>CAYTCO010000065.1:0-4552 GCA_964436385.1 uncultured Gammaproteobacteria bacterium
ATTATTGTCATATGTGTTAATTATATCATTTTATTAAATTATGGTATAGTTTAATTATGATATATATAATATTATTTATAGTTTTTGTAATTCTTTTATTTTTGGTCAAAGTTATTGAGCTTCGCTAGCTCTTCTTCTCTTTGTTCTTCTGTTAAATCGTATTTGTCCATAATTATTTTTTAGCTTGTACCACAGGACGTGTCCCAGTCGCCTCAAGTCTCTGACCAGGCTGTGCTACTAGAATTGGCTTTTCAACATAAGAAGATTTGCCGGCTGCTGGTAATAAATATCTTGATGCCTGTTGTTTCAATATTGCTTCAGCTTCTTTTATCATGTCTTGTCTACCTGCTTTATTAAGACGTTGTAAAATCTGACGCACAGCAAACAACCTGACTCTTGGGTTAGACATTAAAGATGCCAAGGCAGAAGCAGACATAAACCCCGCACCTGCCCCTGTTATACCACCACCAACACTATCCTGACCACCTAAACCTGCCCCCACACTTGTACCTACACTTTTAGTAAAGTATTTAGACAACTTTCCACCTGAACCAGAAACTTGACCGTTTCTTCTTTCGAGCATATCAATTGCATTTTTCCATTGGCCAAGTCGTCGGTTCATAGCCTTGACTGGAGCATCTGGTAGCTCTTTTTCGATTGCATCTTTAATTGTGTGACCTATTATATTATTAGTATCATTCCAGACTTCGGCTTCTGGAGTACCCCAACCTTTACCTCTTGCCCATGAATAGGACTTAATGTCATCAGCTCGTGAAAGTGTAACAAATCGTTTACCGTTAGCCATTACGTTTACATCTTTTGGAGTATTAGCGAGATAGGCATTTATTTCATTTTCAATCTGTTGTTCGGCCTTGATTGCATCAGTACCGTCAAACTCTTGTTTAGCTGCTTTTTTGGCATTCGCAATTATGTCGTCAACATCAATAAACTTTCCGCTATTACGAATTATCGGTTTATACGCTGCCGCTTCAGCGGAATACTTTTGTTTAGCCATTTCTATGGCCGTGTCAGCTTCTACCCTACCTGAAGAATTAACTGTAATAGGAAGATCCGGCATTTCTTTAGCTAAGAAATCAAATGAATTATTACCGAAGCGTGTATCAGCTTTGATCTGTCTAGCGGTAGGATTAAATATTTTTTGATAGCCCTCGGACAGTTTATTTTGCAGTTCTGGTACTTTTGCAAACTTCATGGTTTCTTTGACAGCTTTAGTCACTACTGGGGTGACAGAACCTAGAATGCCACCTGCTATTCCACCGACCGCTGTGCCAAATAGAGTATTGTATGCAACATCCATTGGACTGCTTTCGGCCTCCTGCATTGATTGACCAAACGATAGTAATCCACCAGATGTCGCTCCTGTTTTTGCACCAAATACAATACTTTTAACCACTTGTCCCTTTAGACCTCCAATAACTGTTGAAGCAGCACCACTGCCACCAATAGCATACGACCCTAGTTCGGCACCAGTTCCGACTGCTTCTTTCATACTAGATAAAGGTTTTACATTTCCAAAATACCCATAGTCAACACCTTCAGATGTTATCTTGTCCTGATCTGCAAACAACTGGTTCGCTTTTTCTTTATTGCCTAGGCCATACTCGACAAGACCTGACACTCCACGGCCTACGGCAGCGACACTGGATGCTAATTTAAGAGGTGCCTTAGCTACACCCTGAATGAATGACTGTAATCCCCCAACTTCCTCCTGCGGAGCCTGTGTCGGTTCTGCAGTTACAGGTTGAGCACCCAATTTAGTTAACTCATCTAGAGTATAACTTTTGGTTACTGGTTTTGCTCCCATTTTCTGTAATTGTTCAAGTGTGTATGCCATATTATTTATATGTTCCGTCTGCTTGAAGTGTCACTGTTGTACCGTCTGGTAACTGGAATTGTTGAGGTTGTGAAGATTGTGCAGATTGTTGTTGAGTTACGCCACCCTCGTAATCAATCATGATTTCATCAGCAATATCTTGACCAGCAATATTATTAATGACTCTCTTTGTTTCTTTCATTAAGTTATCAAATTGAGGTTTTCTACTACTGTAGTTATTTTGCATAGTCTTTTGGATATCTGCGATAGCTTTAACTGACAAGAAACCGTTACCAGAAATTGCGTTAGTTATTTCTTTACCATAACGATTGACCGCACTTTGAGCATATTTCTTTATCGTTGCGTATTCACCCTCACGAACCACAGAGTCTGGATCGAGTGATTTTGCAAAGGCATAAACTATTGTTTGATGATCGGCTGGATTTTTACTCTTTGGATCAATTCCGTTAACAATGTTTATACTATCGACTGTTGCATTGTATTTCTTTCCAATATCACTAGACCCAACAGAATCAGCTTTGCTAATTATTTTAGTTTGTATAGATGTTGGCAAAGAAGCTAGTACACCAGTCTTTGTTTGAGTTTGTTGCTGTGCTTGTACGCCAAATCTTGAAGCTGTATTAGCTAATTCATTCTTGTAGTCTTGATAGTCCTCTGCAAAAGTAGGACTGTTAACATTGTGAGGAATTTGTATACCAGTAACCGCCCTATAACCTGCCATATTACCTGACTTTAACATCTGTTGAGCCAATTCATTTTGATTGTCAGCTTCTTTTTTGACCATGTCAGCATTAAAATTCTTCTGCCAAAGTATTTCATCAACACGCTTCTTTTCATCTTTTGTAAATAGGTCGTACGCCGCCTTTACATTTTCATTATAAAAATCAGCACTGCGTTTAGCATCATCAGAATACATCTTAAATAATATGTTGGTATTTTCCTGTGCCATTTCTAAATTACCTTGATCAGCCGCTAATTGAGCCTGTAGTGGTAAAAGTTTAATAGTTGCTTCCCTAGTTACTTGAGCCTGTTGGCCCCCGTAAACAGCTTCTACAACTCCTTCTTTAGCAGCAGTTCCCCTTAACTGCAACAAGTCAGAGTTCATTTTTGATGTAACAGCATTAATTTGTGATTGTGTATTTTGAACTCTTTGTTTAGCTTCCATTAAACCTGACTGTTCTACTGATTTTTGATAAAGTTCCGCATCACTTTCTGGTCCTTTCAAAGATGCGATATAATCCTTAAACGCTTTTTGTGAATCAGTTTCTTTTGGGGCTGTCTGCATTGTATCAACTGGTTGCATGTTTTTAAACATGCCAGTTTTTTGATCAGCACCTAGCGCTGTGTTATTAGCCACATTTTGTCCACTATAATCAACAGGCGATGGACTAGAAGGGGAAACAATATTTGGTGTTCCTGAACCAATTTGTGATGCCGATACAGTTGTACTTACTGGCATATTATTTAAATAAGACGAAAACCCAGTAAGAGCAGAGGTAATACCACCATAATCTGTACTGTAACTTGTAGAACCCCTGTTCACACTAGAAGAACCAGAACTTACTGATTTTGCTGGTTGCATACCAAACCAGTTAGATAGTGATATTGAAGGTGCACCTGATGAACCAGATGACTTGGATGTTGCTGGTGGAGCTTTCATTCCTGCCATTCCATAAGTAGAACCCATCGAAGCTGTTTCCCTCATGTATTTGGAACTTCCAAATGTTGGCTTGGCTGCACTTGCCACATTGTTTGCACCTTTTATAAAACCTGAAACTGTGTTATAGACTGGACTCAATGTTTTTGCAACACTTGATCCTATACTTTTTAACGCCTTACCAATTGATGAGAATATTGACATGTTATTATTAATTATATCATTTTTTATGATTGTGTTCCAACTATTGTCCAAGTATTAGTTGCAGAACATATGTATAATGTTCCACCTGACTCACAAATTTCGCCAACTTCGCATGTTGGTAGTGTAGAGTAACTTGGTATTTTTATTTTTGTAGAAAAATTGCATGTCTTTGTAAAATCCTGGTGAGAAGTAAAGTTGTTTTTATAAAAATTACTAGATAACTCATTAAAATCACTTTGCAGTTTGGTAAGTCTATCGGATATTTCTTGTATTTGTGGGTTCATATTATGGGTTGTTTAATATTATTGCATTTAGTGTGTACGAAGTAATTTCAAGACCACCTGTCGATTCAAGTCTTAATTTTAGTTCTTTACCACTTGCAAATGCTAAACCAGTTGACTCAATATTAAGAAATGTTCTTGAAATTGCATTTACTGTAGAATAAGTACCAACAGTCGTCCATGAACTAGCATCGTCCCATTTAATTTTAACAGTTAAGGACTGTGATGTTAAAAGTTTTGCAAACGACACTTTAATCGCATCTAGTCTCTTATCAGATGTGACATCACCAAAATTAAAAATCTGACTTTCATAGATTGATGTAAATGCATATGTTGCTTCATCGTTAGTCTTATCTATTGAACCGTCTGCACTGTGAGCTATGAAAAAGAAGTTTCCTGCTGTAGCAAACGATTGAATACCTGAAGTTGATACATTTTCATCAATAATGTCCAGTGTTAAAGTATATGGATAGTTAGCGTTCTTTCTACCAAAAGACCATATACCTTCATCATATTCTGTCCCGGCAGTGTTGGTCATTATCTTGGCCGAAAAGA
>CAYTCO010000066.1:0-1296 GCA_964436385.1 uncultured Gammaproteobacteria bacterium
TGGTGTTTTAATATTATAGCTTCGTAAGAATTTTCCCGAGAACTTTAGCCTCGTGTAACGTATGAGTCCAGTAAAAAAATCACAAGAAGAAATTGTAGAAGAGCCTCAAATCGAGGACTCCTCTTCTGTGCAATCAGATCCAAGATCTAATTCTGACCAAAGATCTGAGTATATGGATAGATCTAGAGGGGATCAGGCAACTGAGGTTGTCGCAGGAATATTAGACATAAAACCTGAAGGACACGGGTTTTTGAGGCCAAAATTCAGACCATCTGAGAAAGACATATATATTTCCTCATCACAAATAAGACGTTTTTGGCTCAGAAATGGGGATTTTGTAGAAGGATTGGGTCGCCCACCAAAGGATAACGAAAGATACTACGGTTTGCTTAAGATAGAAAAGATAAATGGAAAAACGGCAGCAGAAGGAGTTAAGAGAGTTTATTTTGAAGACCTAACCCCAATTTACCCTGACAAACAGCTCATGCTTTCAACCGGAAAATTACCTCTTTCAACTAGAATTATTGATATAGTAAGCCCTATCGGATTTGGTCAAAGAGGAATGATTGTATCTCCTCCAAAAGCCGGAAAAACAACTATCCTTAAGGATTTAGCCGCAGGAATAGCTGAGAATTTTCCAGACGTTCACCTTATGGCATGTCTTATTGGAGAGCGCCCCGAGGAAGTAACTGACATCTCAAGATCTGTAAAAGGAGAGGTCATAGCCTCAAATTTTGATGAACCACCAGAAGCGCAGACCAATGCAGCTGAAATTGCACTAGATCGAGCAAAAAGATTAGTTGAAGGTGGAATGGATGTGGTTATTCTTTTGGATTCAATTACTCGCCTTGCTCGTGCTTACAACTTATCAATTGAGCCTTCAGGTAGAACTTTAACCGGAGGATTTGATCCAGCCGCTCTTTGGCCCGCAAAAAGGTTTTTTGGAGCTGCAAGAAATTGTGAAGAGGGTGGATCTTTAACCGTAATTGGAACTGCACTTGTTGATACAGGAAGCAGAATGGATGATCTTATCTACGAAGAATTCAAGGGTACAGGTAACATGGAGCTTCATCTGGATAGAAGACTCGCTGAAAGGCGCATTTTCCCATCAATCAACATTGAGCGTTCCGGAACTCGAAAAGAAGAGCTTTTGCTTGAAGAAAAAACATACAAAAAGATCGTAACGATGAGACGTATGATGGATGTTTTGGGCCCAGATGAGCGAACTCAGATTCTAATTGAGCGTATTTCAGCAACTGACAGTAACGACGACTTCTTAAGTGGATTGGGTAAAGA
>CAYTCO010000066.1:1396-2550 GCA_964436385.1 uncultured Gammaproteobacteria bacterium
TTTTGTTAAACTAAATCCTTCTGTATGTCCCGAGCAAAGTATAATACTGCCGTTTTTCGCGGTCTACTCAATAGTCTATTTTATTTAAGAAGTGAATTTGCCTCATTTCTACTATTTTTATCCTCATATACGAAGGATAAAGTTTTCTTTTTCTCAAACATTTTTGAACGCAATAAGAACACTGTTGTTAAGAGCATTTTGATTAAAAGAGGTAAGAGAAATAGGTTCTTTTTGCACGTAAGTGCCATGAGCGTACTGTCATTGGGGGTTCTAATCTCACCTTTTATAACTGAAAGTAACCCCTTTTCAGAGAATGAGAACCTTCTTTCCTTTGCTCAAGACCTTAATAGTAAGCCTCAAAGTCTTGATCCTCAAAATGTTTTCCATACACAACTGTCAGAAAAACCAAGATCAGAGATCATTTCATATAGTGTGCAAAAGGGAGATACGTTGTCGGGAATTGCAACTAAATTCGGTGTTTCTGAGGATACCATAAAATGGCGCAACAGCCTCAGGGGAGATAGCATAACTGTGGGTGATACCCTTGAAGTACTCCCAGTTACAGGAGTTGCTCACAAGGTAGTATCGGGGGACACAATCTATACGATAGCGAAGAAATACAGCACCAATCCACAGGGTATAGTTGATTTTCCATTCAATGACTTTGCAGACCCTCAGACATTTTCACTAGTAATAGGGCAAAATATTATTGTGCCCGAAGGAGTACAACCTCAGGCAGCTCCAGCATATATTGCTCGACGAACATTTGTTGCTACAGGTACATCTGTAGTTCTTGGTTCTGGATTTGCATGGCCTGTCCGAGGGACCATGAATCAATACTACGCTTGGTATCATCGTGGTATAGATATCGGCGCTGGTGTTGGAACTCCGATAATAGCTGCTCAAAGCGGAACTGTTAGCTATGCTGTTGCTGGTGGATGGAATTATGGTTATGGAACTCATGTAATAGTAAGTGGTAACAATGGTTACGAAACGTTATATGCTCACATGAGTGCATTAAATGTAAGCTCTGGTCAAAGTGTAGTAGCCGGACAAACTGTTCTTGGTTGGGTAGGATTAACTGGAAGAACGACCGGTGCACATCTGCATTTTGAGGTTAGAAGCGGAGGAGCATCGATAAATCCACTTGGTTT
>CAYTCO010000066.1:2650-4539 GCA_964436385.1 uncultured Gammaproteobacteria bacterium
GTTGAAGTTGGAGTTAGGGGTACGCTTCCACCAGATGGTGCTGGGATTTGGGTTGGAGTTGGTGTTGGAAGACCTTGTGGAGGTTCTGGAATTGCAACTCTAGGGTCGCGGTCAGGAAAGTCTGTTTGAGGCTGGTTAACGTTAAGTGGAGTAGTATCATCGGTTGGTTCTTTTGCCTCTGCATCAGCCTGTGCTTGTGCTTGACCGATTTTTGCTTGCAATGCTTTTATTTCAACATCTATCTTTTCTGCATTGGTTTTGTCATTTGCAACGAGTTGTCTTACAGCCTGGTATTGAGGCAAAGCATTGGCAAGATCTCCTTTTTCCTCAAGTACATGGCCGAGGTTGTAGTAGGCATTTGCATAATCAGGTTTTAGCTGAGTTGATATTGTGAATTGATTTTGTGCTAGATCCCATTGTTTTAGTTGATAATATATTCCACCAAGTTCAATTCGAAGTCCAGGATTTGATGGATTAAGAGCAATTGATTGGTTGTATGATGCGACTGCGAATTTCTCAGCATCTTGCCCAACGCCTATTAGATTCCTATAGATTTGACCAAGATTTTGCCAGTTAAGCGATGTAAATGGTGAAAGCGTTACTGCTTGTCTGGCAGCATTGATACTTTGTTGCAAGAGAAGAATTATGTTGTTTTGAACTTCCTCTGTCGGTTGTTTCCCTTGTTGAGCATTAACGAGATTTGCAGCCAAAGCTAAATTTATCTGTGAGAAAAGTCTGTAGTAATCACTTCTGTAGGGATATTCTGTTATTGCCTGAGTCTGTAAATTGTATGTTTCGGTACCACTTTGAAGAGCGGCCGGTGTAAATGACTTTGCAAATTTAATATCAGAGGAGACTAGCGCTACATACCCTTTTCTTGGTGTTTCGCCAGTACCAGTAAGATAGAAAAGTATAAATACTGCAGTAATAATAGATGCGGCCAAAATTAAGCTTGGAACAATAAGATTTTCTTTGCTTTTTCCACTTCCTTCACTCATTGAGAATAATCCCTGTCTAAGAGTCACTAGATTCAGAGTTACGTGATCAAAGCCTTTTGCATTTTCAATTGCTCTGTGGGCGACGAATAGAGCCAAAAGTGCAAAAAGTAAAAAGACTAGAGAGTAGGAGAATGGTATTACAAGTGCTAGTATAAAGGTAGCAAGGGTTGCTAAGAAAAGTGGATTGTTGGCTCTTGCTTTGCTTCTGATAAAGTTGACAAAAATGAATACAAAGCTTACAAAGCCAAGTACGCCTGAAGTTGCTAACAATTCGAGTACATAGGAGGAGGAGAAAGCAAAGGTTAAATTCCAGAAATTATATGAGTTAAAAGTCGGTCCGACAAATCTTGTGAAATCAGCTGAAAATGTGCCGTAACCTGATCCTAGAAGAAGGGACTGAATCATTCTTTGCGAATCCTGACTAATTGCTGCAAAAGCAATCTGGAAGCCGTGATTAAATGGTAATAATATTGGTTTTTGTGCAGAGGTAACAATTTGGAAGATAACGATAACGATCGCAACTGTGAATATAGCGACAGAAACTAGCTGAAGAATGTGGGTGAAATCCTTAGTTATAGCCTGAACCCTTTTCTTTTTTATAATATCAAAAAGGGAACTACCGCATAAGATAAGTAGAGGGATCAAGAAAGCAACATATTGTATAGGAGATCCGTGAGTATTAAAGCCCTGATTCTTGACAGCTTCAAATGGTAGAACAAATATATTAAAGTTGGCAAGTATGCTAAGAATTGCCGAAATAGCGGTCCCTATAAGTAAGGAAATAACAATTATCATAAAAGAAGACTTTTCCTGAACAAAATTAACTGTTGTTAGGAAAAATACACAAAGAAGAATTACTGGAAGTGATTGAAGTAATGCATCTTGTCTTGA
>CAYTCO010000067.1:0-4218 GCA_964436385.1 uncultured Gammaproteobacteria bacterium
TAGTTCATAACTATTTAACTGTACATTTAAGCATGCATTTTGTCAATAGTGCGTAAATTTTAATGATATATTTCTGATAATCAAAAGAGGTATCATTCTGAAGCAAATAAATTTGCACTTTGAGATTCCTAAAAATGCTGTTTAGATTGATTTACAAGCTTTAGCTTGCAAGCTTGCCTTATCGGGCTTAATCGCTCTCATAATGGCAACGTTTGAAGTGTTGGCCAAATAGGTGACCACACAAACTCTTGTTTTGCTTATTCTTTTTCGGCTATACTCAGCTTGATGAAACGTATTAAAATCATTTTAGCAATAATTGTATTGACTATTATCGCCGTTTACCTTGCAATTTCCGGACAAAATGAAACAACTAAAACCTCTGAAGAGAAGACTATCAAACAAGAACTACCAAAAGAGGTTACAGTGATTTTGGGAAAAGGTGGTTTTATACCTAGTAATATTACTGTTAAGACAGGCACCGCAGTCAGATGGAAAAATGAAAGCGGAGAAAGACAAACTGTTAATTCGGATGACTACCCTACAAACCAGCTTCACAAAGAGCTCAATTTTGGGATTTTTGAAGATGGTTCCTCTGTTGTATATATATTCAAAAAACCTGGGAAGTATGGTTTTCACAATCAGCTAAAACCAGAACTAAAGGGAGTCATAACAGTCTCTGAGTAAGTTAATTGAGAGTGATAATTAACTTTGGAGTATAAGAGCTTTCTTTTGTGCCAAATTCAATTCTTCCATTTTGACCTTCATTGGTCTTCTTGATAACCCAGCCATAATTTTGATTTGTTCCTGCAACGAATGAGATTACATCTGAAGTTACATCAAATTCAACAACTCCTGTCTGATTACTAGTAATTGTAGTAGTTGCTGTAGGTGTTGAAATAAAAGGCCAGTTACTGGAATTTGTCATATCCCAGGCGGTTGTACCGCTACAATCGTCGTTTTGGTTTGAAGTCTCTGCATCAACTGAACAATTCCAAGTGACCCCTGACCCAGTTCCTCTATCCGATGGAGAATTACCAACAATAAATCCATTTCCCTCAACCCAGCTGTTAAGTACTCTATGAACATCTATTGTGCGTCCGTCGTTACCCCAGTTGTTGCCATTATCAATTATTGTAAATTGAAGCTTTGCTGTGTAGTTCTGTGACTGACCAATATATGCTTCGATTGCAGACTCATCAAAACCTACCAGCCCTCTGTTGTGCCCTGAGGATTGAAGCCTTATCAACGTAGATGACCCTTCATTCTCATTTTGGGAGCCTTGCTTTATGTATGTATCTGCAGCCGGTGTAAATTCGGCAGGGGTTGGTGTTGCTGTTGGTGTAGGGGTAGCTGTTACTTCCGGTGCAATACCAAAGTTTTGGGTTGTATCGTCACTGAGCGATACTGTGGCTGGATTTGTAGTAGTTGCAACGTAGCCGGATGGAACAGTAATGGCTACTTCATAAACCCCTGTCTCTAAATCAACAAAAGAATAGTTACCATCCGCATCTGTAGTGTCTGGATCTTGAGAATCAAGCGCTATTAAAGCTCCTTCATAACCATCCTCTCCTACATCCTGAAATCCATTTTCATTGGCATCAACATATACTATACCTGTCAGGCTGTATGTGTTAACGATGTTGAAGCTAGCTGTTCTTTGTACCTCGACAACTCCCGAATCATCTACTGACCAGTAATTTACTGTATGCGAACCTTCACCGGTTACCTCAATAGAGGCAGAGTATGTCTGTTGAGTGCCGCCATCTACTTTGTAGTAGGTATTTGCAACAGTGTAACCTTCTGCTGATGTAGCAGACAATGTCACAGTTGCTGAGTTAAGATAGTCACCATTTGAATTCGGTGCAGGCGAAAGTGCTGCTGTTGTTTCTGGCGCTTCATGATCATATTGCAATATTATTGTCTCGGTTTGAGTACCAGTTACTACTCTGTTGCTAAGAGTAAACGGTGAATATATGCTTCCTGATGGTGGAGTTGCTATAAATGAGTAAGGATTTGATGAATTATTAGTAAATAACCAAAGAACGATTTCTCCATCAGCGTTTGTCTGTGGTTTCGGAAATCCTCCTATCCCGTAATCATTTGTGCCTGAGGCAATTAAATCTGTTCCAACGTTTAAACCACTTGCACTAACAGTAGGAACCTGTATTTGCACATTCTGGACTGGAGTCCCAACAGGGTTCTGCACATGAACTGTCACTTTTTTAGCTGGAATTGTAATATTTGCTGTTTTAGTTGCAGTCAAAGGATAATTGGGCACTCTTAGAGTATATTTTTGTGGAGCTTTTGTGTTAGAACTATTGCCTTGGAATGCTACTTGCAAGGTATAAGTACCAGCATTAGCATTTAGGGTATAAAAACCATCACTGCTAGTAGTCGTAAGAACAAAGGTACTTCTACCCTCGATGTATACCTGTTGATCGGCCAATCCAGCACCTTCGGCATCGTATATATATCCTGACAAAGTCACAGGTTGGTTCAACGTAATAGTCTTTGAAGTATTGCTTGTTATCACCTAATTTGATAGTGTAGTTTGAGCGTATTCGCTACCCGATGCAGGATTTGCAGTAAATGAATAAGGGTTTGATGAATTGTTTGCCAATACCCAAACGGTCAAATCACCATTCTGGTCGGTTTGGGGTTGAGGAAAGCCACCTACACCATAACTGTTTGTCCCTGAAGCAATAAGACCCCCACCAATCGGCTGATTACTAACACTTACAGTCGGAATTTGAATACCAACCCCAGAAACTCCGTTTCCAGCCGCATTCTTAACATGAAAATCAACTTTTTTAGCTGGCAATGTTAGGTTCAAGTTTACATTTTGTGTTAGAGAATATCCTGGAGAGGTTAAGACAAATTTTTGAGGCGCATGAGTTGCAAAACCATTTCCTCCACTTGGAAATTCCAACTGAATGGTATAGGTTCCACTAGTAGCTTCAATTGAATAACTACCATCAGAACCGCTGGTTGTTTGTACTGTTGTGCTTCCAGCTGTCAAAGCTACGTTTTGCCCTACCAAAGCACTTCCTGTAGCATCATATACAAACCCGCTAAGTGTGAACGCGTTGGGAAGAATTATTGTTTGAGGGTTATCATTGGTAAAAACTATATTAGTAGCAGTCGTCGCACCTACACCAATACCAATTGGAGGGGTTGCGACAATCGAATAAGGATTTGATGAGGTATTAGCGAATAACCAAAGCGTTGCGTCACCATTCTGATCTGTTAAGGGTTTTGGAAATCCTCCTATTCCATAATCATTAGTAGCAGAAGCGATAAGTCCTCCACCAATAGAAATTCCACTAGCCGCTACAGTTGGTACTTGAAGTTGAACATTTTCAATTGCTCCCCCACCAGAATCTTGAATATGCACACTCACTTCCTTTGCTGGAATTGTGAAGTTGATCATTGTACTTTGCGAAAGTAAATAATTAGGAACTGTTATTACATATCTTTGAGGAGCTTTAGTTGTGTTGCTATTGCCACTATTAGGATATTGTAACTTTAACGAATACGTACCTGTGTTTGCCTGTAGCGAATAATAACCATCGCTATCTGTGATAGTCTGCACAAGAATACTTCCTGCTTCCAATATTACATGCTGGCCTTCAAGTCCTCCCCCATCACGATCTAATACGTATCCACTTAGTACAGCCGAGTCAGAATTTACAAGAGTAAAATTAACTGTTTTATCAGTAATTATTTCCTGATTCAAAGCTATGGCAGAAGAAAAGCCACTACCAGATTGTGGGGTTAGTTGAATATTGTAAGTTCCTTCATCTACATTAGTAGTATAATAACCATTCTGATCTGAGGTGGTGGTAGTAACGACCGCGCTGGTTGAAGGATTTATAACGTCAACAACAACATTTTCTATTGGAGCTGAGGATCCGTCTTCTATAGTTCCATCAAGAGTATAAGTTGCAGCATGTACATTTTTGGGAAATATGAATGAAAAAAAGAGGGAGAAAAATATGAATCCAAGCAGCTTTATTTTAAAACTCATGTTATGTTTTCAATAGATTAGTTGTATTCTCAAGATATGTCAAGATGTAATTGTGTATCGATGAACTTACTAAAAATTTATTGGTAAATTGTTCTTGAGACGTGTATAGAGCTTTAGAGTTATAGGTGTTGGTTCTAATTTATATGCCTTTTCTGACGCTTCAACTGCTTTTTCTTGATTACCTTCTTGAT
>CAYTCO010000068.1:0-4070 GCA_964436385.1 uncultured Gammaproteobacteria bacterium
GAGAATCTGGAGTGAAGATGAAGATCGATTACAAGTTCCATTGAGGCTTATTTAAACAGACGGGCAACTATCTTTCAACTTAGCCTGAAAAATGATCGGTCAAAATACATATTCTTATTGCATTTTGAGGTGAGTGATCCTATAATAAGTAGCTTATGAGCCGAGGAGAATTTGTTGGGCCACCACCCAGCCAGTGGGACAGAGTTGTTGAAGAGGTTTTAGGTTCTCAAGAATACGAACCCGGAAGCTTTGATGTTTTTCCGATTATCGGCAAGGCATCTGCTGGAAAAAATTCGATACAAGCAATTCTTGAAGAAAAGTTAATTTCCCAAGGATTTAAAATCAATCGCTCTTCTGCTGGTGATCAAATAAGACAACATCAAAAAGAAACTACCGGAAGAAGAATGCGTGGACATTTTACAAGACCCTTGGAATTTGATGGTAGACTTGATTTGGAAACTGCCAAAAATTTAATCAATCCCTCTCACAAAGGGCAAATTCTACTACCTGAAGGTCGTTTACTTGGCTTTATTTCTGCAAAACTTAAAGGGATTTCTTCAAGAAAAGGTTTAGTTCTACCAGGAAATATACATCCAATCTTGATTGAAGCATCAGATGCTGTCAGATACCAAAGAGAGTACGATGCAATACACGCAGACGACCCTACTGTAACATTCGAAGAAGCAAAAGAATACACTCGAGATCAAGAAAGAGGAGAACAAATCGTCTTTACTACGCTATACCCAGAACTTGCATTAATTGATTGGTACAGCCCAAATTATAAAGATGAAACAGGTAAACCAGTTTATGAACTACACGTAGATACCTCAGGCAATAGTGCGGCTTTTTCTGCAAGAAAAATTCTAGACTTTATCACAAGTACAGCAACAGTGGCTAAACAGCTTCAAATTCAAAAATAGAATCATGGCAAGTCAAACCGAAAGTACACCGCAGGATAAGCAGACTGGGGGTATGCCAGAGGCTCAAACGAGTTCACCACTTGAGGTAAGAGGCATAACAAAAGATGACTATAAAGCTGTATCCGATCTTGCAAGAAAAAATTTCAACGGCCCTTCGTTCTCACTTTTCCCGAAAGACGTAGTACAAGGCTATATAAGTGCAAATAGTGTGCAAGATGTACGACATGCTGCCGAAACAGAAGGTTCAGAAGCATATGTTGCAACCAATATGCTACACGATGTTGTTGGATTTGTTCTTTTGCGACACAACCAGGTATTTAGAAGAAATTCTTACGGAGACGTTGATTTAAGAAGACTTCACGTAGACCCTGACACTCAAGGACAGGGTGTTGGAAAAGAACTATTTAGCATCTTGGAAAGTCGCGGAAGAGATCTTCATGCTTCGCATATTACATCTCATGCAAGTGGTGGTTCACGACCATTTTTTGAGGCTAACGGCTGGGAAGGTGAAACAAACTTTAATGACATGTCCAAAAGAGGAAAAGCTCGCGCAATTGTATTTGTAGCAAGTAAACAGCTCTCCCCCAAAAAGATTGAACTCCTTCCAACACCAACTCACGTACTTTACGCAGGAGCCAACGAGACGAAAGCTCATTACGTCAGAGAACTTGTAGCTGGAATTGATAGTGATATTGATTTTGTAAAACACTCCGGAGCTGTTGAAGATGAGGCTACAACAGACGTAGTGGATGCAGCGCTATCAAAAGCATTATCAACAGCCAATCAGATCGCTGGTCATGGAGGAAGACTCTCTCCCTTAATTGTTGCAGGAGATGTGCGTGCTGATTTGCTAGTTATTGGCGGTGGAAAGCAATCTTACAGATACGACTTTCTTAATCGAGGCAAACCTAGAGGAGCAACGACTGCAGATAGAATTGCTGAAGTAGCGGATAATTTTACCGAACTTTTTATAACCTCAGATGAAACAAATAGACCTGCGCCCTACGTTATTCGCTCCGCAACTTGCCTCCTAGATCCAAAAGATCCTGATGGAGTTAAATTTTCTACATATGACACTTCTGTTTGGCTTTCAACCGAAGGCCTTGAGGAACTAGCAACCAAAGAAGGGGTGAAAAAGTATAGAGACGAGGCTATGGAAGAATTAAACTCTGACATCCTAGATATGAGTGGTGGCTTTTGCCTTCCGATTTTCTTAAAACGCGGGTACGTAAAAGGTATTAATGGACATCCGCTTGAAACTTTGCCAAAAAAAGATGAGGTAATTAAAAGAGCATTACATACCGCAATAGTAGGAATAGACCCTAGACTTTTGAGCAATCGACTTGGAATAATAGACTAATGCCATGAAAAAAACAGCTTTTTTACCACAAATCATTGAAATCGTGGGCAATGTTGGATCTGGAAAAACTACACTTTCAAAAAAACTTGCTAAGAAAATGTCTGCAAAATATATTGACGTTGATCCATATATTAATAACCCATTTCTTCCATCTTATGTGATGGACATGAAAAGATGGGCATTTTCTACTGCCCTACACTTCTCATTTATGAGATCTAAGATGATCGTTGAAGTTAAAAAAATAACTAACATCCCAATTGTTCTGGATCATGGATTTGAGTCTGGATTGCATATGTATCCATGGGTGTCCTTTAAAAACGGTGAGATGAATAAGGACGAATGGAATTTTCTACAGCAACTACATAATGAGTTTATGGATGATCTTCCAATGGTTAGTACAACTGTTTTTATTCACATAACAACAGAAGAAATAATGAAAAGACTAAAAATAAGAGGCAGAGAGCATGAAAAATATTACACAACAAAGTATGTAGAAAGTCTACAAAAAGGATTGAATGAATACAGAAAGAAACTTATAAAAAACAACACACGACAAACCCTAATTGATTTTTATCCAAAATCAAAAATTACTAAAACAACTGGAGTCAAATCTCCAGAAGTTGAATTATTTCTCCTACGTTGATATAATTATAGGATATGTTAGAAGGCCCAAGAGCACGCCATGAAGCCATACTAAACACTCCCGTGGAAGATCTTACGGGATATCATTTTGATACTCCAGAGGAAGCTACAGCTGCCTCAATTGAGCTAATTAAAAAAGTTGACACTAATCCTGTTGCCTTTTTTGACATTGACGACACTCTTTTTAAATCAGAGCAATGGATTAGAAAATTGGGTCTAAATGCCTTTTTTAGAAGACGATTAGCTGAATTTAAAAGCGTATCGTTGGAAACAGTAGTTTTATCGGGAGGCAGATACTATCAAGTACCAAGCTATACAGAAGCGGCTGATGCACTAGGAAGAGACTTCTATGAAGTGTTCACATCAGAGGTTGCAGCAAATGAAGCATTACATGCTCTCATAGGTACATATTCAGGAGCAGTTGAACTACAAAAAAGGTTTGCCGACTCTAATATTCCAGTTGTTGGATATCCTACTGCACGACCGCATGCATTGAGTCACGTAACTTCTGCTGCTCTCCGACACCATGGTTTTGAAAATGCTCCCGTTATTGACGTTTCCGCCGACAGTGGCAACCCGCAACATGCAAAGGCGAATTTTTATACATCCAGAGTCCTTCCATATATCCAGAGCAAAACGATATTCCATATAGACGATCACCCTGAAACTGCTATCTCCATTCAAGAACAGTGTAAAGGTATTGTCATCCCGGTTGTACCGATTGTTCCACGAAACAGACACTCTATCCCTCAGCTTCAAGAAAGAGGAATAATGACTGGTACTTTTAGTGAAATTGCAGATAAAATAGGACTATAGTGATTAAAACAAAATCAATACAAAAACCCAGGCAAGTTAGTGACGGTATACGTATTTGCGTAATGAGGAGGGTAAAACCAGAATTTGACTTTGATATTTGGATTCTCCCCCTCTCTCCTTCGACAAAACTGTTAAAGAGCTATCATGAAAAAGAAATTAGCTGGGAAGAATATGAGCATTTGTTTGCAGCGGAAGTTTTTTTTAAACAAGAAAAGTATATGAAAATAATTAACGATATGGCTTTGCAAAATACTATTACACTGCTTTGCTGGGAAGAGATACCGGACAATTGTCATAGGAGATTGATAGCCGAAGAATTACAAAGAAATAAC
>CAYTCO010000069.1:0-2057 GCA_964436385.1 uncultured Gammaproteobacteria bacterium
GGTGTTGCAACTCTTCGAAATGGCAGGCTTTTTGATTTTTTTCAGAACAGAATCATTTTTCCAATACAAGATTCCAGGGGAAATATCGTCGCCTTTTCTGGACGAGGACTCACTGATGATGCTATCCCAAAGTATATAAATACAAAAGAAACGTCTGTTTATGTGAAAGGGGATACTGTTTTTGGTCTATTTCAGGCAAAAGACGCGATCAAGAAAGAGGGGAAGGCAATACTTATGGAAGGTGAGTTTGATGTAATATCCTCATTCAAGGAAGGAATATTAAATACAGTCGCTATCAAAGGAACAGCCTTAACCGAAAATCAAATTCGCCTCCTAAAAAGATTCGCTCAAAAAATTGTGTTTTGCTTTGATACTGACCCCGCAGGAACTGAAGCCCAGAGAAGATCAATTGCACTCATTACCAAAGAAGGTATTAACGCCAGCGTTGTTATCCCACCCCAAGGAAAAGATCCAGATGAACTTTTGAAAGAAAATCCTGCACTATTTAAAAAAGCACTCAAAAATGAGGTAAATATATATGATTTTATTATTGAAAGCTCAGTTCAAAATGAAGATCCAACAAAAGTTGAGGGCAAAAAACACATAATGTCTCGAACACTTTCATTTATTACAGATATAGAAAATGAGATTGTAAAAGAACACTACCTTAAAAAACTCGCAACACTTCTTGAAACCTCATATGAGTCGGTAGTAAAAGAAGCTGAAAAGAAAAAGTTTCCAACACAAAAAGAGGATAAGGTTATTCCTCCATCAATGAATAAACCGAGACAAGAAATGATTGAAGATAACCTTTTGACCCTAATTCTGCAGTCCCAAAAACCAAAGGATGCTATGGCGGCAGCTGCAAGCGTCTTTGAAACGATAGAGCTTGAAACGCCAAGCGCAAAAAGTATATTTAATACTCTTAAGGAATACTTCATAACATCTGATGAATTAAGCGTGGTTGAGGTAAGCAAGCTCCTTCATGAAAGTGTTATTCCGACATTTGATCTTTATTTCTTGGCTTCAATCCCTAATTTTGCCTCAAATGAACTTCATCTTCTAGAAGTAGAGAAAGCAGCTCGAGCCGTAAAACAATCTGCCGTTAAAGCTCAGCTTCAAACAATATCCGAAAAAATGAAAGAAGCTGAGAAAAAGGAAAATGAAGAAGAACTTCAAAAACTCAGAGAGGAATTCAGCCTCCTTGCATCTCGGTTCAAATAATTGTAGAATATAGTTCAATCTTTTGCGCGGTTATTTCTGTGCTTGAGTGTTGCAATTATGCGTGTAGGTACTGTAAAAAACGATCACGTTGAGGAGCTTCTAGCCTCAGCTAAGAAAAAGGGGTATATAACCCAGGAAGAAATTCTACAAAAATTCCCAAAACCTGAACATTTTCTTGATGAGCTTGATTATCTTTATGATCAACTAATCAAAAAAGAAGTAGACATTTTCGAAACGATTGAGCAAGAAAAAGAAACCCACAAATCCATTGAGGACCTAGAAAAAGAACTTGAGGCCCTAAATCTTATCCAAGGAGGAACAGTGTCTGATCCGGTAAGAATGTATTTGAAAGAAATAGGAAGAATTCCACTTTTAACTTTTGACCAGGAAGTTGATCTTGCAAAAAGACTTGAAGCAGGGGATGAATCAGCACGAAAAAAGCTTGTTGAATCAAATCTTAGACTTGTTGTGTCAATTGCTAAGAAATACGTAGGTCGTGGTATGACACTTCTTGATCTTATACAGGAGGGTAATCAGGGACTTATAAGAGCAGTTGAAAAATATGACTGGAAAAAAGGGTTTAAGTTCTCAACTTATGCTACTTGGTGGATAAGACAGGCTATCACTCGTGCAATTGCCGATCAAGCAAGAACAATCCGTATTCCAGTTCATATGGTTGAGAACATCAACAGAACAATGAGAGTTCAAAGACGTCTCATGCAGGAAATCGGACGCCAACCAACACCTGAGGAAATTGCAAAAGAGCTTGAAACAGATCCTGAAAAAGTCAGAGAGATTCTTAAAATATCTCAACAACCTGCTTCACTTGATAC
>CAYTCO010000069.1:2157-4028 GCA_964436385.1 uncultured Gammaproteobacteria bacterium
TTAAGCTTTTTAAGAGAATCTGTAGTAACTGGGCTTTGGTCGTTCTTATCTTCAGCAATTGGATCTATTCCAAAAGAGGGAAGAATGTCTCTTGCAATGTCATACCTAGATTTAAGACCCGGCACAGCAATAGGGATAGTCTCACCTTTAATATCTCTTGCAATGATATCAAGTATGACCTCTGACACATGCCCAGCATAGGTTGGCTGAAATTTCCATGAAGTATCATACATTGGCTCAGTCACACCCTCGATATTTCTTAGGAGTCTATTGTGGGGCCTGTCATTCTTTTGGTTTGGGCTCATTCCCAAAACCAAAGATGGCCGAAGAACAACATAATCAGAAGCACTTCTTGCAATCTCTTCGCTACCTTCTTTAGTTCTTGCGTAGACCGTAGTTGGATCAAGAACTACAAAAGAGGAAATAAGTATAAATTTTGAACCAACTCTCTCTCCTTCATCCGCAACAAATGCTGTAGCCTGTCTATTTAAAAGGTCTGCTTGCTCTGGATTTGCCTCACACCACGAAGCGCTGGCATTTGCTGCTGCATGAACTATTACACTAGGTTGTAATTCACGAATTAGACATGCCACCTGATCTGCATCCGTAACGTCAAGCCTTACGAAATTTGGGGAAAGTTGCTCTGAATGAAATGTACCGATTGTCTCGTGTTGAGCTGATATATCCCTGTGAAGCCGGGCTCCCAAATAACTACTTGCACCCGTAATCAACACTTTTTCACCACTCATAACTTTCAGATTTTAACATTTTTCTTATGCTTCTGAGTCAACAACTTCCGCATATTTGTTTCGTGAGTTAAGTTTATCTATATACTCCATATTGGTTTTCTCGAGTTGAGCCATTTTTTCTGCCAAGTCTTCATTGCTTAATCCAAGACTGATGCTATGCACTCTCAGTTCCTCACTCAAAAAAAAGTTCTTAAGCTCACTTTTGTAGAGAAGCTTTGTGTTGATCCATATAAGTCCTGTTATAAAAACCATAAGAAGAACAGCAAAAATAGCCACTGCCTCAAAAAGGCTGTAAATACCCAAACTCACACCCCCCAAGGCAAAAATGCCAATAATTGAAATTGAAAAAATAGTTATGACAAGCATTCTAATTGCAAATATCGCGCTTAAAGAGTCTGTTGTAAGAAGACCAACAAATCCTCTTGTTGGCCAGCGAAGAAATGCGCCCAAACAGAGAAAGAAAAATAATAACCCAACTATAAGAGGAGTTGCGATACTGTGCGTATTTAGGTGGAAGAAAAATTGATAAATATGACCCAAAACTGTAACTGAGCTGAATATAAGAACTATGAGTATGAGTAGCTGAACTAAATGAAATCTATGGATTGTCTTCACTAAAGAGAGTGAAAGAGCCGTTCCAAGAGAAATGAGCTTAAGACCTACAATTAGAACAACACCATCTCCACCTTGCTGATTTATATAGCTTAAGACGTACCATCCACCGACCGTTATAACAAAGACATTACAAATCCACCTACATAAGCTTAAGAGCCTAACGATAATTGATTTATTAATTTTCTTCTGCAATCCTACTATTATTAATGAGGTAGCCAAACCGATAAATGCTAAAAGGGTAAAAGGATCAATCTTATGAGAAGAGTAGGGAATAAATCCAAGCGCAAAGATAACTGCCATCAAGATAACAGCAATACAAATTGCAAGCGAAGTTCTTGTCAAAAGTTGTACCAGTTTTCTATTTTCCGGCAGATGTATTCCGTCAAGAGAATAACTTGTTTCCATTATTTTTAGTATACTCTCTCACCCCGTACAAGATTGTTATAAAGTGGTGCAAGGAATACCTGGACTTACAACACGAAGTGGTGCAAGGAATACCTGGACTTA
>CAYTCO010000070.1:0-3826 GCA_964436385.1 uncultured Gammaproteobacteria bacterium
CATCTTCGTCTGTGTCTACAAAAAATCCACCAGAAATTGTATATTGTTCAGCAACACAAGTACCACCTCCTGTATCGGAGCAATAGTATCCACTACTACAATTGTCGACGCAACCCCAAGTAGATGGCATGAAAGATAGACAGGAACTACTACAGGATGGCGGAATGTCGCATGAACCTTGGCTGTATGCTGAAGGAGTGTCTGTATGACACAATAACCCACTACAACAGGCAGTTGTTGTACCATATCCACATGTAGCTCCTATCCCTTCACAGCCACCACCACCTCCACCTGCGCAACTTGGGGGATAATACGGAGGCCAGCCTCCGTTACACTGCGCACAACTAGGAATACATCCCCATCCAGCACAATAGGTCTGCCCACCCCCACAGCTTGCACTTGTTGGTGTTGGTGAGGACGTTGCAGCCGGCCCTGTTGGTGTTGGGGTTGGGGTGGCTCCTGAACAATTCCAACAATACGCATTTTGGTTACCGTCTGGTTGGTCTTGACACCAAGCATCCCCACCAGAGTTATAGCTACAGTTACTTCCAGGAGAGATACTGGTTGCACAAGTGTTAGTGCAAGGAGCTGGGGTGGGAGTTGGAGTTGCTGCTACTGGACAAGCCGAAGCATCCGACCCAAATACAGAATACGAACCGGCAGGGCAAATTCCTTCCCATGGAGGATCTATTCCATCATTTGAAACCTGAACACATGCTCCGCCAGCCACTCCTCCTCCTGTATTATTACAACAAACCTTATATATTCCACCAGTAGCACAACTGCAAAATCCAGCTCTTAAATACGGTCCATCTGATGTAACACACTTATCAGCTGTTGCACAAACCTGAGATGCAACAACCCAAACGTAACTACAGGTTACCGATTCTGGATCTAAATTAACGCAAACCGCTTGATATTTGGTCCAAGGGGAACCTGAAGAACAACAGTCACTTGAACCACCAGGAGTACATGCGTTACAACTTCCAGCTTGAGATATTGAACAATCCGCCGGAGGAGATCCTAAGCAAGTGCTACACACTGCGTATGCTCCTCCAGAATCATCAATTGGATATGCAAAAGACTTTTCATACCCAAAATTTAAGAATAAAAAACTAAATATAAAAATTAAATAAATAAGTCTAAACCTTAAATTCATTTTAATTGCTTAACAACTGTTTTGTGATGTTTTCGTACTCGATTGCTGAGACCTTATCCTTTGCAGTTATTGAAATTATCAAGCTGTGATTGAGAACTTTGTGTTCCAATTTTGATGTAAACAAAACCTCACCCCTCTTGATACTCTTTTTTCCGCTTTCTGCTATTGGAATCTCTGAAAAAATGAAGTTATAAATTATCTTCTTTCCTTGTTTATTTGTTGTTATTAATAAAACCCCATAATTTTTTCCATTAGCTGAACCTTTGAATGAGGACGCGCTGTTTTCAACAAGTTCCCCATCATCGGGTGCAAATATTTTCGTCCCATTCGCAAGATTATATGAAGCTAAATAACTATTATTTGTATTTGGATTTAGGATAAATGAAACTTTTTTACAATTTATTTCTTCTAATATTAAACAACTACCAACCTTCGTTTCAAAAACTAAGGTGATTAGAAAAAATCCTATTATGTAAAGTGCGACTATACCGAACAAAAATGAGGACAGCACTCCTAATATCTTTTTACGAGCCATGTTTTAATCGTATCTCAACTGGAAATGTGAGTCAAGAAAAAGTTATCGCTTGTTAGCGCTCACGAAAACGGGGACTCCTAGAACATCAAGTATCTTTTCTGGAGATATATCAAACACTTCCTTGGATGTAGTTCGGGTTATCGTTACTGTACCATTAGAGTCGCTAATTTTATCACCAAAATTTACATCAATTATACTTTCTCCTTCATTAACTCCTTCTAATTCACCGTATACCCCAAAATATTGCTGTTCGTTACCAGGCTCAATAGTCTCATGATTTGGCGCTACAGTTCTCATTTTATTAAGAAAACCGAGTCCATATCTTCCGCTCATAACAACCAATAAATTACTTTCCCCAGGTGATACATTTAATACTGAAGCGTTCCCCCTAAAGTTAACCTTTACAACATTAGCAAGTGGGTTAGATGCGCTTGTTTGATTTACTAACGATATTAAATCATCATCTGATAAACCAGAAATGTCAACTGGTATAGGCAATACCCAATTAATTTTGCTTGGATCTTGTGAATTCTCTTTTTTTATTAATTCCTCTACTATTCTTGAATCTAATATTATGCCTCCCCTTTGAACCTTATTAAATTCCACATTTCCTTTAAATTCCCCCACAGGTAAATTTTGTTCGATCCCATATTTATTATTTTCTGAGGCAAAATATAATACTTTACCACTTGAGTGTGAGTCTTCTGGATCTGCAACAAACCGATAATACAACCCATCAATATTTGGAATTGCTATTTCTGAACCCTCTTTAGTGAGATAGGCATAATCGTTGGATGGTAAAAGCTTAAATCCAACATGAGATGAGCTTTCAACTATAGGTGGCAAAAGAGGATTAGGAATTTCAGTACCAGGTATTAAGGCAGGTTGTTCCGAGGTTGGAATTGTTTGGATATGCTCACTGTCTTGCCCCTCATCCGAAAAAGCATTATTTATAGTGACTGCTCCAATGCCACCGGCAACTCCAGCAACGGCAACTCCAGCAACTATTTTTGCTGCTTTTGGAATTCCTTGATTTTCTTTTTTCGGATGTAATACTGGTACTTCCTGCATAATTTATGGTTATAATTAACTATAAGATACCTCTTTATATCATAGCCCTTCTCTGTTTGTCAAGTACTTATCTTCAAATGGAACTACCTCTATATACCTATTTGTAACTGTACTCTGAACTGAAAAAGCAAGAGAACTTGTTGAACCGTTGAATTCACCCAACTCATCTCCCTCTTTTATCATTAAAGAGAGTTTTTTTGCCTCAAATCCAGTTACCTCATAGGTAATTTCCATACCCCGCTCCTCTAGCAAAAGCTTTATGACTGTTTTAGGCCCATCTTTTGCAACACTCACTTTTCCATTTCCTACACCTAGGAGTTTTACACCTTTTAGAACACCATCTAATTCCAATCTAGCAGGCTCATTAAGGCTTTCCAATTTACCACAAAGAGCAGATACCGGGCAATGCAGGAAAGGTACGTTTTTATGGATTACATCCTGGGATGGCTCAGATAGTGTTTCATCAGTGCTTGTTGTCGTTGCCAATCTTTCGAAAAACATTTTTTTGTAAGGAAGTATGTCAAAAAAATTGAGCAAAAAAAACAAGACAATCACGACAACCACTCCGATGGTAACCTCAACTATTAAAGTGAGAAGGGCTTCCCTTTGTTGTTTTTCAGGAGAAACATAGGAAAATTGAGCCTCTTTTTCCTGATTATTCATCTTTTATTTTGGGGTTACAACAAAATACTTAGAGAAATAACCCCTCAGCTCTCCGTCAGTTTTTTCAATAAGATCGATAACCTCATCTTGTCTTGTTTTTGGATTTTTCAGGCTATACATGCTTCTTAGGAACTCTTTTAATATAAGTGTCTCTGCGTCTGACAATTTACCGAGGGCATTTTTTGAAATTTTTATTTTCATTTCAACTTCACCGTTGGAATTTATCGGATCTTCTTCAATAAAAACCTCTGTATTTCTTCTCAACTCGCTGGATATCGAAGAAACCTCAAAATTAATGCTTATTTTATTAATTCCAATCCATGGCTTATCATTAGTTGTTCCATCCTCAGAAGTAAAAATTTTCCACCTATTGAGGACGTGATTTATTCCTACCTGAT
>CAYTCO010000071.1:0-3802 GCA_964436385.1 uncultured Gammaproteobacteria bacterium
CCCTTCCCCAATTTTACCGCTACTCCTTGCGACATTTACGCTTACTGTTAACTTCTGGGCCTGGTCGCTTCTCGGTCCACTCGGCTCAAAAATTGCTGCGGAACTGGCTCTTAAACCGATAGAACTCGCGATTGTACTTGCCGTACCAATCCTCATCGGATCTTTGACAAGAATTCCTTTTGGAATTTTAACTGACCGTTACGGAGGGCACAAAATTTTTTCGATTGTCTGTTTTCTTGGAGTTATCCCTGTTATATTTCTCTCTTATGCAAAAGTTTACAACGATTTTTTGTTTGCAGGCATTCTCCTTGGTATAACCGGCGCTGCGTTTTCTGTAGGAATACCCTATATTAACGCCTGGGCATCACCAAAAAACCGTGGCCTTTTGCTTGGGATATATAGCATGGGGAATGCAGGAACTGCGGTTTCGGGATTTGCAACTCCATTTCTAGCAAATACTTTCGGAAGAACGGAAGCGTACCTTACTGTCGCTTTATTATTGTTTCTTACCGGTATCATATTTGTCTTGCTGGGTAAAAATTCGCCAAACTGGAAAAAATCCAAAGTATCTGCCTTAAAAAGCTTTGTCCAAGCCTCAAAAAACAAAGTAAGTTGGGATTTATCTCTCCTCTATTCTGTTACTTTTGGCGCCTTCGTCGCTTTTGGGGTATACCTTCCAACACTTCTTAAAGTATCTTATGGATTGTCTCTGACCGATGCTGCTGCGCGTGCCGCAGGATTTATTCTTCTTGCAACTCTCGCCCGCCCCACTGGTGGATTTTTAAGTGACAAGCTCGGAGGTAAAATTGTTATTAAATCTGTTTTTGCCGCAATATGCGTCTTATCAGCACTTGTAGCCATCCAGCCCACTTTAGCGCCGACCACAACGATTTTCTACCTTTCTCTTGCGGTATTCCTAGGACTTGGCAACGGAGCAGTTTTTGCAATGGTAGGCAAATGGATAGAACCTGAAAAAGTAGGAAGTGTTACGGGAATTGTCGGAGCATCAGGAGGACTTGGAGGGTTTATCCCACCTCTTATACTGGGTCTTACATACCAACTAACTCAATCTTATACTTTTGCTTTACTAGGACTTTCTCTTGCTGCCGGGCTTGTTTTTTTCTACATAAACAACCGCTTTAAAGGTCTTAAAGATTAATAAATAAATTTTATCACTCGCTGTATAATAACTAATAATGATTGTGCCAATACTCGCCTTTGGAATTGCAAAAGAAATTACCGGCAAACAAAAACTCAACATAGATATTGAGAAAGATACAACAATTAAACAATTAAGAGAGGTCTTGTGCTCAAAATACAAAAAACTCTCAACTATACCCTTTCTTGTTGCTGTTAATGATGCATATGCTAAAGATAAAAAAAAACTCAGAGATGGAGATGAGGTTGCAATAATTCCACCCACAAATGGCGGCTAAAAAATGTTTGACATATCAATCAATAAAGGAAAACTTAACATTCGAAATTGTATAGATTTTGTGATGGATGACAAAGCCGGTGGAATTGATGTTTTCATAGGAACAGTCAGGGATAAGACAAAAGACAAAAAAGTTAAATATCTTTTTTACGAGGCATATAAAAAAATGGCTCTTTTGGAAATGGAAAAAATTGCAAAATACGCAATCAAGAAATGGGGGCTTAAAAAAGTCTTAATTCATCACCGGGAAGGAAAATTGGCAGTAGGTGATATTGCAGTCGTTATTGCTGTATCATCAGCTCACAGAAAAGAAGCTTTTGAGGCTTGCCGCTATATCATTGACACACTTAAAGATACTGTTCCGATCTGGAAAAAGGAGTTATATGAGAATGGCGAAGAATGGGTATCTGCTAACCCGTAATTAACTTAGCTTGCCACTCAATAATTCCACCATCAAGACTAGCGACATTTACCTTTGGATATGAACTTAAAATTTGTTGTACAGCCTTCGCGCTTCTGACACCGGACCTGCAGTAGAAAACTAGTGGCTTTTCAAAAACAAGCTCAGAAACACGGTCATCCAATTCATTTAATGGAATATTCATTCCGCCTATGTTAAATTGTCTGTGCTCATCAGGTGTTCTTACATCAATAAGTTCAAATTTCTTTTTTGCAAGATTTTTTTTAAGCTCAGAAACAGTTATCATCGGTGTATCGTCATTATAAATTCTTTTTATCTCAGATTTTGAAACAGAGGGAAGCGCAATTATTGTGTTTGTCAAATTCCCTGCATTAAAAATGAAAAGCTTTGAAGCAAGAAGCTCCCCTATTCCTGTTATGTATTTTATAACCTCATTTGCCTGAACAGAACCGATAATCCCCGCAATGGTTGGTATTACCCCACCGTCTTCACAGTTAGGAACTGTAACATCATTTGCTTCTGGAAAGATGTCGCGGTAATTGGGAGAATATGTGCCGTTTTTGTTTTTGATATTAAAAACACTTACTTGACCCTCAAACTGAAAAATTGACCCATAAACCAATGGTTTTTTCAAAATAACACACGCGTCGTTGAGCAGATAACGCGTTTTGAAATTGTCAGTACAATCGACAACAATATCATAACACTCAATAGTTTCTAAAACATTTATTGAGGTTATTTTGTCAGTAATACAAACAATATTTACATTCGGATTTTGCCTTTTTAAACGCTTTTCCGCAATCCCAACCTTGCTCTTTCCTAAATCTTTTTCATCATACAAAATTTGCCGGTGAAGATTTTTAAGAGTTACTTTATCAAAATCACAAATACCAATAGTCCCAACTCCTGCTGCAGTCAAGTATATGCCTACTGGACAGCCAAGTCCTCCCATTCCTACTATTAGAACTTTTGCTTTTGAAAGTTTTTCTTGTCCTTTTTTGCCAAACCCCTCAAGCGGGAGCTGACACGAATAGCGCATCAAATCATCCATGCATCCTCTCCTCTTTCTTTGATAATTTCCTGCGCTTTTTTTACCTCATCAGGAGTATTTACATTCATGGTCAACTGAGGATAAGAAGGATTTATAAGTTTTACATTGTCTACGCTTTTAATAAGTGCTTTTCTGGGACACGTTATGCCCTCGTCCAAAAGCTCTGATAGCCTATCTTTGCTTTTTGCCTCCCATATTGCTGACAAAGGCTCAGGGAGTCCATCAATTTTGCTCTTATAAGCAGTTGCTATTTTTGTTAAATCACGGTTTTTTATAAGATTTGAAACCGCATTTCCATCAATTAAAGGTAAATCGCAAGCAACAACAAGAAAAGCCTTTTCAGGATATTTTTTAAGTGCAGACAAAATTGCACCATATTGGCCTAAGTCATTATAAGAATCTTCGATTGTCTTATACTCGGCTTTAATTTCGTGCTTTTGCTCAGGTCTTATTGAAATAAATACATCTTCACAGAATTTACTCAATAAATCTGCCATAAAATATCTCTGCTCTACTCCGTGCCATTTGATAACACCTTTATCCTGACCCATGCGTTGACTTTTCCCCCCGGCAAGAACTAAACCAAACAATGACTTTTCTGAAATAAAACTCTTTGTCATAATATGTTTTTTATCTGCCAGATTTTACAAGCAGAACCCTTCTTATACGGTTTTGTTTTTGGGGGCAATTCTACGAAGGCATCAGCTCCCACCATGCTCATAAAGTCTCCCGAACCATGATGAACAATTGGTATTGCAAGAAGTCTTCCGCTATTGTCGGTTTCCAAACTCGCCTGCGTAAAAAGAGTAAGCTTTGGATTTGCAGGGGTATCAAATTCCAAAACAGCAGTATCGATTGCAGGCTTTCTATCAATTCCCAAACATTTACTAAGATA
>CAYTCO010000072.1:0-3545 GCA_964436385.1 uncultured Gammaproteobacteria bacterium
TTTGGTTGGTGGTTCTGACAGTTCCATTTGCAAACTCAAATGTGTTAACGCTTGCAGCTCCATCACAAGACCCCCATGAAGGAGCAGCGCCAGTATTTGCAAGAAGACAATTTCCAGTAGAGCCTGCAGTTAACTGACTGAACAATCCAGTGCCATTTGTATATAGTAAGCCACCATTTGTATTTAATGCACTAACCGTGAGAGATGATGTTCCGGTAAGATTTTCGGCAACTAATGTTCCATTACTATCTATCGTTACATTCCCTAGAGTTGATCCATTTGTGGTTCTGGCAAGCGTAGTTGTAGTCGCTCCGCTTGAGATAGTGAAGTAATCCGTAGGATCTGCGGAGTTGGTAAATCTTCCTGTGCCATTTATATCCAATAATGAAAGAGGGGCTGAGGTACCTATACCCACATAGTTGCTACCGTCCGAGTTAAGTAGGATATTGCCAGTTGTTGATCCACCGAGTGTTAAGGTTTGGTTTCTTGTTGTTTGAATATTACCGTCATATCCAATAGACATTCCAAGTCCTGATGCTATCGCTGAAACAGATGCGATCGGTGTATCGTTATTCACACCGATAACAGCAAACTTTGCAGAATCCGTTGTTGTACCACCAACCAAAAGGTCAACTGTTTGGTTGGTTGTTCTTGCAGTACCTGATCCAAACTCAAATACATTAACCGAAGCAACGCCATCACATGACCCCCAAGATGGTGCAGCACCTGTATTTGCTGTTAGACAATTTCCAGTGCTGCCTGATCCAAGCTGAGTTAGGAGTCCTGTTGAGGAGGTGTAGAGTAGGCCTCCATTTGTTGTGAAGTTAGGCAAGAATAGGTTCTGTGAGGCTTTTCCAATTGTCAACTCACCAGTAGTTCCTCCACCGATGGTTAGTGATTGATTGTTTGTAGATTGGACTTGGCCAATTCCGTTAATTGTAAAGCCGGCAGAAGAGGAGGCTGTACCGTCATTTTTTATAACAAATCTTGTCGTACCTGAGGCGCTGGCGGCAAAGATGTCATTTAATGCGTTTCCGTTCTGGTTAACAATAAGTGCAGCATTGCCTCCTGTTAGACCACCCGTAATCAGTTGTCTTCCTGTAAGGTTGAGTTGACCGGAAGCACCACGGGTAAGAGTGGTATCAGCTACCCCTGAAAGTCCCCAATCGATACCATTATTCCCAAAATAAGAATTGGAGGAAGTATCTTCTATATATAGAGCCCAATTCTTTGTTGCGTCTGAATCGTCAAGATCAAAGTAAGCCCCGATTTGAGTACCGGTTGTTGTTGAGGCGTTATCAATTACATAAGAGCCATAGCTTATTGGAGTTGAGGTGCCGGTAGTAGTAAGTTCAGTATAAGTTCCATATACAAGTGAGCTTGAGCTGCCTCCGCTGTTTGTAATGTCGTTATACACTCCCCATATATTTCCTCCTGTTGCACCAGCACCAATTGTTAAATCATTTCTTATACCATAAACATTTGAAATTGCAGAGGTTGAAGTAATAGTATTATCAACTCCTACATAATTTCCTCCTCTTGTTGTTGTAAAGTTGTTATCTATACCAGTAAATCCAATTCCGTTAACTGCTGCTGTGTTTGAAAAATCGTTGATAAGACCTGTTAGAACATTTGAAGTTTGTTCAGCTGTGAATACGTTATGAAATCCTACTGAATCTAGAATATTGTCAAAATCGTTATAGACACCGGTCTTTGTTGAATTGGATGATGAGCCGGGGCTTGCTAGGTTGTAAAGACCATATCCGTCTTGAGAGGTAGAAACATCATCTCCAAAGTCATTGTAATAGCCATACATATTGGTTGAAGTAAATGTAGAAGAGTCGAAAGTGTTGTAGCTTCCATACGCATTATTAGAATTTGCACCTAAAGTTAGCGAGTTATATGTACCATATACTCTTGAATTGACACTTGTGGTTCCTGCAATTGAAACATCATTTCTTGTGCCTGCAATTATGCCCGGACTGCCAGACCCTCCGGTGTAGGAGAGGGTATTGTAATTACCGTAGAACGACTGTCCTGATGTCGAAGTTGTACCGGTAACATTGAGACCTCTTTGCCCATTAACAACTGTTGTATCGATGTTGTAAGAAGGGTTAGTAAGACCTATTCCTAGTCTTCCACCAGCGCCATTTTGAGGCATAATTATCATGTTTCCGGCAACAGTTGCCGTAGCAGGTCCTGTGCCATTTATACCTAAAACAGCAAATTTAGCAGAAGCTGTTGAAGTCCCTCCGATAAGTAAATCTTGGGTCGTTTGTAGTTGGGTTATTATTCCGTTACTAGATTGAAATGGTGAAGTTGCTGCGCTAGTGCAAGATGTCCAGATTGGTGCTGAAGCACCAGATGTAAGACATAACCCTGAGGTAGACGTTGTTGATTGTGCAATTACACCTGATCCGTTTGTTCCATATAGTATTCCGTTTTGGCCAGTATATCCAGGAAGGGTTATAGATTTTCCTGCCATCCCAATTAATACTCCCTGAGTATTTGACGTACCTATGGAAATTGTTCCAGGGTCTAATGTGGCACTAAATCCTCCATTAATAGTAATATTTCCAGCTGTTGATCCACCTGAGTAACCACCGGTTATCGTTATGTTCCCACCAACACCAGAACCACCCAAGCCTCCACCTCCAGTTATTGTAATATTTTTCCCATCATCTCCTCCACCTCCAGGAAAACCTGCTCCACCCAATATCGAGACTTCACCTGTCGTGCCACCTCCAATTGTTAATGCCTGTCTTGCAGTTGTGGCAAGAGTTCCGGTACCTGTTATATAAAGAGCGCCATTGCCGGAATTAGCAGATACAGAGGCTGTTGGTGTCCCACTATTTACATTTAGAACGGCAAACTTAGCCGAGTCGGTTGAGATGCCACCAACCAGAAGATCAAGGGTGGTGTTGCCTTGCTTTATTGCACCATTTGCGATATCCCATACATTTACAGAAGCAGCCCCGTCGCATGAACCCCATGAAGGTGCAGCTCCTGTATTTGCAAGAAGACAATTTCCGGTAGAACCTGCGGTTAGTTGGCTAAATAAGCCTGACCCATTTGTATATAGTAAGCCCCCGTTTGTATTAAATGCACTTACAGTAAGTGAAGAAGTACCTACAAGATTTTCTGCGGTTAGGGTTCCGTTGCTATCTATAGTAACGTTGCCAAGAGTTCCACCGTTTGTTGTTCTTGCAAGAGTTGTAGTTGTTGCTCCACTTGAGATTGTGAGGTAGTCAGTTGTGTCTGAAGGGTTTGTAAATCTACCCGTACCATTTATATCCAGCAATGAGAGGGGAGATGCTGTTCCAATTCCTACATAATCTGAACCATCAGAATTAAGTAGAATATTTCCAGTTGTCCCACCACCAATGGTTAGTGTTTGGTTATTTGTTGTTTGAAGTGATCCTGCGGCATCAAGAACCAGATTTCCCGATACAGAAGCAGTCTGTTGACCTCGGGCATTATTTATTCCCAAAATCGCAAACTTTGCAGAGTCGGTTGAAACACCACCTACGAAAAGATCTACTGTT
>CAYTCO010000073.1:0-3544 GCA_964436385.1 uncultured Gammaproteobacteria bacterium
GCTTTTCAGAAGGGTGCAAGACAGGCAGAAGTAACACTTCTTGAGCCTATTATGAAGGTTGAAGTAACAACCCCAGATGAATTTATGGGAGACGTAATCGGCGACCTTTCTGCTAAAAGAGCTCAAATCTCAGGATCTGAAGAACGTGGTAATTCAAGAATTATTTTGTCCCTTGTCCCACTTGCTGAACTTTCAGGATATATTACAACGCTTAGATCTCTAACTCAGGGTCGTGCAAATGCTTACATGGAGCCATCTCATTACGAGGAAGTGCCAGTCCAGATCCAGGAACAAATCAGAGCAAAATCCAACTTCGTTCCAAAGGAAGAGTAGCCCCAGTTTCTCAAATAGAGAATTAAGAAGTAAGAGTTAAGGAAAAAGTTTCATTTGATAGAATATGAGCATGGATGAAGAGAAAACAGAACTCTTAAAATCCCAAAAAGAAGCAGCTTCTCAAGAAGAAAAAAAATGGAATGAAATTATTGCCGCTGAAAGTGACGAGTATGGTGAGAATTTAGTTTCCTCCTTTGCTGAGTTGGAAAAAGTAGTAAAACTTATGACTGAAAATTTTCAAAGGGGCACTAGTGGCATAGACCCTGCAGCACTCGATGGTTTGTGGAAAATATTCTTGGGAACCCGCAAGGCGACAGTGGATGCATACGAAGTAAAGAATTCAAACCCTCAGTTGTTCCGCGAGAGGATTACCAATGCTGCCATGAAAACCATAGATGGGTTATTTCATGCTGACTCTTTTTCCGATAGGGGAAGTAGTTTTTGGCATTCTCTACAGCCTCCAAAGTTCTTCATTGAAGGTGGTTTAGAGGATGATTATGGTATTAAAACATATATTCCAAATACTGGTCAAAGCCCCGATTTAACAAGAGAATTTATAGCAAGTGGAAATGGTGAAAAAATTACGAAAGTATTACAACCCGGTTTTCTTGACGTTTCATCGGGAAAAGTAATACGAGAAGCTATCATTGAAACAGCAGGGTAAAGATTTTGAACGAATTTCTGGTAAAATTGCTAAATGAAACAAGATTTTCCAAAGGATACTGAAAAATACAAACTTATTGTTAGTGATTTTGATGGAACCCTTGCAGGTTCTGATCATTTAATTTCCCAAAAAGTGAGAGTTGCAATTAAACGTTGGATTGATTCTGGCAGGCATTTTACAATTGCTTCTGGGAGACAATACGAGATGATAGGACAGGATACTGCTGTTTTGGATTTAAAAACCCCAATTATTGTTAGGGGTGGTGCAGAAATCATAAAGCCAGATGGTGAAAAAATTTACCAAGAGGTGATTGATAAAAAAACTGCGAAAGAATTTATAAGTATTTTAACTGAGAATGGGTTGAAAATTTCAGCTGAAATAGGCCCAATTTTATATGGAAATTTCCCTTTTGGTGTAGAGTCTTATCCTCAAATCACCGAAAAACCGTTAGAGCAAATACCATTCGTTGATGTACCAAAGATAAACGTTAGAGTATTTCCTGAAAAGGTTAAGGAGATAGAGGCTCTTATGGACAATGTAGTTATTCCAAAGTTTCCGACACTTCACCTTGTCAGGAGTTATAACCCGCACGGCATGGCATATGACGTAACTTCTCTTAAAGGAACGAAGCACTTAGCAGTTTTGGAGTTAATAAAACATTTAGGTTTGGATCGTTCAGAAACTGTCGGAGTAGGAGACGGCTACAATGATTTTCCGCTTCTTGAAGCTAGTGGTCTAAAGGTTGCTATGGGAAATGCAAATGATGAACTAAAAGCGATTGCAGATGTTGTTGTACCTACACTTTCCGACGATGGGGTTGCATATTTGATAGACAAACTAATAGAAAATCCGAAATTCGAATAACGAAATTCGAAACAATATCCAGTTTTTAAAATTATAAATTTCAAACATATGAATTTATTTCGTGCTTCGGATTTAGTGCTTCGTGCTTAGTTTTTAGTTATAATAAAAAAGGTATGGCGCGTAAAAAGATATCTGAATTTGCTGCTAAAAGAATACTTTTTCAATTCTTGGAAATTCCCTATAACGGGATAACAATTGATACGAAAAATGAAAGTTACCATGACCTTGTTTCAAAAATGACGGATGGAAAGCGGTATGTCCTGAAGGTTGACCAGGGGGTAAAGCAAAGAAAGAAAAAAGGGTTAGTTTCTTTTGATGCAAATAAAAAGAACATAGTCGAGGAGATAGAAAAACTAAAGGAAAAGGGATTTTCTAACTTTATAATTGAGGAATTTTTAGAGCACGATGATTCTAGCGAGTGTTACTTGGCAATCGAGCGAGTAAGAGAGGGGAAGAGAGTACATTATTCAACAAAAGGTGGAATTGAAATCGAATCAAATAGCGACTCCGTTATAACTGAAGTTTTATCAGACTATTCGGGGTATAAAAAAATTGCAGATACTCTTAATTTTCCGGTTGAGACTTTGGAAAGCATAGTAACAGCCTTTGACAATTACTACTTCTCATTTCTTGAGATAAATCCCCTTGTTGTAAAGAACAATTCAGTCTTTTTCCTAGATACTGCGGTTGAAGTTGATAGTGAAGCCTCATTTTTTGTAGAAGGGGCGTGGGGGAGTAACGATTTTCGTGAAGGAGCAGGAAAAGATAAGAGTGAAGAAGAGTTGGCCATAGAAGCTCTTAAAGAGACTACGCCAGCTGCACTTTCCTTTCAGCTATTAAATCCAAACGGATCTGTATTTGTTCTCTTGTCAGGTGGGGGAGCCTCGCTTGTTACAGCAGATGAGATTTATCAAAAAGGAAAAGGAGAAGAATTGGCAAATTACGGAGAATATAGCGGTAGTCCAACAGAGGAGGAAACATATTTATACGTCAAACAAATTTTGCGTACTCTACTCCGCTCCACATCCCATAATAAATCTATCATTATTTCAGGAGGGGTGGCAAATTTTACAGACGTTCGAATAACTTTTAAAGGAATTATTAGAGCGCTTTTTGAGGCAGCAGAAAGTCTAAGATCTCAAAACGTGAAAATTTTTGTAAGGCGTGGAGGTCCACATCAGAAAGAGGGACTTGAGCTTATGCGTCAGTTCTTGGAAAAAGAGGAGTTATTAGGTGAAATACATGGACCCGAGCTAGTGTTGACAGACATAGTAGAGCCAGCTTTGCGACATGCAGAAAATTAAATATGAAAATTAAAGACATAAGAGAAGGAGAGCATAAAATTTTATTTATTGGTTCTCATCCGGGAATAATTCAATCAACGCTTGATTACGATTTTTTAAGTAAGCACTCTGCTCCATCGGTTGTTGGAATTGTTGCAAACGGTCGAAAATTTGAGCGGTTTTTCTTTGGCAGGAAAGAAATTTTATTGCCTGTCTACCCTACTTTAAAACATATATCTTTAAGCACAAAACAAAAAACCACTATGTTGGTAAACGTCTCATCGGGAAGAAGAGTTTTGACATCAACAATTGAAGCGATTGATTGTCTGCCAAGTCTTATGTGTGGCACAATCTTTGCCGAAGGAGTACCAGAAAAGCACTCGATCGATTTATTTGAATA
>CAYTCO010000074.1:0-3398 GCA_964436385.1 uncultured Gammaproteobacteria bacterium
CTTCAGCTTGATAATGACAATTACTTTACGCTAACCGACCAAAATTCAGGCGAAATTTATGTCCAAACAATTCCAAAAGACTATCTCTTGCAACTACCCGCACTTAATAAAAAGCTTGTTAAACTTGAGAATGTTTCTGGTGGAAGTACTCTTTCAGTTACTTTTCCTAAAATTTCTGACAAGTTCTACGGATATAGTTTTGGAGGCAAGGACTTTGGGAAGGTTTTTGACTGCAACGACACTAGATATGGCTCTAACATAAATTCTGAATCCTCAAACAGCTTACTTATTAAATCTGTAAATGACTCAGCTTGCACAGCAGCTAATGCACCTACGCTCTCTCACGAATTCGGGTACCTGGTCACGGTTAAGAGCAAGAACTTATCAGGAAGATCGCTTCACTTCTGGGCTCTTAACGACAATCAAGGAACAACTCCAATAGATCTATACCTGGATCGAAAGACCGATAATTCTAGCTTTGTTATAGCTCCAAGCAAGACCTCAGGAGTCGGCTACTCATTCCATTTTGACAATATCTCCGTAGGCAATATTAAGGTAGAAAATAGTCTATCTAAGGTTGATGTAGTAAGAATTCCATATTCATTTTTGACGCAAATTGAATTCTCAAAACCCTTTATAACGCATAACGCCCAAATAGACTTTGACTCGACTCACCCAAATGAAAGCTTATATGTTGTTAAAACTTCTAATAGAACAAAAAAGCCATTTACCTTGATCCTTGGCCAAAGCTATGACGACGGGTGGAAAGCATATCAGATAAATTTTAAATTTGAAATTTTAAATTTTAAATTGTGGGAAGCTTTGCCTTTTGTTTTTGGGAAAGAGATAAAGACACATACCAAGATAAACAACTGGGCTAATGGCTGGGAGATTGAGGGTGGAGATGTTGTAATTATTTACCTGCCTCAATACCTCCAGTACGCAGGGTTTGGGATGCTTGCTATAGTTGCTCTCACACTTTTAATACTGTGGGTTAATAGATCCAGTAGGTATTTCAATCATCAAACTAACATACTAAAAACTAAAATTTCCTTAATCCTTAATTCCTAAATCTTAATTCTTATTCCTAGTTGTCCCCGAGTTGTCCACATTTTTATTTTAATTTAATTTACGCTTATTTAATAAGCTAAAATGAGTTGACCAAAACTCTAGGTCTATAACACAATATGTCATTTTTGTTATAGGTTGAAGAGCTTGACAAGATATGCTATACTTTTCGTAGTTTATGAAAATTTTCTCCTTCCAAGTAAAAAAAGCAGCAACTCCAAAGAGGCGTAAAAGAATAGTTTCTGACTATCAGCAGGAATCAATTAACAGCTATGGAAAGCAACAATTAAAATCACTCATTGACCGAGGACTTAGTGTTCAGTGGTGAATGAGGCAGGACATTAAAAACGGGTGTACGCTGACAGTTGTTCTAACTCTTTTAGGCAAAGAGATAGAAAAAGAGCATCGCTTTCGCTACTCATAAATAAATCCAAGTACGAAAAGCAATGCTCTTTTAACTGTTAGCTTTTAGTCTTTAGGCAGGGTAAGACTATGCTGGTTCTTAAATTAACAAAAGCATACCACCCCTGTCAAGAAAAGCTGATGAAGCAAATTTCGTTAGTTTGGATTGTTAAATAAAGACTTTTCACGGATCGTTTTTACAGAGAAAGGGTATTTGATCGGAGGTTGGCGAGTTGGGCAGGCTTTCCAACTTCCGATTAAGTGCCCTTTTTTATTTGGATTATTTACTATTTAATATTTAGTATTTAATAGGTTTTGAACTTATTTGAGAGAGATAATAAATAGTAAATAATAAATACTAAATATTTCTTAAGTTCATTTTGCTGGGGGTATCACCTTAATCGTACTTACTCTTCCCTCTTCCATCCAATTATCACCGTACAAGAGAATGTAATACTTGTTATCATCAAACATTCCTGATTTTTTAAGAAAAGCTATGGCATTTTTCATATCTTCAAGTTTCACTGGCTTGCCCTTTTTGAAAACAATTGGGTGAAGTAAGGGGATCACTCCATAATTAGCAGTTAATCCGTCTCTAACATACTCATTTGGAGCAAATACATAAATCGGCGCTTCTGCTCGGTATCTTGACAGCTTACGAGCAGTCCTACCCGACTCAGTAAAGACCACGAAACCGCCAAAATTGAAGTCTTTACGACGAAACTGTAGATATAGGTTATATGCAGTGTCGCAGAGCATTTCTTCGGCATCTACGCTTATGTAATCAAACATTCGTCTTGTATCTTTTATCAAAACGTTTTTTTCATTAAATACAATTGTCTTTTTCATCATAGTAACAGCCTCTAAGGGATATTGGCCAGCAGCTGACTCCTCAGAAAGCATAACCATGTCAGTAAGATCAAATACGGCGTTGGCGATATCAGAGATTTCTGCCCTTGTTGGATAAGGCCTGTCTACCATGCTGTGTATCATTTGCGTTGCAGTAATAACAGGAAATCCGCGCTCAATACATTTCTTAATCATGATTTTTTGGTAATAAGGAACCTGCTCGATTGGCAGTTCTACGCCTAAATCCCCGCGTGCAACCATGATCCCCTCAGAGGCATCAATGATTTCATCTAGGTTATCTATGGCAAGTCTTGTTTCAATCTTTGATATCACTCTTCCCAAAAACCCTTCTTTCTTCATGAATTTCTTCAAGTCCAATACATCCTGAGCAGTTCTTACGAAGGATAATCCTACAAAGTTAACTTTTGAATTTATAAAGGCTTTAATTGCCTCTTCATCTCGATCTGTCAGTGCATTCAGGGGAAAATAAACCCCGGGGACATTTAAGGTCTTTCTTGTTTTTAGTATTCCATTTGAACGCGATACAAGGGTTACTGAATCTTTACCGGCTTTTTCGACAACAAAATGGAATTTACCATCATCAACCACAACCTCTTGTCCTTTCTCAAGGTATGACATCACGATATCGTCAGTTAAAGAATATGTTGTATTGTCAGGATTCCTTTTTTTTATTTCTATTTCGCTACCCTTCTTAAGAGCTATCTCCATATGCTCCGGGGTTACAAGCCTTATCTCGGGCCCTTGTAGGTCGATGAATATCCCGACTGCCCGATTGAGCTTGCTTGCTATCTCATTAACCAAAGCCATCTTTTCTTTGTGCCATGGAATCTCGTTATGCTTTAGATTAAACCTAAAAACATTGACCCCAGTTTGAATTAGCTTTTCTATCATCTCAGGACTCTCTGAGGATGGCCCAATTGTGGCTATAATTTTTGTAAATTCGTAGTGATTCATAAGGGACTTTGCCCAAAAAAAACGGTGTGCACATCGCCACCGCCCACATTAATTCTACCCTATACCGTTTCTCAGGACAATATTGAACATTAAACGGGTGACGC
>CAYTCO010000075.1:0-3270 GCA_964436385.1 uncultured Gammaproteobacteria bacterium
ACTGCACTTAAAGCTACGTCTTCTGGGGTTTGGAGTGCACCGGCCTCAACCATCAATGTATGTCCTGTTGAGCTTGCAGTAAGCACTAGATCAAGTGATAAAGGATTTGAAACGTCAGGATTTGTTACTGGAGTATTCTTTTCGTCTGAAGCCAAAACTCCGACGCGCATAGCTCCAACTGGTCCGTTCCATGGAATTTTTGAGATAGAAAGAGCGGCACTTACTGCATTGATGGCCAAAATATCAGGATCATTTACACCATCTACAGAAAGAACATTAACAATTACCTGAACATCTTTTTTAAGTTCTTTTGGAAAGAGAGGTCGGATTGAGCGGTCGATAAGTCTACCGGTTAGAACTGCGTCATCTGTTGGACGTCCTTCTCTTTTTACCCAACGTGATCCTTTGATTTTTCCACCAGCGTAAAGTTTTTCTACGTAATCAACTGAAAGAGGGAAATAGTCAAGAGTAGTATCATTGCGACCCATGGTCACTGTCGCCAAAAGTGTAGTATCACCCATTCGCGCGAATACACTAGACGTAGCAAGCTGTGCTAGCTCGCCCATTTCAAAAGTAATTGTCTTACCGTTTACGTCAAACGACTTTGAGATTTTTTTCATTTAATTTTTTTATTCTTTTCCCCAACAACCTACAAGTATTTGTGGATTATTTAGCTATACTACTTTGCGAGGCCGACTTTTTTTCCTATGCCTTCAGCACGGTTTTTGTCAACTTTTACAAGGAAATTAAAAAGTCTTCTTCTCTTTGATAACATATTTAAAAGTCCTCGTCTACTATGAAAATCTTTTTGATGGATCTTTAGGTGATCTGTCAATTTTGTAATCTTGTGTGTAAGAAGCGCGATCTGAACTTCAGGTGACCCAGTGTCACCATCTATGACCGCGTTGTCCTTTATTATAACTGTTTTTTCGTCCGTTGTTAATGGCATGACAAGTATTTTAACAAATATGAGCTTATATTACAACTATAACTGCTCCAGCACGTTATATGATCCTTTCAAACTTCCTTAGCGAGCCAATCAATGCGAACACACAGAGGCTCCTAATTGTTGTTCTTGGAGCTCTTGAAGACCTTTGGCATTAGCCAATCGTCAGGTACTTCCGATGGATCCGGAGCAGTATATGGAGTTTCTTCAGGCATGTGCATATCCTGCATTGGGTTCATTTGAGGTTCATTAACAATTTGCGCATCCTGAACTTGAGGACTTACATACGGATCTTGCATCGGATCATTTTGTTCTGGTATTGGCATTTGAGGAGCAGCTGGTGCAGTATGCGCCATTGGACTTTCCAATGGTTGTTGAGGTCTGGCTTGAGGCCTATTTTGGTTTTGTCCTCCACCCTGACGTCTTGCATTCTCTTCATTTATCTTTCTCATCAACTCTTCAATGTCAGCTGAATTTTGACCAAATTGAGTCTGCCCTTGTTGCTGTTGAGGTCTAACCTGTTGTTGTTGAGGACGAGGTTGAAATTGCTGTTGTTGCTGCGAAGGTCGTTGCTGTCTTTGCGGATTATTTCTTTGCTGTTGACGTCCTTGCATATGCATGGCTGGGAAATCATTATCATTTATACGTTGCTGTTGACTACGATTTTGCTGTTGCTGTTGAGGGCGTTGCTGATATTGTTGTTGCTGTTGAGGCTGTTGTTGAGGTTGATGTTGTTGGGGCATTGGCTCTCCTTTTCTTTGAGCACCCACATACATTGCAGCTGATGCAGCTTCAAAGGCAAGAGGGGACGTATTTGGTTTTGTAAAATTACGTGTTGAATACAAAACACCATCTAAAATATTTTGTGCTGCATCAAGATCTGTGGGTAAAGAAAGATCTTTAATAAGTTTTCCGATTATTTCAGAAAGAGACGAGAATGTTTCATCAACCAAAACAACATCTCCAAATCTTGTATTTCCACCAAAATTATCGATGTTAACAATTTTTACGCTTGCCGGGTCAACTATTTGTGCAATTTCATCAATTGAACCTACGCCAATTGCAATTAATGCTTGTGGTGCACCACCATCCCAAATAAGCTTAACGTCTTTTAAGTCAAATGGAGAAATGCTCTTGCCTGGAGCAGCTGTTAAGTGAAAATTAATATTTGTTGGATTTTGAGGATCAGGATGCTCTGTAAAAAGAACCTTCTCGACCTCTCCCTTTATATATGGAAGAGATATTACAAGCTTTGAATTATTTCCTGAAGTAAAAGTCTCTTTAACCTTATCTATTCCAACAAGACTTGATACCTCAACCGTTGGGGCCTTTTTTGAGATAATCTGAGCTCTTTTTCCGGATTGCGTGAGTGTTAGATACAAGCTTAGAGCTGCAGCATAGGTATCAAGATTCTGGTGTGAACCAATAATAATACCGAGGTCATTTTGCTGACCCAAAAACTCTCGAAGAAGTCCAATTTCCTGCGCAATTGTTGGATTCATATTGTCCTATAGCTATTTAAACGATATTATAACATCACCTATAGTAAAGTCAACTTGAGGGTCGATCATGATTCCGCACTCATTTCCACGGCCAATTTCTTTAACGTCTTTTTTGCCTTGTTTTAGAGACACTATCTTGCTTTCGCCTGATTCCACCTCACCTTTTGCTACTATTATTTTATCTCCCACAGCAAGTCTCCCCTCGGTTACTCTAGCACCTATAATTTCTCCCTCATTACCAACAAACGTTGCCAAAATCTGTGCCTTTCCAACTACTTTACGTTGCTGTCTTTCCTTAATAAGAGCAACGGCATCTTTGAGCTCGTCAAGAAGGTTATAGATTATGTTATAAGTGCGATAAAAAGTTCCACCTGATTCTGCAAGTACTTTTGCCTGTTTTTCTATATTTACGTTAAATCCAACAATAATTGCGTTAAAATCCCTGGACATAAGAATGTCAGAGACAGAAATCTCTCCTCGACCCTCAAATATTACTTTCACATCATCCGGCAATGACGCACTTACAGCCTCAAATTCTCCGCTTGTCTGAGTTCTTATAATTATGGGTAATTTTTCTTCTTTCTGGTCTCTTAGCATTGCCATCAAATCCATAGGAACAGCATTTGCAATTGCTGTAGAGACAAGTGCTTCGGTAGTCTCTTTTGTATTGATAACGCTTCCTGCAGGAAGAACCTCGGCAAGACCAAATATCTCAACAGCCTCCCCTGGAAGGGCTTCTTTTACCTGAGCACCAGTAGTATCTATAAGCGCTCTTACTTTACCTACCTCTTTTGAGTTGGTAAACACCTTATCTCCAACCAT
>CAYTCO010000076.1:0-3195 GCA_964436385.1 uncultured Gammaproteobacteria bacterium
TTGTCGTGTCCATGTGCGTCAGTTCCCCAAAGCTTTCCCCAGGTCCCCTTAACGGGTGAGGTTATTAGCCCTCCACCGGATCCAAGAGCGCGCCCGATAGAGCTTCCAAGCTTGAGATCCGGCGCTTTAAGAGCACCTCTTACCATATTCACAACCTCAGGTGTTAGAAGAAGTATTCCAAGCCCTAGAATAGCTGAAAATCCTGCCATGCTATTGCTAAAATCCCCAATAAGAGGTGGAACAAATACATCCCCATTGCTTTTGGCAACGCTATCAACCAGGACTTTTCCAAGAAGAAGCATTACATAGGTTGTCGGAAATACAGCCAGATTTGCCACGACATTTCGTATCCACGACCCAAGCCCGGACCCCATTCCTGGTATTATTCCAAGAGCAATAAAGAAAGGAGCAAAAACAAGATACAAGAAAAGATAAATGTAGGCTTTTATGAGTTGGAACCACAGCCTTATCATGGCGGTAAAAATAGCGATAAGAATAATAAAGAAAGCAATTATGTTTGGAAGAAGTTCTCGCAGAAGAATCTCCGTGAAGCCTGCCACAGCTATTCCAACAACGGCACCAAGGGGGATGTTTGTTAGAACACCGGGATTAAATGTAAAGCCTCCACCTCCTCCAATTCCTAAAAAGCTGGCATTTACTTCTGCACCGCCACCGGTTGATGGTATTTGCGCAGTAAATATTCCTGTAAAAAGACCTGCACTCACACTAACCATGTGGACTAGGTAATTTGCAAAAGTGTTATTAAATGAATCGCCAACGACTTTTTCACCTACATTGCCCAGCAGGTCAAAAAAACCATCGATGAATGGAATTCTACCCAAAACATTTGCCAATAGATCTATTCCTGGAATGTTTCTTGCTAAACCCCCAAAAATTGCATCAACCCCTTTGATTACAGGGAGGCCTTCTGCAGGCGCCCCCCCATTGAGACCAATAGCGTCTTTAATTGAGGGAACAACAACCCCTCGAATTTCCCAGGCGATATCTGCTATTCCAACCTTACTATCAGCAAGTTGATTGGCTGCTGTAAATGGATTGGCGCCTTGGATATCCGAGGGTGTGAGCCCATCCAGTTCTGCTCCCGGTATGCCGGCCATAACTCCATAGACAAAATAGGTAGTCACCCGCATGGTGTCTACCAGAAAACCAACTATTGCGTAGGATAGGGTTATAAAAACGAGCGCAATAATAATTTTTGGAATTGCATTTTGGATAGTCATAACACTTCTGGGGTCGATCTTAACCCTAAAGACTATCCCAAGACCTATAACAACAAAAATGAGAACGAAGAAAAGATATGCAATATTTCTAAAAGCTGTCCAGATGGGTATAAAAGGGGAGAGTCCACGAAATCCGTCCCCTGTACCAACCTGTGCATTAGCAGTCTTTGTGAGGCCGAAGTTACCCGCTAGATGATTTATGTATTGACCACCAGATGCAGGGAAGTCATAAGTTGCAGCCATTGTCTGAGTCATAAATCCTAAAGCGCCGCCACTTTCAACAAATCCCAATTTGCCGCTATCGCTATTTGGGCCAATGCATTTTCCCTCCGGATGAGCTGGATTTATCCCAGAAAGCTGGCATGAAACAGAGCCTAAGAGATTTAGAAAAACGACTTGCGAATAAGTACTCATGTCTTGCGGGACATTTGCTTCCGTGTTAAGCGGGAGAGGAGAAGTGGACTCTTGGGGTGTTGTTTGGGCAAAAGATTGAGTTGTAAAAAGAAGAGTTAAGAATACACCAAAAATAATACCAACAATTTTTCCCATGGCAGATAATTTCAGTATGGCCAAAAATAGGACAAAAAGCAACATTTTTGCAAGCTCAGTGTTTGCCATTTTTGAAGCAATTTAAGGTTGACACTAGTAGCTATTGCGAGTAGTATATGAAGACTTATGAGCAACGCCATAAAGATAGTAATTGTTGCCCTTTTTCTACTTGTTTATTTTCCTTTTTTGTCAAAAATTCACGCACAGGAAATGGTTGTTGAGACCGACACTCCTGTTGGTGTTGAAAATATCGCAACAGAAGGCTCAATTCTTAAAGTTGAGAAGATTAACTACGAGCTTCCATATCCGGGGATGCTTCCTGACAACCCATTTTATTTTCTAAAAGCTCTTAGAGACGGAATGGTAAAGCTTCTAATAAATGACGATATGAAAATGGCGAGATTTAGTCTTTTGAATGCCGAAAAAAGAATGTTTTCGGCAAAGTTATTAACTGGCAAGAATAAAGACAAGCTTGCGGTTGAAACAATCTCAAAGGGGAACAACTATCTAATAGAAAGCCTTTCAGCAATAAGAAGATATCAAAAAACGCATCCAAAGAGCGCGGATGTGAAGCCGTTTCTTTTGCAGCTTGATACATCTATAAAAAAACTTCTTGAAGTGCAAGAGGATATGCAAAATTCAATAGACAAGGACTACAGAGAGCATTTTGCCACTGAGCATAAAAGAACGGACGGAATCGAGCAAACTGTAAAAGTCATGCTTCGCCAAAGATAGCGCTAATTGTTATTTTTGAATAGTTTTATTACACAAATTGAGATCATATTTTCACCGATTTCTCGTGAAAACAAATTTGAGGCAAAAAAAACAGTTGCTACAATTTGATATATTTATTGATAGTTGACTCATCAAATCTAGTGGTTTACAGTAGTTACTGACACTAAATATTGTGTAAATACTTTTCACGGTATTGCCCTTTTAAAACACGTTAGATCAAAAATATGCATTGTCCATATTGTCATTCAAATAACACCGAGGTCTCAGAAACAAGAGTTGCTGAAGATGGGAGTAACATCCGAAGAAGAAGGCTCTGCAGCAGCTGCAAGAAAAGATTTACGACCTACGAGAGGATAGAAAATATTATGCTAGTCGTTCATAAAAAGGACGGTAGAAGCGAGAGGTTTTCAAGAGATAAATTAAGAGGCGGGATCTTAAAATCGGTTGAAAAAACAACAGTTTCTATAGATAAGGTAAACCTAATAGTAGATGAGGTTGAAAAAGAGTTATTGTCATCTGATAGCGTTGAGGTAGACAGTAAGATGATAGGACGACTTGTCGCAGCCCGGCTTAAAAAAATGGACAAAATAGCATATATAAGATTTGCCAGCGTGTTTCAGCATTTTGTAGATATAGAAGATTTTGAAAGAGAAGTTAAAAAACTATTGAA
>CAYTCO010000077.1:0-3144 GCA_964436385.1 uncultured Gammaproteobacteria bacterium
CTAAAGCAGGGTTCTGTTGGGATCGTTGACATAATTGCTCCCTCCTCGGTTGAGGTGGATTTCAAACACATAAGGGTTGGCGACACTTTCTATAGAACTTTTTTTGTCGTCGACTATCCACGTCAAGTTTCTCCAAATTGGCTCTCAATACTCATCGACTACAAAGAGACCATGAATATTTCAATGTTTATTTATCCCGTTGAGTCAAAAGACGTTCTCTCAAACTTAAGACGAAAAATAGCAGAGATGGAAGCAACCATCGAAAGCGATACGCAACAAGGGCTTGAGCCTGATCCCAAAATTAGAGCCGCCCTTGAAGATGCCGTTGCACTAAGAGAAGAATTGGCGCGGGGACTAGAGCGCTTCTACCAATTTGGGCTGTATGTAACTCTTGCCTCTCACGATGTCGACGATCTAAATTTGCGCTCAAAGGAACTAATGTCCCTGCTCTCATCAAACCTTCTGATATTAAAACCAGCAACTCTTCAGATGGAAGACGGCTTTAAAACAACGCTTCCAACTGGTGTTGATAAAATATTCTCAACCCGCAATATGGACACAACCTCTGTTGCCTCAACATTCCCCTTTACCTCATATGAGATTTCGCACCCAAACGGAATTCTTTATGGGATAAACACTCTCAACAATTCCCTCGTAATAGTTGACAGATTTTCTTTTGAAAACGCGAATTCGGTTGTTTTTGGAAAATCTGGGTCAGGAAAATCATTCCTGGTTAAGCTTGAGGTTTTGAGACAAATGATGTTTGAAACAGAAGTTATGATAATTGATCCCGAAGACGAATACAGGGTCCTTTGTGAATCTTTAGGCGGAGAGTATGTGTCTTTCTCCAAAGACTCAGAGATAAAAATTAATCCATTTGCATTACTTACAGACGATCAGTCCGAAGCGCAACTTGGAACAAAAATCCTAAGCATTCATGGTCTTTTAAAAACAATGATGGGAGAAATGTCTGCTACTCAAGAGGCGATTCTTGACCGATCGATTGTTCTTTCCTACAAGCAAAAAGGCATAACCCCAGACCCAACCACCTACAAAAACGAGCCTCCAATACTTGAAGATCTCTACAAAACCCTTCTCAACATGGAAGAGCCTGAAGCAAAAGATCTCGCTTTTAGACTAGAAAAATACGTTAAGGGAGGTTTTTCGGGCCTATTCAATCACCAAACAAATTATGACGTTAAAAATCAGTTAACAGTGTTTTCTCTAAGACAACTTGAAGACGTTTTAAGACCAATTGCTATGCATGTGATCTTGGATTTTATATGGACGAGAGTCAGAACCAAAATGAAAAAAAGGCTTCTTATTGTTGACGAGGCGTGGTATATGATGAAATATCCAGATTCAGCCGCTTTTCTTCAGGGAATCGCCAAGAGGTGTAGAAAGTACTACCTAGGACTAACAACCCTAACCCAAGATATCGAAGATTTTTTGTCTTCAGACTATGGAAAAGCCATTCTCTCAAGCTCATCCATTCAAATCCTTCTCAAGCAAGGCTCTTCTGAGGTTGAGGCGCTTGCCAAAACCCTAAACCTTTCAGAGGGTGAGAAGCAATACCTTCTTACGGCCCAGGTCGGAGAAGGACTCCTTTTTGCTGGTCAGAATCATGTCACGGCGCAATTTGTTGCATCTCAATTTGAATATGACCTGGTTACATCAAAACCCCAAGACGCAATGCAGGACGAAGCCAAAGAAGAGCCAATACAACCCACGAGCCCCGAACCCTCTCCATTAGATACGCCCATAGCCCCACGGGTAACTCCACCAGCAACTCCACAACCTTCACCCACACAGCCGCCTATTCCTCCCGGCCCATTCCCTCAGCAATCCACGGTCCCACCACAACCAGGCACCACTATTAAATAAATCGTATGGATAACGCAATGGGCTCAAGAGAAGAAGGCCGAGAAAGAGGTTCCGACAATCAATTTCAGGACGCAACAAAAAATCTAAAAAAAATCTTCGATTATTCTACCAAGAAAGTTGCCCAGATAGCATGGAGACTCTTTAGCTCTATTCCTGGTGGTCAAATAACAATTGGCTTTATAGCTGTGGTAATCCTTATTGCAATATGCTTTTTTATGATTATTTTCGGACTTATCCCCACGATCCCGGGGGGGTCTGTTCCAAAAATACCCAATTCCTCAGGAGCCATAGAAACAATACCGGGACTCGTTCTTACCCTTACTGGTCCTTCACCCGTTGACAACGGTGCAAATATGGAATTTAAGATTGACGTAAATTATTCAAAAAACTCCCCTCCCCTTTCGAGCATAATCGTTTATGCAACAATTCCACCGTTTGCTGAATTTGCGGGTGCAACCGGCGCTTTTGAATACGGAAACGGGGAGATTAGGTGGCCCATGAGCCAAAATCAAAATTCTCTCACCTTTACGCTCAGGGCTACTGCAACAGACATGGAGTGCAAAAAGTGCTATCAGGTCTACGCAACTCTTGCCGCAGACTCTGGTTATGGCGCCGGGTCAAGCCCCACGTCGAACAGTTGTGGTGGCAAATACAACATAGCCTCAACCCCCATTGGTGCAAATTTTGGTGACCCGCTTTGCGATTTTGGGGGCACAAAACTTTACGACCTTTTGGGAGAGCAGGACCCCCCTAACAAAGACTTCTGGTATGAGTGCGCTCTACTTGAGAGTAGTAGAAATCCAAACGCCTACAATGGCGCCTCCACGGATTCTGGTGGGGCCTATGGACTCTTTCAGATGGGCAGAGGCAAGAATGGACCAACAGACCATGGGGATGTTGACTGGATAAATCAAACCTCAAATGCTATTTTGCACAGTAAAAAAACGTCCAGCTTTAAAGACTACTGGCAGTGTGCAAGACACCTAGACTATGATGGAATCAAATAAAATTAAAAGAATATTGCTGATAGTTGCTGGGGTATTTATATTCTTCCTAATTCTTCTTGGAGTTACTATTCTTGAAAGCCTTAAAGACAGGGGTACATCAGACGGTGGGACATTCCCCACCCCAACGTTGGTCGAGATAAGACGCAAACAAGAACCTCTCATTGAGAGATACGAAAAAGAAGGTTCAAAAAAACTTCTTAACTACCTAAAGACGCGCCCAACGCCTTCTCTTCCCTCAGATTCCCAAACAAAA
>CAYTCO010000078.1:0-2971 GCA_964436385.1 uncultured Gammaproteobacteria bacterium
ATCATAACTAGGATAACTATATATATAGAAGACTGACCCTTCTGCGAAGCAGAAGGAAGAAGTTGGAAGCTGGGAGTTGGGAGTTGGGGTAATAAATTATTCATAATAGTTGAATTCTTTCAAACTCCTAACTGCTAATCCCTAACTCCCAGAAGGTGTGGGAGTTGGTGTTGGAGTAGCTTGAGATTGGCATATTCTTTGCGCAATTTGTTTGTAGACTGCTTCAAGCTCTTTGGAATTACGCACAATAATTGCTTTGCTGGGATCTGACGCAACAGCACGTATGATATTTGCTTTTACATTTCCTAACCCAATCGCATAGACTGTTACTCCCTGGTCTTTTATTGTCTGCGCAGCAGCAGCTATGTCAGCTTCAGTAGAAGGTCCAACGTTAGGATCTCCATCTGAGAAGAATATAAAATTGAATTTCCTGTCAGGAAATCTGGGAATAGCTTCAGCAAGTATCTCGCCAGAGAATATAAGGGCATCATATGATGGTGTTCCTCCATCAGTTGTAAGCGACAGAATGCGTGGCCGTACAAAATCTTTTATATCTCTATATAGTCCGACCGGCACGACAATAACTCGCGAATTCGTAGCGTTATATGCTTGGATACCAAGAACAGACTCATCTGATAGAGGATCTGTAAAAGCAAGCACTGCAGATTTTAGATCATTGATATAGGGGCCCATGGAGCCCGTTATATCAATCTGAAGCGTCACCGCTGTAATGGCTGCACATTGCCTAAATTTAAGTGTTTTTAACTGCAGTCCTTTTTGATCAGGATCTGGAGGCTCGACGACAAGCTCTATGTCTCCTGTTTCTCCGGGATCTGATAAAACGCTTCTTGGAGTAACTCCGCGAGTAAGCAATAGGCCCATCCCAACAGCAAGAGCAATAAAACCAAGCGTAAATACTGTCCCAGGTCCAGTTAGATTTACTCCAAAACCCAAAGCATTACGACGACGACTTTTTGCCACAGATTCATTGTATATGTAGCATGTAGAACGTAGCAAGTAGGATGGAGCAAGCAGCCTGGGTAGTCCTAGGTTATTGAGGATCTTATACTTTTTATAAGCCCATTTATTAACTTGTGAACTGTAATAGAGTTCTCCCATGCGTTTACAAACTCAACTTGATTAATCAGGGATAGATCCTTGGATGCAATTAGTTGGTTTTGTAACTCAGTTGTTGAGCCCAATGCTATGTTATAGAACTGGATCTTTTCTTTTGGTGAAGTTCTTCCAAAGCCTTCAGCAAGATTTGAAGTTATAGAAAGTGCTGATCTTCTCATTTGCGAAGTGATTCCAAACAGTTCAGATTTAGGATAAGTAGAGGTTGTTTTATAAATCGACAGTAGGAGTTCGTGTCCAATTTTCCAAGCATTCAAATCAGTAAAATTTTGAATTTTCATCACATGCTACCTTCTACTTGCTACATTCTACAATATTTTGTATAATTACCCTCATATCACATGCTTTGGATTACTTCCTGGCTGAAAACGCCCCCAGAGCAGAGGTTAAAAGGAATATGCGTCAAATCACTTTAGAAGAATTATTGGAAGCGGGATGCCATTTTGGCCATCAGGTTAATAGGAGAAATCCGAAAGCTAACCGTTATATTTTCGAAGCCAGAAGCGGGGTTAACATCATTAATCTTGAATCAACTCAGGAAGGTCTTATTGCAGCCGCGGAATACGTAAAAGATCTTGCTTCAAAGGGTGGAAGTCTTGTAGTTGTTGGAACGAAAAGACAAGCACAAGCGATTGTTAAAGAAGAGGTTGAGCGTGCACGCGTTGAGACCCCGGACACAATTCACTACATTATTTCACGTTGGATTGGTGGAATTTTTACAAATTTTGAAGAAGTTAAGAAAAATTTCAAAAAGCTTATTGATCTTGAAAAAATTGTTACCGCCGAGGACCGTGGTGGCTACACAAAAAGAGAAGTAGGAATTTTTGAAAAGGAATTATTAAAGCTTAAAGACATTTACGGTGGACTTTATACTATCAAAGAAGCGCCTGCAGCCGTATTTATCATCGACACGCATGGAGAAAATACAGCAGTTAGAGAAGCGGCTCGCGTTGGACTTACAACAATCGGAATTACTGACACAAATGCAGATCCATCCGAAGTTGATTATTCAATCCCAGCAAATGATGATGCGGTCGGATCGATAAAGCTAATAACAACCTATTTGATTGACGCTTGGCTCGAGGGAACTAAGGAAAAAGTAAAATCTGACAATAAAGCAGCAGAAGTTGCAGCTATTGAAGCAGCAAAAAAGAGTAAAGCAGCAGAGGCTAAAAACTAAGAACTAAAAACTAAAAACTTAAAAAAACATGGCAATTTCAGCACAACAAATAAAAGATCTAAGAGAAAAGACCCAAGCAGGTTTTGCGGATTGCAAAAATGCGCTTGAGGAAGCAAAAGGAGACATGAAAAAGGCAGAGGAGATCTTGCGTAAAAAAGGTTTTGAGAAAGCAGCTAAGAAATCTGACCGCGAGACAGAACAAGGGTTAGTTGAGTCATATGTCCATCAGACAGGAAAAGTTGGAGTGCTAGTATCAGTTCTTTGTGAGACAGACTTTGTTGCAAGAACTGATGAATTCAAGCATCTGGCTCATGAGGTTGCAATGCAGATTGCAGCTATGAATCCAAAAGATGTTGACGTACTTTTAAAGCAAGAATATATAAGAGACGGATCTCAGACCATAAATGACTTGGTAACCGCAGCTATAGCAAAACTTGGCGAGAATATTAAAATCAGCGACTTCAAAAGATCAGAAATTTAGTCTTCAGTCCTTAGTCTTTAGTCTTCAGTCTTCAGTCTTTAGTTTCCCATTTAATTTCTATATAATGAGTGAATGTTTGTAACGCTTATTGCATTTATAATCATTCTCTCCGTTCTTGTTCTTATTCACGAATTGGGTCATTACTTGGTTGCCAAAAAGCTTGGCATAAAAGTAGA
>CAYTCO010000079.1:0-2886 GCA_964436385.1 uncultured Gammaproteobacteria bacterium
ATCCAAGCCCAGTTTGAGTTAGGTCTTGTGGGACTCGAGTGGGCTGGAGGATTGCCGGGAACAGTTGGTGCTGCGATAAGAGGCAATGTAGGTGCTTTCGGTGGAGAAATAAAGGATGTATTTGTTAAGGCCCATTGCATCCGCTTGTCAGAAGACGGATCTTATGAGGAGTTAACTTTAAATCGCGAAGAGATAGAGTTTTCTTACAGGTCAAGCAAGGTAAAGTCCGAAAAACTAATTGTTGTGAGTGCCCAATTTAGACTTTCTGAAGGAACTCCTGAACAGCTCCTTGCTGCTCACGAAAAGTATTTTGAAAACATTACTTATAGGCAGGAAAAGCACCCTCTAGATTATCCAAATTGCGGAAGTGTATTTAAAAATATTTCAAAAAAAGAAGAGGTTGATAGGATTTTGGAATCTTGGGAAGACGTAGCAGAAATGGTGGAGGGGAAGTGGCACGGGAAAGTGAGTATGGGATATATAATTGATAGACTGGGCTTTAAGGGAAGACAGATTGGGCAGGCGCAAGTAAGTGAAAAGCATCAGAACTTTATAGTAAATTTAGGAGGAGCAAAGGCATCTGATGTAAAGGGAATAATAGCTGAAATCGAGGAAGAAATGCAGGAATCCTTTGGCTTCACTCCTGAGGTTGAGATAGAAATTGTTACATAATGGAAGACGGTGAGCAGGCAGAACCTGGTAAAACAATAAGCAGAAGAGGAGTTTTAAAGATCATTACTGGGCTTGCAGCGGGTGGTACGGCATCAGCTATAAATAAAAGAACTGGTAACGTCTTTGCACACGAGGAAATAGAAAAATTACCCTCAGAGTCTTGGGGAAAGCTCGCAAATTCCGAATTGCCAAATGATATAACAAGATCAGCGTTCTTCTTCGCAGGTCCCCCAAATCCTGAATCACAACTTCAAAATTTAAATCCAACTACGGAATGGAACGACAACACTATTGATAATATTTTTGATGACCTAAAGGAAAGTGGGATAAACAGCGTCGATTTGTCTTGGTGGGGGCATAACGATGATTACAAGAAATTTTCACCAACTCTTTGCACTGATGAAGTTGTCGAGCAAGTATTTGACAAATGTGCTGAGAGAAAAATGTTGGTTTCTCCAGTTCTTGAGGTATCAGATGCTTTTCAATTTTGGAAAGATTACCCTCATGATACAACGAAACTGGAAGATCGGATTGAGTATTTCGTGACCAATTTTGGAGATAGGCAAAATTGGCAAAAAATGTATGACAAAAATGGAAATGTTAGGCATGTTATAAAGTTGATCGAAACTATCCATGGAGAAAAAATTGATCCTACGATTTTTGCTGCCGGATTTGATAAAGTTGCAAATAAAATAGAAGAGAAAACAGGTAAAAAAATAGGATTTGTTATTGACCCTACTCCCCTTCCGGCAGGGGGTTCCTATGAAGGCCCTGATCCAAAAGCTCTAGGAGCTACGGAATCAATTTTGGCGATAAATCCATACAATATTTTCTCAGACGGAGAAACAGATGAGGAAAGAATAGATAAAGCCGAACAAATTTTAAATCGCTGGAATAATTCTGGAATTCCATTAATAGCTTCAATAATTCCTGGGTTTGATGACACTCATTTTAGGAGCCCAGGTCAAAAATATGGATATAGTGATGAGTGGTATGCAAGTGTCTCCGATCTTGCACGTAAGTACCATGTGGTGGGTTTAAGAATTGATAATTGGAATGCAGTAACAGAGGGAAGTGCAGTTATTCCAACAGACGAAACTGGCGACGGAGGTTACAAATTTGTAAGTTCTTTGCTGCATGAAAAAACATTCAACCCCGTTGCCCCTATGCACCGGCTTTTCGTTGGAGGTGTGGCGCAAGACTAATATGAAAAAAGGTATTGACTATATAGGGGTTGGGATTGGGGCAGTTATCGTAGACACTGAGGGGAAGATGTTGTTAAGTAAGCGTGGGCCAAAAGCTAAAAATGAGCGGGGAAAATGGGAATTTCCAGGAGGTGGAGTTGAATTCGGAGATACGATGGAGGAAACAATAAAAAGGGAGATGAAAGAAGAACTTGGGATTACCATAGAAACCTATCAACAGCTTCCAGTTCTTGACCACATCATAAAAGATGAGGGTCAGCATTGGATAACGTCAGGATTTATATCCAAAATAAGAAAAGGTACACCCACAATACATGAGCCAGAAAAGTGCAGTGCAATTGGTTGGTTTTCTCTTTCTCAAATGGCAAAAATGGAGTTAAGTGTTCCCACAAAAGCATATCTAAAAATTCTTAAGAAAATTGGGTACTAATTATTTAGGAGAATTATCCAAGCTTTGCCAGAGAATCCTGCAAGCATAAGTTCTGTAAGGGCTCCACTTTTCAGACAACTTTAAAAGTTTTTCATTGCTTGGGTCTTTAAGTCCATATAGCCTTATCATTGCATTGCGAAGTCCTAGATCTCCAATTGAAAATACATCTGGCCTGGCCAAAGCAAACATCAAGAACATTTCAGCAGACCAGATTCCAATTCCCTTAATTTGCGTTAGGTGGTCAATTATTGTTTGCTCGTCTGAGGTCTCAAGCGTCTCAAGAAGAACTTGTTTTGTCTGTACCTTTTCTGAGAGGTCTTTTATGTATTTTATTTTTGGGTATGAGATTCCGCATGCTCTTATGTCATCGTCTTTTAGTTTTAGAATCTCTTTTGCATTTATTTCCTTTTTAAATAGTTTTTCAAAGCGCCCAAATATTGTGCTGGCTGCTTTTACAGAAAGTTGTTGTCCAACTATGGCACGAACTAGGCGAATGAAATTGTTCTTACTTTTCTCAAGTACAATTGGGTCAATGCTTGCGGCAACTTCATAAAGAAGGGGGTCGACTTTTTTAAAATG
>CAYTCO010000080.1:0-2866 GCA_964436385.1 uncultured Gammaproteobacteria bacterium
TTGGTTACGAACAATACCATTTGTCTGCCTTCCATTTTTATTTCACGTTCTACTTTTGCTAGTTCGCCTAATTTTTCAAGCACTTTATCTAACTTTTCTCTTCCTATTTCTTGGTGTCCCATTTGTCGTCCGGTAAATCTGACTGCAAACTTAACTTTGTTTCCTTCTGTCAAAAATTCGGTTGCTTTTTTTAGTTTTATGTCTAGATCGTGTTCTCCGATAAAAGGTCCAAATCTAATCTGTTTTGTTTCAGATGCTTTGGTAGTCTTTTTTTCTTCCTGCTTCTTCTTTTTTAGTTGATACAAGAATTTGGAATAATCAATTAACTTTGCAACAGGTGGTTTTGCCAATGGTGCAACTTCAACTAAATCAATTCCCAATTCTTCGGCTCTTGCCAGGGCAACTCTAATTGGCAAAATGCCTATCATCTCCCCCTTATCATCAAGTACTCTTACCTCAGAAGCCCGAATCTGATAGTTTTTTCTGTAAAAAACCTTTTGTTTAAATTTATTGTTTTGTCTCAATTTCGTTTTGAATTTGTTTGATAAATTCTCCGAGCTCAATTTGACCGTGATCCTTACCGCCTCTTGCTCTTACAGAAATAAACTTAGCTCCGTCCTTAGACTTCTCTTCTTCCTGACCGCCTATTATACACATGTAGGGTACTTTTTGTAAAGTAGCCTCACGGATCTTGTTCCCAAGAGTGTTGTTATCGTTGTTGATTTCAACCCTAATACCAGTCTTCTTAAATTCGTCAAATACGCTTTTTGCATAGTCACCGAATTTATCAGATACTGGCAAAACGCTTACTTGAATTGGAGAAAGCCAGATCGGAAAAGCACCTTCATAATGTTCTATCAAAAAAGCCATAACACGCTCAATTGCACCAATTGATGACCTGTGAATAACAATCGGCTTGTCCTCGCCACCCTGGTCATTTATGTAAGTTAAATTAAACCTCTGAGGCATGACAAAGTCGTATTGGACAGTAAATGCAGTGTCTTCTTTGCCGTTGGTATTTTTCATTTGAACATCAATTTTTGGTCCATAAAAAGCAGCTTCATTCTCGGCTTCAACAAACGTTGCTTTTCGCTCGACAAGAACTTCTCTTAGTGTTTTTTCAGCTTCGTCCCAGGACGCATCATCTTTGAAGTACTTTTTGGTATCTGATCTGTCACCTAGAGATAATCTGTAGTGGTAATTTTCTCCAAGCTTTAGGCCGAAAGTATTTGCAACAAATTCAATAAGGCTCAACACTGAATCAATCTCTTTTTTTGCGTTTTCTTTTTGAGTGATAATGTGAGCGTCGGCAAGGCAAAATGATCTTACTCGCTGTAGCCCCATAAGCTCTCCCGACTGTTCAAAGCGGTATAGCTTTGCTAGCTCAGCGTAACGAATTGGTAGTTCTTTATAGCTATGGGGTTGAGAAAGGTAGAGTTCAAAGTGATGGGGACACGTCATGGGCCTTAGCATAAATTTTTCATCCTCAATATCAATAGGTGCATACATGCTCTCTTTGTAGTAAGGATAATGACCAGATTTTTCGTAAAGCTCGAGCTTTGCTATGTCAGGGGTGTAAACATGAAGATAATCGCGCTTAATTTCTTCATCAACAATAAAGCGTTCCAATTCACGTCTTATCGTAGACCCTTTAGGCGTAAAAAGAGGTAATCCTTTTCCAACTGTATCGGAGAAAGTAAAAAGTCCAAGCTCTCGGCCTAATTTTTTGTGATCGTTTGCAGCAGTCTCATCCATTAGACATTATTATAGCGTAATTAGCCTCGAATTAGAATGGGAAAAAAGATCTGTCTTTTGCCATGTATTTTGTTACATCGGCCAAAAAGTTGCCAACTAAAGGTACAAAATCCACTTTTGAGACAAAATAAATGATGATAACCGCAATTATTGCCGTTCCAACCCAAACTCCAAAAGACCACACAATTCCTCCTAAAAAGTTATTTAAAAGTATTTTCCAGAGGCTTTTACTAACATTATCGCTTTTTTCCATATTCCAATCATGCCTCAAATCCCAGATCGATTGCAATAGCTTGCATAGAAGCAAGAACAATCCCAATAAACTCCTTTAGTGGAAAGCCTAATTTTTGCTCACACGCAAGTATTTGCGCGCGATCAACTGATTTTGCAAAAGATTGATCGGCCATTTTTTTGATAACTGTATCAACAGTAACCAAATTCAGTCTTTTTTCCTTCACATCCATTCCGCAAGCAATAATAAAACCAGTTAGTTCATCACATGCATAAAGCGCCCAGTCCATAGCGCTTGTTGGAACAACACCTGTGTATTTATAGTTGTGAGCTTTTATTGCATACATTACTTCTTTAGGTAAAGTTTTGCCAATTCTTTCTTCAAGATATAGAGTATGCTTTTCCGGAGTGTTTCTTGTTAACTCGTAGTCTGCATCATGCAGGAGGCCAGACAGGGCCCACCATTCCTCATTAACGTAAGCTTTTGTCTTTGCATTGTAGGCTCTGCAAATTGAGCGCATAGAAGCCTCAACGGCATAATGGTGACGGATTAAATTTTGAGCCTTTGTATATACCTGAAGTGTTTGGATTGCTTCCTGACGGTTCATGGAATTAGTATACAGGAGCTGGGAGTTGGGAGCTAGTTAACTGCTTTTTCAAGCCTCTCTATTCTAACGTCATGGTCATCCAGTCTAATCTGAGATTTTCTTGAGTCAGATTTAATATCTGAAATCACATTCAAAATTCTAGTCATTATTTGTCCATTCGAGTTGAATCCCTCAGTAATTACCTCTATTATCTCTTCTGTTCTTAAATCCAGATCTTTCTTGGTTGCATATATTTTAAGTTTTTCATCCAGCTTTTCATCTAATTTTTCATC
>CAYTCO010000081.1:0-2805 GCA_964436385.1 uncultured Gammaproteobacteria bacterium
CTTTACACAAGAGAAAATTAGTGAATCCCCTTTACTTCTTCGTGAACTTTGTCATGCCACTGCTCCATTGTCTTAATTTCTCTTGACTGTGCTTCTATTATTTCGTCAGCCATTTTCTTTATATCCTCAGACGCTGCTTTTTCTTTTGCCATCTTAGCCATTTCGATTGCTCCAGCATGGTGTAATATCATTTCGTGTAGAAATTCATTGTCAAATTCTTTGCCCGATTTGTCCTTGAGGGCTGCGGTCATGTCTATCATTGCCTCCTCATTGTGGTCCATTTTCTGGACTACAACAGGTTCTTTTTCTGGGCTACTAGTTGGAACAATAAAGCCAAGTCCAAAACCAATGGAAAAAGCAGCTACACCAACAATTAGTAGAGTCTTATTCATTACTTGAGTTTACTACACTTTCTGGAAAATATTTACGTCTTATCAGCTTAAACATTTCGGAGGTTACGATAAAGCACAATACGCCCATTCCAAGCTTTGTCCAGTCAAGAGGGTTAAGAGAAACCTGTTCAAATACTCCGCTTAGGAATGGGAAATACATTCCGATGAGAAGTAGCCCAAATGAAGTCAGCACTCCAATAATCAAGCTTTTATTGCTAAAGATATCTTTTCTAAACAGCGACTTTTCGGTTGATCTTGCGTTAAAAGCTTGAGTTAGCTGTACTAGAACAAGCATTGCAAAAGCCATTGTTCGGGCCTTTTCTATAGGGGTTTGGGCCACATATACTTCAGTCAGAAATACAGCCAGCATAAGCCCTGCCATAATTGCACCGTGGAACAATATGAATAATACGTCTGCAAGCCTAAATATGCCCCTCTTTGTGTCTCTGGGAGGCCTTTCCATAGCATTCTTCTCCAGTTGATCAAATCCAAGAGCCAAAGCAGGCGGTGTGTCTGTAACTAAATTTAGCCAAAGTATCTGAACAGGAGTAAAAGGCAGAGGAATCCCGCCTATGGTTGCGAAAAGAATTGCAAGAACCGTGCTTATATTGCATGACAAAAGGTAGCGGATAAACTTTCTAATATTCGTAAATATTCTCCTACCCTCCTCAACTGCGCTAACTATGGTTGCAAAATTGTCGTCTGAAAGGACTATGTCGGCAGCTTGCCTTGTAACATCAGTACCTTCTTTACCCATAGCAACCCCTACATTTGAATGTTTTATTGCGGCAGCATCATTTACTCCATCTCCCGTCATGGCTACTACATACTTCATTTTTCGCAAAGCATTAATAAGCATGAGCTTGTTTTCTGGGCTAACTCTGGCAAACACTTTAGGGAAAGGGGAAAGTTTTGTTAATTGTTCCTCATCTAGCTTATCCAACTCGTCTCCTATCATTACCTTGTCGGTTTTTGGGTCAAAGAACCCAAGACCGCTGGCTATGTTTGCTGCCGTTGCTGGGTGGTCCCCTGTTATCATCATGACCATAATTCCTGCCTTCCTACACTCTTCAACGGCTTGTCTTGCTTCAGGTCTTGCAGGATCCAAGACGCCAACCATACCCAAGAAAACCATATCACGCTCAATATTTTGAGGCTCAATATCTTCATTTAGACTTCCCATCGGGCGATAAGCTACACCCAGGACTCTAAGCCCGCGTCCTGCCATGTCAATATTTATTTCCTTGAAATGCTTCCTTTCTGAATCTGCAAGTTCAGTTACGCTATCTCCCTCTCTCACCTTGCTGCAAGCATCTAATACTTCTTCGGGAGCGCCTTTTGTTAGGATAATTATCTCCCCTTCTGGGTTCTTATGAATAACACTCATTCTTTTTCTATCACTATCAAATGGAAGACCTTCAACAAAAGGCCATTTTGGTTCTAACTCTTCCTTTTCTACACCCATTTTGTGAGCCAAAACCTGTAGTGCGATTTCCGTTGGATCACCAACTGCTTCCCAAACATCAGCCTCATCCTTTTGAAGAATCGCGTCATTACATAATGCAAGAACCGTTAGGGTAAGTCTGAGCTCATTTGGCAGGTCCACTACAGGCTTGTCGTCAACGTATGCCGCTCCCTCAGGAAGAACACCGGTTCCAGAAACCGTGTAGAGCTTTTCCCCTACCCAAAGATCTGTTGCTACCATTTTGCCCTCAGTTAGTGTTCCTGTTTTGTCGGAGCAGATAACATTAACTGCACCTAGAGTTTCAACTGCGGGAAGACTTCTGACGATAGCGTTTCTCTTTGCCATGTGTTGAACCCCAATTGCCATAGTAACCGTGACAACAGCAACCAAACCTTCTGGAATGACGGCAACAGCAAGGCTAATAACTGTAAAAAGAAGTTCGTGAAGATTACGGCCTTGTAGTGTCCCTATGACAAAAATTAGAAAACTCATGCCTAACGCCGCAATGACAATGTATTTACCTAGAGTATTGAGGTTTTTTTGAAGCGGAGTTGGTTTTTCATATGGAATGGCAAGAGTTTCAGCAATTTTTCCAATTTCAGTCTGAGCACCCGTTGCAACAACTACCCCGCGTCCGTTGCCCGAGGCAATAACAGTGCTCATAAAAGCCATATTGATTCTATCTCCGACAGCAACTCTATTTTCAATTAAGACGTCTGCATCTTTTTGAGAAGGAACAGATTCCCCGGTTAATATAGCTTCATTTATCTCAAGACCAACTGACTCAAAAAGTCTAATATCTGCAGGTATAATGTCCCCTTCCTCAAGATAAACAATGTCCCCTTTAGCAAGTTTTGATGTTGAAATTTCATCCAACTGCCCTCCTCTTAGAACTTTGGCTGTCGGGCTGGACATCTTTTTGAGCGAAGCAAGAGTTTTTTCAGCCTT
>CAYTCO010000082.1:0-2747 GCA_964436385.1 uncultured Gammaproteobacteria bacterium
ACTTTTGAAGTGATGATATATTTCTCAGGAATTCCGACTTCAAGTAGGAATTTATTGTAAGTAGGCGCTTGAGTTTTGAATCTAAAATATTCGTTCATTGCCTTTCCATTAACATTTGTCTCACCCTTTTTAATCTCTACTCCAAATAATTCGACTTTTGTTCCTGCTGTATGAAGTCTAACTCGGGCTACAGCTTCACGGCGACGTCCGACTGCATGAACGTAAGGCTTTATTCCTTTTCTTGTTTTTACTGGTTCGACCGTTGTTGCCATATTTATTAGCTAATAGCTTCTAGCTGATAGCTTTTAATTTATCTTCAAATTTATGTTCTGCTTCTGGGAAAACGTATAGTCTTTTAAGCATTTGATCTCTTAATTTGTTTTTAGGTAACATTCCAGCAACTGCATGAGTAATAATTCTTGTTGGATCTTCTTCCCTAAGCTCTTTAAGAGTTCTTGTTCTAAGTCCTCCTGGATATCCAGAGTAGCTAGTGTATTTCTTCAAAAGTTCTTTCTTTCCGGTTGTTCTTACATCTTTTGCATTAACAACAACTACATAGTCTCCACAATCCATGTTATTTGCAAAATATGCTTTTCCTTTACCCATTAGCTTGTGCGCAATACCAACAGCTTCTCGCCCAAGAACTTTATCTTTTACATCTATAAGAACCCATTCTCTTTTAATGTCACTTACTTTTGTTGGTTTTGTTATTTTGCTAATCATATTTTTAAGAACTTCCTTTCTTTTGTCTTGTTACCATTTGCTTAATGCTTGCCAAAGGCTTAAATGAAGCCTTTTTATCACCGGTCTTTGATGTAATCTCAGAGACTTTTGATTCTACTTTCTTGACAAGTTTTTTAGAAGTAGGCTTTAAATTTCTTTTTGTAGAAACTTTTACTACTTTTTCTCCCTTTTCAACAAGCTCTAAAAGAACCATCTCCGCATTATCTTTAGTTCTTGGTCCCATTCTAACAATTCTTGTGTATCCACCAGGCCTATTCTTAACCCTAGGAGCAATGTCTTTGATAAGTCTATCAACTGCATCCTCAGATAGGTGCTTAACTAAGTGATATCGTGATTCTTCTCCCTTTTTTGCCTTTGTTATATGACTTTCAAATTCACCCTTTATTGCCTTTGCCTTAGATTCTGTTGTTTTTATGCTCTCATTTAATGCCAATGATCTCATAAGACCTTTGAATAAAGCCTTTCTTTGATTACTGTCTTTATTAAATTTTCGACCAAATGTTCTTTTATACATATCTTTGCCTTTTTATTCAAAAAATGCGTCATTATGACGCAGTTTTTATTATTTTCAAATCTGATTTTGGTATGCTTTAGATATTAAATTGAATACCTTTTTTGCTTAAAGCCTCTTCAATAATTGAAAGGGACTTTGCACCCAAGTTGCGGTACGTCATAAGTTCCTTTCTTGGGGTAGTAAGTAAATCGCTCACTGTTTCGATTCCTGCGTTCTTAAGACTGTTATAAATTCTTGTTGGAAGATCTAGCTCATCAACAGTTATATTGCCGCCATCTGGGATTACAACTGTTGCAGTTGAGGTAACCTCACCAATACTTGCTCCATTTGGATCAAATACCTGTTTAAAGTAAGAAACGAGAATGCTGCTTGCCTTTTCCAAAGCATCTTTTGCATCAATTGTTCCGTCAGTCCATACTTCAAATACTAATTTGTCGTAATTTGTTTGGCGTCCAACACGAGTTTGTTCTACTTTGTAGTTAACTTTATTAATAGGAGTAAAGATTGCATCTATTGGAATAACTCCAACAGTTGCGATCTTTCTCTCTTCTGCTAGTGAGTACCCAAGACCACGCTCTACAGTCATTTCCACCTCAACCTTTGATTTCTTATCTGCAAGACTTCCAAGATAATGCTTTGGATCTACAACTTCAACTCCATCTTTTGTTTCTATATCAGAAGCAGTTATTTCTCCAGGTCCTGTTTTTGAAAGAGAGATAGTTGCACTGTCAACGCCTTCTGGAAGTTTTATTCTAAGGGTTTTAATATTGAAGATTAACTCAATAACGTCTTCCTTAAGTCCTGGAAGAGTCGAGAACATGTGAGCAACGTTTGTTATTTTAACGGAAGTTACAGCAGCTCCTTCGATGTTAGTCAAAAGGACACGTCTTAATGCTACTCCCAAAGTATTTCCAAAACCTGGTTCCAATGGTTCGATAACGAATTGGGTGTAGCCCTTTTCCTTTTTTTCTTCTGTTACTTTAAAGCTTGGCGTAATCATATTTTTATTAATTTATTGCTAAACCCACAGCAGTGACTTCAACAAGAGTATATTTTACTATTAACGAGAGTAAAATTCAATGACTAATTGATAATCTGCTGGATTTGGTACTTCGTCTCTAGTTGGCTTCTTTGCAAGTTTGCCTACAACATCTTTTCTTTCCAAATATGGAAGCAGATTTGAGGCTGTTTCATCGATATGTAACTTTAACACTTCATTTTTAAGCAATGTCTTTGATAACGTCACTTTCTGTCCAATCTTCACACTATATGAGGGAACATTCACTTTTGCTCCGTCAACAAGGACGTGTCCATGACTTACAAACTGTCTTGCTTGATTTCTGGAGTTAGCAAATCCAAGTCTATAAACAAGGTTATCTAGTCGTCCCTCTAACAATTGGATAAGCATTTCATCCGTGTTCTCACGACTTGCTTGTGCTGTCTCTACATAGTTTCTGAATTGTTTTTCCAAAAGACCGTAAGACCTTTT
>CAYTCO010000083.1:0-2715 GCA_964436385.1 uncultured Gammaproteobacteria bacterium
CAACAAACAACAGAAATATTGCATTCACTCTTTCAGATGATACAACCGATTCTAACTTTACTGTCACAACGGCAGATGGCTCAACAGGGGGCAGCGTTTTCTCTCGAGCAGACGGTGTAGGGACTTCCGATCCTACGCAGCTTGTTTTGATTGATAATGCAGATTCAGATAGAGTTCTACCAATTGGACTTCGAGTTACCTCATCCGGCGGTGGAGGTATAACAACAGCCCTTGATGTTTCTGACTCATCCATTGTGACGGCAATTGCACTCGGACCAAATGACATAACGGGAACCTACTTCTCAGTTGCGGGTGCAACCGGAAATATAACATCCAATGGGGATATTGCTCTTAACGGTGGAGATATTACTACAACAAATACAAGTGCTACAGTGTTTAACACTAACGCCACGACTGTAAGTGCTTTTGGAGCTTCAACAGGTTTAACTCTCGGTGCAACAACGGGCACTGCTTCAATAAGAAACGACACAATCTCATTTCCTAACGCAACTTCCATAAACGCCGGAAACGCTATCACTACAATTGATTCTCTTGTTCTTGGAGGAGGATATGGATCAACAGGAGTATCAATTTCTAATACAGGCAATATTCAAGCAAACGGCACTCTTACAATTGATGGAGCATCTGTTTTGACGGGAAATATTACGTCTAGTGGGGATCTTGCTCTTAACGGTGGAGATATTACTACAACAAATACGTCTGCTACTTTATTCAATGCAAATGCAACGTCTCTTCTTATAGGTAATGATGCAACAACCGTTTCTATCGGAGACGCAACAGGCACAACTACTGTTAACAATGCTTTAACCGTGACAGGCTTAACAACAGCTAATGGAGGGCTAACTGTTCCAGCCGGTCAAACCCTAACCGCAAACGGACAGGTAACAATAGCACCTGATAGCACAAACGATGTCAATATAACAACGGATGGTGATTCTTTCATAAATATAACCGGTCTTACTACCCAGTCAGGATCCTTGCTTTGTCTTGATGGGTCGTTCAACTTGGTTTACTGTTCCGGGGCGGTTATTTCTCTTCAAGCTGCTTATGATGGTGGCAACACAATAACAACAACAAATAACCGGGATATCGGATTTACATTGGCAAATACAGCAATTGACTCCAATTTTACAGTTACAACAGCTGCAGGTTCAGGCGGATATTCATACTTTGCACTATCTGATGGTATTAACGAAACTGACCTTCCTCAGCTATTACTGGCAGAAAATCTAGACGTAGATTCTACTGTTTCTGCAGGTCTAAGGATCCAGTCATCAGGTGGAGCAATAACAAGCGGAGTTGATGTCTCAGATCCTGAGATAATAACTGCATTAAGTGTTGGAGCAAACGATATTTCAGGAACTCAATTCTCAATAACTGGTAGTACAGGAAATATTACAACGACAGGTGATCTGGCTCTTAATGGCGGAGATCTAACAACAACTCAAACAACTTTCAATTTACTTAATACAACAGCAACAACCGTCAATGCATTCGGAGCCGGAACCAATGTCACAATAGGTGCAACAACGGGAACAACCGCAATTCGAAATGTCACTTTGTCGCTGCCAAATGCTACAGCCATTAATGCGGCCTTAGCAACAGCCAATATCGATGTCTTAAGTGTGGGCGGTGGGTATGCTTCAACCGGAGTGACGATTTCAAATGTCGGCGACATACAGGCTTCAGGAGCTTTGACTATTGATGGGGCGTCAGTTCTAACAGGGAACGTGACAGCCGTTTCAGACGTTGCTATAAATGGTGGAGATTTAACAACAACTCAGGGCACATTCAATCTACTAAATGCAACTGCAACGACTATAAATTTTGGGGGAGCTGGCACAGCTATTGCAATCGGAGCAGGAAGCGGCACAACTACCATTAACAATGCTCTAACCGTTACGGGGCTTGCTACATTTAACGGCGGGGCTACTGTTTCGACTGGAGACACCTTCCAGGCCTTAGGTGCTTCAACCTTCACTCCTGACTCAACTAACTCCGTAGTTGTAAATACCGATGGTGATTCTTTCTTTCAACTAGTTGGACTTGCAACAGAAACTGCAAATCTTCTTTGTATTAACGGATCTAATAATGTTGTTAGGTGTTCTACGAGCTCTATTTCACTGCAGGGGTCATATGATGGCGGCAACACAATAACAACCACAAACAATAGAAATATTGCATTCACTCTTGCCAATACTGCCGTTGACTCGAATTTCACAATCCAAACAGCTGCTGGATCAACAGGCTACACGTATTACTCTCTTGCAGATGGAATAAACACTACACCACCATCTCAACTTGTATTAGTTGAAAATCTAGATACTGACGAAGCGCTTCCTGTTGGAATAAGAATCCAATCAGAAGCTGGTCTTATTACAACAGCCCTTGATTTGTCAGATGCAGAAATTGTTAATGCATTGTCGCTTGGACAAAATGATATAACGGCTACCAACTTCTCAGTAACAGGATCCTCAGGTCTTATTACAACATCAGGAAACATCGCAGTAAATGGAGGAGACATAACAACAACAGATACGTCAGCAAATATATTTAACACTAATGCAACAAGTCTTAATATCGGAGGTGCCGCAACGACGTTAAATCTTGGTGCCTCAACTGGAACTGCAACAATAAATAACCTCACCCTCTCTCTTCCAAATGCAACTGCAATTAATGCTGCTTTGGCTACTG
>CAYTCO010000084.1:0-2706 GCA_964436385.1 uncultured Gammaproteobacteria bacterium
GGGCTTTTGGTTGATGACACGATCGTTGTAATTTCCGCCATGACTTCGTACTTTAGGACTCACAAATTTACGCCTTACGAAACTGCACTCTTGGTCTTTAGAGATTTTAAAGTTGCAATTCTGACAACAACAATTACAACCGTTTGGGCTTTTGTTCCACTAATATTAGGAACTGGCATAATCGGAGAATTTATCAAACCAATTCCGATTGTCGTTTCATCTGCACTTCTTGGCTCATTATTTGTTGCATTCTTCATAACAATTCCATTAATGGTGTTTTTGCTAAAGCCAATTTTACCTTTCCGCGTTAAAGTGTTTTTTGTAATTCTGTTGTTTGTTGGGATTATATATTCGCTTTTTACTTTTGTTCTTCCGCAATCAAATATAGTTTTGATTGAAATTCTTGCTCTTATATTTTTTGGATTCGTAACATACAAAATCTGGGGAGTTTTCTATCCACGCCTTAAGAAAAAACTTCATCCAAGATTTAAATCGAGTATTAATTATCAAGAAGCCTTAAATAATGGCTTGTTTCATTTCAATATTATTGAAAGGAGATATCACACTGTTCTTGAAAAGATTCTTAGATCAAAGAGAGGAAGACGTAATACAATTCTGTTTGTTGCAATATTTCTTGTTTTCTCATTTCTCTTAGTTCCTTTTGGACTTGTTAAAAATGAGTTTTTCCCAAAAACAGATGAAGACAACCTATATATATCAATCGAATATCCAACAGGAACAAATCCCCAAACGGTAAAGGGGAATGGTTTGAAGTTCTTTAAAAGCTTGAGAGATTTTGAAGACGCAGAATTTATAACACTTGAAACAGGAAGTGGATACTCTTCAGAGCAAGGTCCTGGAGGAAGCGGGGGAAATAGCGTGCTTTACTCAATGGCTCTTGATCCAAAAAGATCAAAAACTTCGTCGGATTTAGCAACAGAGCTTCGCAACAAATTTGTAAATTACGACGAGGGAAAACTCTCTGTAAATGAGGTCTCGGGTGGTCCACCTGCAGGATCTGATCTTCAGATAAAGCTTTTTGGTCCTGATCTTGCAGTCTTAGATAGCTATGCTGAAAAAATTCAGGATTATTTATCAAAACAAAATGGAGTTACAAATATTGATAAGACAATAAAACCTGGTACATCAAAGCTTGTATTTATTCCAGACCAAGCAAAAATGGCTAACGAGGGGATGACGCTTGATCAGTTGGGAATTTGGCTTAGAATTTTTGCTTCAGGATTTGAGGCAGATACTCTTAAGATGCCTGATGAAACTAATCTTACCCAAGATATAACAATAAGACTTGGTGGATCAACTCAGCATATTGAAGATATATCTCGAATTTCAATTCCAACTCAAGCCGGATCAGTTCTCTTGTCATCTCTTGGAAAATTAGAACTTCGTACGAATCCAACCCTAATCACTCGCGAGAATGGAAAAAGAACTTTGTCAGTTACTGCCGGGGTAATTGCAGGAAATAACGTTTCTACCATGAATTCAGAGCTTGAGAAATATGCCGATTCGCTTAACCTTCCCGCCGGATATGGATGGGCAACGGGGGGCGTTAATGAAGAAAATCAGCAATCTGTTAACTCAATTCTACAGGCAATGCTTCTATCTTTTGTTCTTATTATTGCAACTCTTGTTCTTCAATTTTCATCTTTTAGACGAGCTTTGATTGTTATGTTAGTTATCCCACTATCTATCACCGGTGTATTAATCATATTTGCAATTTCAAATACCCCCTTGTCCTTCCCAGCTCTAATCGGAATTCTTGCTCTTTTTGGAATTGTTGTTAAAAATTCAATTCTTGTCGTTGATAAAATCTTGACCAATCAAGCAACCGGCATGGATTTTGTTGATTCGATAGTTGAAGCATCTACCTCCCGTCTTGAGCCGATTGCTTTGACTTCTATTGCTACAATTGTTGGACTTATTCCAATAACATTGTCAGACCCTCTATGGCGTGGTCTTGGCGGATCAATTATTGCTGGTCTTGCCTTCTCAGGAACAATAATGCTTTTCTTCATACCCGTTGTGTATTACATGATTTACTCCCGCTACCACAAAAAGGGACTTCGTAATGCTTCCTAAAGTATTGATTTTCAATCCACTTTTTTCGTAAACTAGTGACGTGGCTATAGACAAACAATTACTTAAAGAAAATAAATTGATCGTTAATTTTGCTTCAATTCTTGTCCTTACTTTTATTTTCTTGTGGGCTGTTAACTTCTTCAATGTCGCCTATCCCTTAACTATTACAACTAAAATGAGCTCTGGAGAGCTAGCTGTTGTTGGCGTTGGGAAAGTTGATACGACTCCTGATACAGCATCTGTTGATCTTGGAATAGTTGTTAACGATGCAGCAACAATCGAGGCCGCTTCCACTGAAATTAACAAAGTAAATAACGCGATCGTCGAAGGACTTGCCTCTTTGGGAATTGAAAAAGGAGATATCAAAACCTCTAACTATTCGATCAATCCAAATTACGACTACACAAGAGTTCCAAATGGATCAATAACGGGATATAACGGTAACACGACCGTAACAGTCAAAGTAAAAGACACGACAAAACTCCCACAAGTAATTGAGGTGGGAACAAAGGCCGGAGCAAATCAAGTGATGGGAACAAATTACACAATCGACAAGCCTGAGGATTATCAAGAACAAGCAAGAGCAAAAGCTATCGCAAATGCTAAGGA
>CAYTCO010000085.1:0-2609 GCA_964436385.1 uncultured Gammaproteobacteria bacterium
ATTTCCCTTTAGAAATCTGCTCTTCGGCTGAAGCATCCGACGGTTTTCCTGATCCCCCTACCGAATTCCAAGCCCCTTGAGAGAATTGAAGACCCCCAAAGTATCCGTTTCCAGTATCTGCCTTCCAATTCTGCTTTGACTCACACTGCGCAAGCTTTATCCATACATCGTCGGTGACTGGATCAATTTTAGGGGTAGGAGTTGGAGTTACTTTATCTATCTCATAACTCATTGAGATTGCCTTTAACTCGTCTACCCCTTCTGGTTCTAAAATTTTCTCTTTAGAGGCAGCGAGTCCAGCTCCCAGAAATATACTTTCCTGTCTATAAGAAACGTCTGATTGAGAATGAACTTTTATTACAGAGGTAAATACGAAAAAAGCGGCAAGCACTAAAACCGTCGAAACAAGAAGACTAACTCGGAGAGTTTTATCCACTTCTAAATTATAGTCTCGCAAATGTAGGGTTGCAAATTTGCATAACTTTGACTCATTGACAAGCTAAATTCCTAGTATATAAATAATTATATGCACTCCCTCCTGTCCAAAGTCATAACTCTCTTTGTCTTTTCCACGCTTGCTATTCTGTTAGTCGTTAACACTCCAGATGCTAAGGCTTCAACCGCAAACAGTGTAGTTATTTCAGAAGTTTCGATAGCAGGATTTTCGACAACCGACGAATTTGTAGAACTATACAATCCAACTAGCAACGACATCAACCTTCAGGGATGGAGACTTCAAAGAAAATCTCAAACAGGAGCAACGGTCGAGAACCTTATCTCTTCAATGTCTGGAGTGATAAAAGCGCACGGCTACTTTTTAGTGGCCCACCAAACCGGATATATGGGTTTGGTCTCAAGCGACGCAACATATACATCAACTTCTCTTGCCTCAAACAACACAGTACTTTTATATAGTGACGCAGGAGTCACCCTAATTGATAAATTGGGATACGGCACAGCAACCGATCATGAAGGAACTGCTGCTGCCAATCCAATCGTTGGAGAAGGACTCGAAAGAAAAGCATCATCAACCTCAACATTAGACAGCATGGTAAATGGTGCAGACATACTAATGGGTAACGGAGAGGATTCAAATAATAACTCTACCGATTTTGTTAAAAGAGTTGTGTCACAACCACAAAATAGCTCGTCTGCCTTAGAGCCTGTCCCCTCATCAACCCCAACAACACCCACTACTACACCGTCACCAACGGTGCAAGCTACGCTTACACCGTCACCAACTGAAACACCATCTCCAACTCCTACAGACACTCCCACTCCAACGTTAACACCAACCCCAACAAATACTCCTTCACCAACCCCAACAAATACTCCTACACCGACCGCGACGCCGACGAGCACACCTTCACCAACAAGTACGCCTTCGCCTACTCTAACTATTTCACCTACTTTGACTGCAACTCCCACCGTCACGATATCTCCGTCAGTAACACCAGTTGCTTCCTTCCCCACACTTAAAGTGGTCTGCACAACAAAAATGATTGACTTTAGTGTCCTATCAATCCGATTTAATATCCCCATGGTTTCTTGTAATCTAGTAAGACTCTAATTCTTGTAGTCTAACCTCAAATACTGTACGCTTTTAATATCATAAAATGGATAAATTAGATCCTGATATTATTGAGAGCTTGAAGTCAGAGTCACTACGATACGTGTCTGATGACTCGCCTGGATTCTTCAGACAGAAGAACAGAAATACCTATTCTTACTACGATCAAAATGGTAAGAAAATTACCGAGGCAAATGTACTTTCAAGAATTCAAAAATTAGTGATTCCTCCCGCGTGGAGGAACGTGTGGATTACACCTAACTCAAATGGTCATCTTCAAGCAACAGGAATTGATGAAAAGGGACGAAAACAATATATATATCACGAAGATTGGATCAAAATAACTCAAGAAAATAAATTTTCCAAAATGATTGATTTCGGCCTATCACTTCCTCATATTAGACAAAAAGTAAAATATGATATGAACCAATCTGGTATGGATAAAAAGAAAATAATCGCAACGATGGTTTGGCTTTTAGAACATACATTTGTAAGGATCGGCAACGAAGAATACAAAAAAGAAAACAACTCATATGGCCTAACCACTCTTCACAATAGACACGTGAAAGTAAAAGGGAATGAGATGGTTTTTAGGTTCAGAGGAAAGCACGGAGTTGAAAATATAATAGAGGTAGCAAATCCCTTAGTTGCCAAAACGATCAAAAAATGTATTGAATTACCCGGTTACGAATTGTTCCAGTATATTGACGAGGACAATAACAAACACGTAGTTGATTCAAATGATGTAAACGAATTTCTGAAGGAAATAACAAAAGACGAATTTACAGCCAAAGATTTTAGAACTTGGGGAGCAACAAATCTTTCCTCTAAAATCTTGAATACCTTAGGCGAAGCAGAAAGCAAAACCAACCTGCAGAAGAACCTAAGACTTATGGTAAAAGAAGTAGCAACACACCTAAATAATACAGTTAGTGTTTGCCGAAACTACTACATTCACCCAACGGTTATAAAAACTTACTCAAAAAAGCTACTCATTCCACACTTCGAAAGCAACAAAGGAAAATCCAAAGTAAAAGGA
>CAYTCO010000086.1:0-2591 GCA_964436385.1 uncultured Gammaproteobacteria bacterium
GAATGGTTTTATAGTGACGCAAAAGCGTGGAAGACTAAATAATATTTATCCACTTGTAATAATTACACAGAGTGCTATACTAAATATATGGAAATAATTACTCATAAAGAAATATCTGCTAGAGGTGGTACTAATTTTTGGAAAGATAAAACACCAGAACAACGCTCTAAAATATGGAAAGAAAGGGCTAAAAAGCGTAACTTACGCAGGTTAGCCATGAAATAGATAACTTATCCACTGTTTGATACTTGCATAGACCGCTCTGTATGCTATACTTATATCCAGAGAGAACAGGGATTATAAGTAACAACAAAATTATGACAAAAATCTTTTATGGGAACCAATTTGTGGAAAAGTTTAATTGTGACGGGCGTAAGTATTCTAAGTTTCAACTATGGCTATACAAAGCAAAACAGGCCACCAAACGCACCACAATCGCTCTAGCGGTGATTTGCTTGGTAATGTGGGGATTTGTAGCAGGTAGCAAATTCGTACCATCTCAGGTCGTATTTGCTAGTAAAGAAGTTGTAAAGGAAGTGAAAGGAAAAGCACCAGTTATGGATCGTATTGCAAAGTGTGAAAGTGGAAGTAGTCACATAGATCCTAAAACAGGACAGGTATACATGCTTGCTAATACTAACAAGTCGGTCGATGTTGGTAAATTCATGATTAACACTGTATGGCACAAGAAAGCTAAAGAGCTAGGCTTTGACATTACCAAAGAGGTGGACAATGAGAAGATGGCATATTGGATATATGAAAACATGGGAACCGAAGCATGGTACTCAAGTAAGCACTGCTGGAACAGATAACATGGCATTCATTATCAAAACTCTAATATTCCTATTCGTATACTTTATAGGAAGCGGAATAATAGTTCAGTTAATTACAAATTAACATGGCCGGACCACTATTAATTGCACTTGTGATAGGACTAGTAATACTAATGAACCTAAACTAACATGGAAAAAATAACAACAGAGCAAATAGGCGTAATAGTACTCAAGGATGACAAAGGTAGTCTAATAGGTTTGATCTATAAAGACCCTATGCTACATAACAAGAATATATTTTACTCTTGTACAGAAATGTCATTTGAGGAATTGGAGGGCTTGTTCAAAAGAGACTTAAAGATTTAATCGTAGTATGATATAATAAACATATGAAAGATAATTCTATATTCTACACGATAGTTACTTGGTTAGTATTGATTGCACTAGTGTTAGTTGGACTCACAGTTATATTCAAGAATGACCAACCAATAGATGAGCCAGTGCAAGTATTTGTGGATAATTCCTCTGTACAACAGAGTGATAGCTATCCATGTTTAGCAGGCGATAAATGCAATTAAATGATCTACACATGTGAAGAGTGTAACAAACCATGTAAATGTATGAGACCTAAGGACAAGAAATGGGTATGCGATAAATGTTATTGGAATAAAAAAAAATGAAAAACGACTACGATGAAATGGTGAATTATCTAGCGGAGGCACTAAGCAAAGAGCTAGAAACGATAAGTCCGACATCTAGTGATATGTTAGTTATAAAGGCAAATACTTTAGTTAACTTTATAAAAACAAATGGTAATAGAAGAATATCCACCAAACTATCATAAGATCAAGTCAAACTTTGAAATAGGCGACAGCAAACCGTTGTTCGCCTATTCTCCGCATATATACAATCCTTTTAAGATATATGTAGATCCAACACTTTACTTCCATGAATCAATACACATCAAACAACAGGACGGTAAACCAGAAGCATGGTGGGATAAATACATATTAGATAAAGCCTTTAGACTAGAACAAGAGACAGAAGCTAATCAAAAACAGTGGGAGTTATTCCACACAGTAGTAAAGGACAGGAATGAAAGATATAGGTTTAAGATACAGTTAGCTAAGAACATGTCTAGCAAATTATACGGAAATATGGTATCATATAGTGAAGCAATTAAACTACTAAACAATGAAATTACCAATTAGGAAGCCAGATAAAGTATTGCTTGACTACATCAACTTGTGGAATGAGGATGGACATTATGTGTTAACAGTAGATCTAAAGGACGGTAATCAAGTTGTACTATCAGAGAAAGGTAATATAGACATGTTGACACAAGAAGTAATGTATTCGATAATTAAATCATTATTACAATACTATGCAAGAAAGTGATAATCACGCCCCAAAACAGTTAATCCCTTACCTATGGAAAAAGGGAGTTTCAGCTAACCCTAAAGGAAGGCCAAAAGGCAAGACATTAAAGGAGTTTGCTAAAGAGTATCTAATGTCTTTACCTGATAGCGAGAAAACTGATTATTTAGCTTCATTACCTACTGAAATCGTATGGAAGATGGCCGAAGGTAATCCTAAATCAGAAGTAGACACTGATGTAAACCTTAAAGTTGAAAGATTAGAAGATTTAGTAAAAGCTACTAAAGATATACTTAATGGATAAGATAAAAGCTCTAGTACGATCTAGGTATAAGAACTCACAAGGCAAACCCTTTGAGTTAACGGATGGACAGGCAGAGATCTTCGAGTGTATAGCTAAGCGTAAACATCCTCGTAACCATGTTTTATCGTACACACAGT
>CAYTCO010000087.1:0-2559 GCA_964436385.1 uncultured Gammaproteobacteria bacterium
TGAAGAAAGATTTCTTTCTGCTTTTTCATTTCAGCAGGAATCTTTTTACCCATAGCTTTACGGAATTTATCAGCATCAAGCCAGGAGTATCCTGCAAGAGCGATTGTGGTTAGTAGAACGTCATCCTGGTACGTAAGGATTCCATAGGAATTTGCCAGTATTTCTTCAAGTCTCGGGTCTGGGTAAGAGATTCTCGAAGGGTCGTGTTTTCTTGCGATAAAGTCGGGTATATTTTGCATGGGACCGGGTCTATATAGAGCAACCATTGCCATAACATCAAATATTGTTGTTGGCTTGAGCTCTTTTATGTATCTTCTCATGCCCGATGATTCAAGCTGGAATATTCCTGTCGTTTCTCCGCTTGCAAGCAATGTATATGTTGGTGGATCATCGTATGAAATTTTTTGAAAATCTATTTCCTTGTTTTGATTTTCTCGAATGAATCGCAATGACTCTTGGATAATGGTTAAATTTCTAAGTCCCAAAAAGTCCATTTTCAAAAGACCGACTCCGTCTTCTCCAACCGTGTACATATCAAATTGGGTTATTATTTTGTCACCGTTCGTTTCTTTCTGAAGAGGTACATATTCAGTTAAGTCCTTATCTGCGATAACAACTCCTGCTGCATGTACCGAAGCGTGTCTTGCAACGCCATTGAGGCGAGTTGCAAGATCCAGTAGTCTTTTTGTTTCGGGCTCTGTTGTGTAGGCTGCTTTTAACTCTGGACTCTGAACCAAAGCGAGTTCGATCGTCATATGATGTCCTTGCCAACCAGGAGGAATCATTTTGGAGATTCTATCAGGCTGAGCATAAGGCATACCAAGTGCACGACCCGCGTCTCTAACAGAGCCTCTTGCCTCCATTGTTCCGAAGGTTATTATTTGAGCAACCTTATCCTTGCCGTACTTTTGCGTTACATATTCAATAACCTCGTCTCGTCTAGTATCTGCGAAATCAAGGTCAATATCGGGGGCGGATGGCCTCTCTGGATTAAGAAACCTTTCAAATGGAAGATTAAAATAGAAAGGGTCGACGTCAGTTATTCTTAATGCGTAAGAAACAACAGAACCAGCTGCAGAGCCTCTCCCTGGTCCAACACTTATTCCATTGTCTTTTGCCCAGTTAACGAAGTCGGCAACGGTTAGAAAGTAAGTCTCATAGCCTTTCTTTAAGATAACATCAACTTCATAATCAACTCTTGTTCGGATTTCTTCAGTAATCTTGTTATACCTAAGTGGTAAACGCTCTTCAATAATTTTCTTAAAATAATCCGACGTAGTGCTGCCATCAGGAACTTCGTATTGAGGCATAATCCATTTTCCAAGAGTTAGTTCTAGGTTGCACATGTCAGCAATTTTTACAGTGTTTTTTACTGCTTCTGGGATGTCGGAAAAAGCGCTTATCATTTCTTTCGCAGGTTTTATGTAAAAGTCGGGAGAATCAAGCATTGTAAGCTTTCGGTTTTCGTCAAGAATTGTTGTTTGGGTGCCAATACAAAGCAGGAGCTCTTGTGCTTCTGCGTCACTTTTTTCTATGTAGTGGTTGTCATTAGTCGCGACAAGACCCAGACCGTATTCACGGCCAATTTTTATCAATTTCTCATTAAGTTCTTCCTGATTTGGTACCTTCATGTGTCTTTGAAGTTCTAGGAATAAATTTTCCTTCCCGTAAATATCTATTAATTTTTGGAGTCTTTTCTTTGCAAGTTCATCTTGGCCGTTAATTAAGGGTTCACTTACATAACCACTAATGCAAGCGGTCAAGCAGATAAGACCTTCACTGTATTTTTTAAGCAACTCAATATCCGTTCTTGGTTTGTAATAAAATCCTTCTAAATGAGAGATTGTTATAAGTTTTATTAGGTTTTTATAACCCGTTAGGTCTTTTGCGAGAAGAATTAAGTGATTGTAATCTTTATCAATACCTGCTTCCTTATCTAGATGACTTCTTTTTGCAACGTAAATTTCACATCCGATTATAGGCTTTATACCTTCTGCGATACATTTCTTGTAAAATTTAATTGCTCCATACAAATTCCCATGATCAGTTATTGCCAAAGAAGTCATCCCAAGCTTTTTTGCATGCTCAACCATTGGATCTATTCGGGATAACCCGTCAAGCAATGAATATTCAGAGTGATTATGAAGGTGAACAAAATCTGCCATAAAATTTATGCAGCATCAGTTTTCGGTGCAGGAGGAACAAATGTAATTTCATTGTTGCGAATTTGACTTGTAAAGTTTTTTGCCTCTAGAGCAAGATTAAGCATAACTCCTGGGACTTTTGCATTAAACACCCCTATTGGAACATCAGTTAAGGGTTCTCCTCCTAATAACTCGGGCAATCCCGGCATGGTTGATCTTAGAATCAGCATGTCATCTGGGGTTTCAACAATCCTCATTCCATCAGGCAGTCCTGGTACCTCCTGAGCTCTGCCGTCCATCCAACTATCTGGATTATTCCAAAGAGCTTGGAGTTTTTGTTGTGGAGTAGGTTCTTCGTTGTTCTCAGGGGAATCTAACATGCAATTATTCTAACATTTTGCTCAGGGTTTTTCTA
>CAYTCO010000088.1:0-2491 GCA_964436385.1 uncultured Gammaproteobacteria bacterium
CCTTACTGCCAATGGTTCTAATACCGTTAGCTTCCCGGCTTGGGATATTGAAATTTCTGATCCGACCTAAGGAGTAACTGATAGTGGCTATCGTTTCCACCGAAATTAACGTCGGCCATGCGCAGATTGATGGCCGACGCTATGTCGAAGAGTTGCACACCAATCATCTGGGCGTTGTGCATCGCATCGAGTATCTGGCGGCAGTTGACACCGACACGGCGGCGATTGCGGCCGCGCATGCGGTGCAGATCGCTGAGGATATGGCCGAGGCGGAAGCTGCGGCCTTGCTGGAGCAGGACTAAATGGCGCTCAACTTGCAACATCAAACTGCCGCCGAGTTTGCTGCTCGCTTCTGGACAGCGCTTCGCTCGGCGTATAAGGCTGGTGACAAGCTTCGATTCTGCCGTTTGCTTTACTGGCTGGAGCGCAGGCTAATTGCGGGTGACATTACCGACGCCGGGGCGCGCACGACGTACAACAACGTTTTCGGCAAGGCGTTGACGGCTGGCCAGTGGACGACGTTGCGCGCGGGCCGGATCAAGCCGTCCCATGACCGCTACGCTGCGATTTTGGCTGAAAGTGAATTGTAATGGCAGCGATCTATGTTCGTTCGACCGATGGCAGCAACAGCGACAACGGGACAACGTGGGCGTTGGCTGTATTGGATTTGCACACGGCAACGACCGGCGGGCTGGCGAAGGCTGGTTCCGGCGGAATTTGCTATTTGAGCGATGCGCATGCCGGCTCATATGCGGCGACGATTACCTATACGATGCCAGGTACGCTCGCGGCGCCAATCAAGATTATTGCCGGCGATGACGCCGCCCAGCCGCCGACGACGGTGACTACCGCGACCGAGACAACATCGGGCAACGGGTTCGTATGGGTAGGAGGCACGGCATATTGGTACGGAATCACGTTTACCAGCAGCTACGCCTCGACGCAACAATGGCAATTTTCTCCTTACTCAACATCGAATTCGTTAGAGTTCCAAAATTGCACTTTCGATGCTGGGGCGGGCACTGCCGGCCAGTTTTCCCTGGGGTATGGCACGTTAAGCGGCAATGATAAGGGCTTGCGTATGTTGTGGCGCAACTGCTCAGTAAAACTGCAAGCTGCAACAGCAGCAAAGATGGCAGGTTTCAACATTGACTTTGAGTGGCTTGGTGGGAGTGTTATTACTAACTCAACGCTGCCAAATTACCTGTTTGTTCTAGAATCCGCATTCTATCCAAAGATTAGGGTTGTCGGCGTCGATCTGTCGGTTCTGTCAGGCAAGACATTGGTAAATGCCGGCAACACGGTCGGCACCGCCGACGTGAAGTTTATCAATTGCCTGCTGCCGTCCAGCATTACGTTGACGACGACGCCAACATCAAACACGCAGCGCATTGCCATGTATGGTTGCGACAACGGAACCGACGACAAAGTGTACCGGTTCGAGATCGCTACCTACACCGGTAACATCTACAGTGAAACAGGTATCTATGCGACTAATGGCGCAACGGACGGGACAACGCATCTTGCGTGGCGCATGGTCAGCACTGCGAATGCCGAGTATCCGCTGCTGACGCTGGACTCCGATACGATTGTACAGTGGAACGAAACGACCGGCAGCGCGCTGACGGTGACGTGCGAATTCCTGATGGACGCCGGCACGACGCTTTACACCGGAGACGTGTGGATGGAGGTCGAGTACATGGGCACCAGCGGCAATGTTCTCGCGCTGGTTGACGTTGATTCCATGCTCGCCGATCCGCTAACCGCGAACACAACCGAATGCACTACCGGCGCAGGCATTGGCGCGTGGACCGGCGAGACAGCGGGGGCCAAGTCCTACAAGTTCGTCAGCACAATCACGCCGCAGCAAAAGGGATTCATCAGTGCGCGGATCAAGTTGGCGAAGGCGAGCACGACGATTTATGTCGATCCACTGCTGACCATCGCCTAACATGGCCGCGCAACGCCAAATCCCCGGCGGGCCGTACCTTAACGAGGTTGGCACCGTACAGCGCCAGATTCCAGGCGGGCCATACGCCAATGAAACAATCAGTGGTGGAGGTGGAAATACAAACTTAGTTCATGATGACTCTGCACAAGCCCAAAGTGCAGATAATGCTGTTCTTACTACACAATCCTTCCTTGTTGTTGGTGATGCTACTCAAAGCCATACAAGTGAGAATGTAGTTCTTGATGCTTCTGTCTCTACTAACCTAGTAGTTCAAGAAAGTACACAAGCACACACTTCTGAGAATGCAGTCCTTACTGCGTCTAGCAACCTAGTCCTTCAGGATGCTACCCAAGTACAATCAAGCGACAACGCTGTGCTTACTTCGGTACATTCTATAATCATACAAGAGTGTACCCATAGCCACACTTCAGAGAACCTTACCCTTGACTCTGGTCTGATTCTCACTGTTGCTGATGCACTCTCTGCACAACAGGTAGATAATCTTGAGTTACTTGCTGCGTGTCTCCTAAGCATTGATGA
>CAYTCO010000089.1:0-2457 GCA_964436385.1 uncultured Gammaproteobacteria bacterium
ACACCAATTCCGACGGCAACATCTGCTCCTACAGCAACTCCTATTCCCGGGGATACCTTGCTCAGAATTGCCACTTATCTGCCCGGAATTGGAAGTGGAGCTGCCAATCTTGGTCTAAATTCAACTCCGATTCATCCCCAAAGAGAAGGGACACTTACCATTTTGAACACCAACTCTGAGGTTATAAAAACCGTAACGGGACCCATTCAATACTCATCAGAGAGCGGTGTTTATTCAGGTACATTTGCTCTTGGCACAACATTCCCAACGGGTATTTATAATATAAAGCTTCGCATGAATAATACTTTAGTCAAGCTATACCCATCAGCCATGAATATAGCTAGTGGACAGAACAATAGCCAAACAGGTACAAACCCAACGCTTATCCCAGGAGATCTTAATAGCGATAATTCTCTTGGAGTTTTTGACTGGACCTATATGATCGCTTGTATCAAGGATGAAGCAGCTTGCACGAGTGCGATACGCTTACTTGCAGATCTTAATGATAACGGATCAGTTGATGAAAAAGATGTTCAGATATTGCAAAGAGGATTTGCATTAAGAGACGGAGACTAGATACAATTGAATACTGCCTATGCCAAGAAAAACAACAATATTAATCGTAATACTTGCACTCATTACAGGAGTACTTATATTCTTGGCGGTCAGATCTGATCAGGGTCAGCAACTTCTTAACACTGATGCCACCCCAACTCCAACGACAATTCAACCCTATGCATCTATCTCGTTTGCAAATGGTGTTGTGAATGCTTCAAGCGGTCCTACTACTCAATCTGTTGACATTATAATTGATACTCTTGATAGACCTGTTGCAGGAGCGCAACTGGAACTATCCTACGATCCAGCAGTTCTTTCAAATGTAACAGTTAAAACGCCATCAACTTCATTCTTTGGTACAAACCCTTCAGTTCTTATCAATTCAGTTGACTCATCTCAAGGCAGAATTTCATACGCAGTGGGAATTTCCGCGTCAGAAAGTGAAAAAATGGGCAAAGGTAACGTCGCGACAATCACTTTTACAGTAAATCGACAGGCAGGTGTTGCCTCAACTAGTCTAACGTTTCTTCCCAAATCAGCAGTGACAACTCTTAGTGCACCAGAATCAGTTCTGTCATCTGCAAACCCTCTTCAAATCCAAATTCTTCCAGCAACTCAATAACACTTGCTACTTAATGATAAGGATTATAAGATTAAATGATAAATGTTTTTCCATAACTTATCACTATTTACTTTAATCTTAAATCTTAACTAGCATGGCAGATATACCTCAAAATTCATTTCAGGGGCCTTTAGCGCCAAAATATGGCCTAAATGACAACTATAAAAGTACACCTCCAGGTGGTGGTAAAGTGGATATACCCAAGGGCAGAAATTATGGAAAGTTCATTCCCGTGGGTGCAATAGCACTAGCCCTTCTAATTTTACCTCTGACCATTCAGCAATTGGGCCAACAGCAGGATACGAGACAACAAGCTTCTGAACCAACTCCAACAATAAATTTACCTACCAAAACTCCTACGCCAACACCTACAATAACTGTTGAACTTGCTCCTCCTGTAACTGCAACTGGATCTGGGGAATAATTAGTGGTGTCCTGAACCTGGTTTTGCCAACGCTGGAGTATTTCCACGTCTAACCCTTGCTCCAAAATCAGCCATCATATCCCCTGCAGCATAGGCTAGAAGCCCGGCACCAATAATTGGATTACTTGCAGCAAGCAGACCTGTTGTCATAAGTCCTCCACCTGCTACCCATTTGATACCTTTATCCATAGTCTGCTCATATGGGCCTGTATGCTCAGGGAACATGCCTGATTTGTTCTTTCTTTTAATTTTTGAAATAAAATCAGCCATCATATCACCCGCAGCATAGGCAAGAAGCCCGGCACCTACAACAGGGTTACTAAACATTAGAGTACCTATGGCAGCAAGTCCAAGACTTGCTCCCCATTTTATGCCCTTGTCTGCCGTGTTCTCCAAAAACCCTTCATGTTTTGGAAAAGTAGCGAATTTATGAACTGTTTCTGTGTGTCCGTGACCGTGTTCTGCACTCATATTATTTTGTAAATTTTCTTCTCAGATTTACAATTTTTCGCTCCAACGCTAAGACAACAAAAGGCTTAACCGCCTCAAAGGTACTTGAAGCAACACCTGCCACAACTTTTGTGCCAGTCTTTATATCTTTTGTTGGTATTTCCATTTCTTTCACAAGTGCATATTATAGCAAAAAGATTGGTAAGTTAATAGTACTATGGGACTAAATGGAACATTTAATCACAGAGGAATTTTGCGGAGTAAAATTTTCATGGGATACAAACTTGAGGTATTTGAGGCGCGGAAGGGAATCGAACCCTCGCATAGAGGTTTTGCAGACCCCCGTGTTTCCTCTTCACCACCGCGCCACGTGAGATTGAGTTTATCAAAATTTGAGGCAAAA
>CAYTCO010000090.1:0-2440 GCA_964436385.1 uncultured Gammaproteobacteria bacterium
GAGGCTTTTCAACTATAATTCCTACTTATGGCTGAGAATAATGAAGATCACAAACACTCAAAAACCCCAAAAAAAGAGGGACTTGTCAGACGTGCCGATGGAACTTTAGAGATAACCATCTATATCCCTTGGAATGAAGCAAAGAAAATTCAGGAAGAAATAGAGGGGGAATTAGTCAAACAAGTCAAAATTGCCGGCTTTAGACCAGGACAAGCGCCTAAAAACATTGCAAAAGCAAGACTTAACCCTGAGACAGTAAAGGAAGAAATGCTTAAAAAGGTAGTCGGAGAAGCCTATAACAAGGCGGTAACAACTCATAAAGTGAACCCGATTATAAGTCCACACATTCACATCGATTTATTTACTGAGGGGACAGACATTATTTTCACCGCTGAAACATGTGAGGAACCCAAAGTAGACCTAGGTAAATACAAGGAAGAGATTGAGAAAATTTCATCAAAAAGTAAAATTGTCGTTCCTGGCAAGGAAGAGGAAAAGCCCAACCTAGATCTAATACTTGAAGCTGGACTTAAAGCTTCAAAAATAGAAATTCCAGGAATACTTATTGAGAGTGAAACCTCAAGATTGCTTGCTCAAATGCTTGACGAGCTCAAAAAATTGGGCCTAACGCTTGATCAGTATCTTTCCTCAAAAGGACTTGACGCTGAAAAATTAAAAGACGAGTACAAAAAGAAGGCTGAAAATGACCTAAAATTAGAGTTTTTCTTAAGAAAAGTAGCAGATAACGAAAAAATTACTGTTGAGAAAGAAGACATTGAAAGGGCTTTGGCAACTATAGAAAACCCAAAGGAACGTGAAGAAATCATGAAAAACCCATATTTAGTTGCTTCAATAATCCGTCAACAGAAGACGGTAACATTTCTGAGTAATATTTAATATTTATTAATTATTATTTAATATTTACTATTTTTTCTACTTAAAAAACCCTTTCTGAATTGATTAATTTGAGCGTGAGTGGTATAATATCGGTGTTAATTTAGTTAAGTATGGCAAAGCAGGGGGGGGCACCAAAATACACTGGAGAGGAAAGACTTCGCGACGCAACTTCAATTTTTAAGAAGTTCTTCGAGACTGCCAAAAAACCAAAAATAATTGACACGGAAGCGATTTCCAGTGCAAAAAAGGCGGTTACTGGTGAGGCAAAAACGGAATTCAACGTAGCATTAACTCAAATTTTTGGAATAGAGCTTACGGCTGGAAAATCTCATAGCGTAGGTCACAAGGAAGAATCTCGTGACAAGAACCACGACAAGCATGAAAAGGCAGAAATGACTGCAGAGCACATGCAGTATTACGCTGAGTTCAAATCAACTCTGGAAGGTCGAAAAACTGACGAAACAGCAATTACAATAAGGCATCAGTTGGATGCAATTCTTGCCGAGCTTCGCAACCTCAAAAACTCTTCAGATGAGCTTGAAAATGTCTTCAAGGACGTTGTTGTCGATGAAGTTCCGCAAAAACCAGGTATATATCACTTAACTTTTTACGAAGGGTTTTTGAAACTTGTTATGAAAATGAGAGATAAGGTCGAAGATGGCGTTACTTATGCTAAATTGTACAAAGGTCGAAAAGCAGAAAAGGGCTATCAAGCAATGGCAAAAAAAGGCGGCACCAGCTTTACTCAACATCATGATCGAGCTGTAGCAACACAGACCGGTTAGATGTCAGTAAAGGGTGTGAGTTGGTGTAATAACCAACCCACACCCGAATGCCCTTGAGTCCTACCAGCGTCCCCACCGGCTTGACCAGAACGAATCGTCCCGCTTCCTGTTTTTCCGTCGAAGACGCTTTGCGTCACTTCGCATCGAAACAATCCCAGGCAAGGCTTTGATCTTGTAGGAAATCGTCCCTAGATTGATCTTGCAGTGCATGAAGATTTTGCTTTTGCTTTCAGCAAGCAGAACTAGCCGTATGTGCATAGGGTCTAGCCCATCACGCTCAAAAAGAACCATGATCGTTTTGCCGACCTTTGGAGCAACCCACAAATCCTTGTCGAACGCAAAGTTAACCCAAGCGTAATTCGTGCCAGGGCAAGGTTCAAGACTTGCGTCTACCCCAACACCGCTGGGTCCCATGACTTTCCCGTTTGAGATCTTCCAAACAAGATTGCCCCCGTTGAGACTTCCGAGCTGACCGATATCCTTAACCACGCTGACTCTCCTGTCCTTTGGCGGAGCTTTTGGCTCCAGGTTCGAATATGTAACCTCGCTTTCGCTGCAGTATACTCAAGGTGCTAATGCTTTCTAAGCCAAAAAAAAACTTCCCATGCATTCGGGAAGTTCCTGACTTGTCTAGCGTAAATTACACCACAGAAACTCCCTAGGTCTTGCGACCAAGAAGGAAGTGTCTAATTGTAGTGTAATTTCTCACGATAAAGTTATAATAATAAAGTACGCTCATTTTGTCAACCCCTTGCCTC
>CAYTCO010000091.1:0-2435 GCA_964436385.1 uncultured Gammaproteobacteria bacterium
TCATATATTGAGAAAGCGGCTAGAAAAACGCTAGATCCTAAAAGAAAAGAGGAGATTATCAGGCTTACCGGAGGACACGCAAAGCTATCAAAGCTTTCATTTGAATCTGTCATTACAGAAGAGGAGGAAATAAGTAATCTTGAAGAGTATCTGCTTAAAAAGCCGACCATTCAAAAAGCTCTTTCGGAATTGTGGTCAGGGCTACTCCCATCAGAGCAGGTTGCCGTCAAAAGAAACGTTAGTATTGACGAAGCAACAAAAGACTTTCCCCATCTTGTTAAAACACATTTAATAGGAAGTGGTGGCATAGCAATTCCATTATTTATCTCGTATGTAAAGACCATGCCCATTGAAAGCACTGAGAAGTTGGTTTTTAACGAAGAGAAAAATGAAATTATGCTTGGCGCAGAGTCAGTAACAGACCGTCTTTCCCCTTCCGAATTTAAACTCATGAGATATCTTATCCAAAATAGCGAGAAGCTTTGTTCAAAAGACGAGATAATTGACTCTGTCTGGGGAGAGCAAAAATCCCAAGATGGAGTGACTGATCAAGCTCTTGATCAAATCTTTTATAGACTTAGAAAAAAGATCGAGAAGGATCCTTCAAATCCCTCATACATCCATACCGTCAAGGGGAAAGGATACAGGCTTACGCTCAAGGCTTGAATTGACATTCCTTTCTTCGTACCATGTATATATGCACAAAAAAATCCTGGTCGTAGTCTTACTACTGTTTCTTGCTTTCTTTATAAATCTTATGGTCCCAAATATTGGGCTTGGAGCAGAGACAAAAGAGCCCTGCCCCAACAACAAATGTGAGACCGCAATAGGCCCTATCGACGTGTCCAACCCAATGTCAGTTATTATGCGCATCTTCTCCCTGGTTCTTTCTCTTGGCTCTGCGGGGGCAATGATCGTAATAATATATGCTGGATACAAAATGATGACCTCGCGTGGCAACAAGGAAGCAATCCAGGGAGCTCGCGAGACAATAACGGCTGCGATAGTAGGGCTTATGTTCATGGTTTTTTCACTTGTGATACTATCAGTAATAACGGGCAACATACTTAAAATACCCGGCTTTGGTTAATGAAAAATTTACTATCCCTTACAATCCCAGGTGTTGACGGGACGCCTCAAGAAATTCTTGCTCCATCTGGTATCCCAACTGGCGGACTCGATGGTGACGGTGGAAGACTTATTGCAAATGGAATCGCACTACTTCTTATTGCAAGCATCTTAGTAGCCTTTGGATTTGTAATTTATGGAGGCGCTAATTACATAATGTCTGAAGGAGACAAAACAAAGGTCGAAAGTGCTAGACGCACCATAATCTTTGCGATTGTCGGACTAATAGTATCTCTTCTTTCATTCTTTATCGTTAACTTTTTTGGAGCGGCTTTTGGGGTAAATGTTTTTGGCATTTCGCTCTAGACCATACTTGACAAGGATAGTCAAACCTGATAACAATTAGTTACACATGAAAAAATTATTTACTTTCGCCTCATCAATTCCAGCATTTTTAATGGCCGCACCTCAGGCTCTTGCTCAAGGAAACACAGGAGATCTTAACCCATGCAACGGTGCGACTGGAGTTCTAAATGCTGCATGTGCTGGTCAAAATCTAACCCTTGGTCAAGTTCTTGGGTTTATTGTAACAATTGCTTTCGTAATTGCTGTTCTTATCGCACTTCTATTTCTACTCTGGGGAGGTATTAAGTGGATAACCTCAGGAGGAGATAAAGCCGGAGTTGAAGCAGCCAGAAATCAGATCATTGCAGCAGTTATTGGACTTATCGTTGTATTTCTATCATTCTTTATCCTCAACCTAGTTCTTGGCCTATTCGGTCTAAGCTTATTCAACTTAAAGCTTCCAACCCTTACAGGTAACTAATCCATATGTGGGACCAGTGTCTTGAAAACGGCGTTGCAACCCTTGCCTGCATCCCAATTATTATCAAAAACGTCATAAATGCTGCTCTTGTTTTTGCTGGGGTTGTAACGCTTATTCTAGTGATCTTTTCAGCCTTTCAATACACGACTTCAAAAGGAGATCAGGCAAAAATTGATACTGCAAAAAAGACGATGACCTATGCAATCTTGGGGTTAGTAATTGTTCTTATGTCCTTTTTTATCGTGACTCTAATTTCTCAGCTTACCGGAGTCTCTCAAATCGCAAATCCTACGTTATAAAATCTCTAGGCAACGGCTCCAACTGCTGTTGAATATGCTCCTGCTGCAGCCATTCCACCCGCTAGTATAAATGGAGATCCTAGAAGCAACGCAAGTATTGCAGCCATTCCACCATAAGTCTTTGGATTCTTCATCATCTTCTTCATAAATTCTTTTCGCGACCCCTTAAATCCGTTCTTTTCCTTAAGTTTGTCTATCATACCCGTTGCCAAATCGTTTTTGGCAAGCGCTGAATCCATAAT
>CAYTCO010000092.1:0-2401 GCA_964436385.1 uncultured Gammaproteobacteria bacterium
TAAATGCAAAAGGAGCAAGAGTGCGACTACTTGGTGAAGAGGAGGCTTTGGAGGGTGTAAAGCTTGAGACAACTCTGGATCTTAATATCCAAAAAGCTGCTGCAAAAGCTATGGAGAAGGTAGAACGCGGTGCTGTTGTTGTGTCAGACCCAAGAGACGGTTCAATTCTCGCCCTCTTTTCAAAACCGACCTTTGATCCAAATCTTTTTACGAAGGAAACAACTTATGAGCCAGTCGGAAACTACAAGAAAAAGGAAGATATTTTAACCGATGGAGAAAAATTTCCGCTTTTAGATCGCTCAATTTCTGGAGTATATCCTCCTGGGTCAACATACAAAGTGGTAACTGCTCTTGCTGCATTGTCGACCGAAAAGATAAATTCAAACACGGAATTTGAGGATACAGGAGTTCTTTCAGTTGGGGGAAGTAAATTTGGAACATGGAATTATATAGAATCGGGCAGGACAGAGGGGGCACTGGATGTTACACGTGCTCTTATCCGCTCAAATGACATCTTCTTTTACCAAGCGGCGATAAAAACTGGGGTTGATAAGCTTTACGACTGGTCTAAGGATTTAGGCCTTGGCAAAAAAACAGGAATTGATCTACCGGGGGAAGTTGCAGGTACTGTTCCTGATCCTTCCTGGAAAGAAGAAACATTAGATGAGCAGTGGTATCTGGGAGATACGATTAATATGAGCATCGGGCAAGGGTATCTAGAAACAACTCCAATTCAAGTAAATCGATTCACACAGGTAGTTGCAAATGACGGAGTACTTATGCGTCCACATTTGTTAAAAGGGGATGTTCGGATAATAAAGAAGGATTTTATTGATCGTGAATACTTAAATGTTGTAAAAGATGGCCTTAAGGGAGCATGTGAGCCGGGTGGAACAGGGTATCCATTATTTAATTTCAAAGTTAAAAATCCAAAGTTAAAAATTGACGACCTAGATTATGTAAAAGACGCATCAGCTGGAGCTAATTTTGTTCATGTGACAATGGGTTGCAAGACTGGTACTGCTGAATCACATGGATTTGATGCGGACCCTCATGCATGGTTTACGGTTTTTGCGCCGTACTACAACCCTGAAATAGTTGTTACTGTGTTAGTTGAAAATGGAGGGCAGGGTTCAACAGTCGCTGCTCCAATTACAAGAGACATTCTGAAAGAATACTTCGAAAACAAAAAAGGCAATTAAAAACCCTCACTTTATTCCACGATCGTGGAAGAAACTGTCTAAAACGAACTAAACTAATTCGTGAATTTCAAAGGGAGATTGTTCCCACTAGCTTCTTAATTAATACTTAACCTTTAGAGTCAAAACTAAGCTTTGAAGTAATTTTTTGGCTTCCTTTACGAACGCAGGGTCATTTTTATTTTCATCTGGAAAGCTCAAAACGAGATAGAAACCTGTCTTGCTTTGATCGACTTTTCTTATTCCTAGGGATTGGCCGATTATTGGGGTAAGACAATCCATCTCATCAATGTAGTAAACAGAATCAAAAGTTATGGTTTCAGTTTTTTCCACTGCACACACAAATGGTCCATAATTATTGCTCTCTTCAGTCGTTCCTTCAAAAGAGGCACCTGCTAGAAGGAGGCCTTTTGTGATTTCCGGAATTCCACCTTCCTCCACAAAGTCTTCACTTATTAATGAAACGTCATAGCCATTTCTTGATTTCCAACTCGGGGGATGCTTGATCGCTAGTTTTTCATTTTCAAATGTAGACCACCCTGTCGTATCAAGAGGCGAAACTTGCGTTAGAGTGAAGGTTGTAATCATGAGATTAAGTGTTTGAACAGCTAACTCCTCAATTTCCTTCGGTGCTTGGCCACCAATAATGTAGGTACTTGCTGACAAAACATATGTAAAATCACCATGAACGATTGTTTTGGTTTCATAGTCTGTAGAATTGTTCTCCAATTCTGAATCTAACTTTGAGGTTAGAACCTTTTTTATCGAAACAAGTGCGGGCTTGTCCGCTTCACCCGTACTTACAATTCTTGATGAGAAGGTAATTGATTCGCCCTGTTTCTCCCATGATGAAATAATATCCCAATCAGAGGGGTATTTAACTGAAAATCCTTCTTCTACATTTTCGTAAATCTGCCAGTCTGCTGTAGGGTTTGGAATTGGTGTAGGCGTAGGGGCAAGGGTTGGGGTTGGAGTAGGTTGGGAGACTAAACTCATCAGCGGTTCTCGGTATACAAATCCCGCAGCGGCGCCACCAGCTAGCAAAAGAAAAATAATTGTGCCAATTATTGCTTTGATTGAGAATTTGGACGATTTTTTAACTATTTCTGTACTTAAAACAGGAGAATCAATAGATGGGACCGGGGTGGAGGAAGTTGGATTTTGTGGGCTTTTATCTTCCATGCTATGAAAAAACTAAAAAT
>CAYTCO010000093.1:0-2370 GCA_964436385.1 uncultured Gammaproteobacteria bacterium
CAGCAACAAGACATTACGCTCATATCGACGCTCCAGGACACGCTGATTACATCAAGAACATGATCACTGGTGCCGCTCAAATGGACGGCGCTATTCTAGTTGTTAGCGCTCCTGACGGACCTATGCCACAGACCCGAGAACACATCCTTCTTGCAAATCAAGTTGGTGTACCTAAGATCGTTGTTTTCATGAATAAAGTTGATATGGTGCAAGATCCAGAACTTTTGGAATTGGTCGAAATGGAAGTAAGAGAGCTCCTTACAAAATACGATTACGATGGAGATAATGCTCCTATCATCAAGGGATCTGCGCTTAAAGCTATTGAAGGCGATGCAGATGCAGAAAAAGCAATTCTTGATCTTATGGATGCTGTTGATTCATTCATTCCAACTCCAGAAAGACCAGTTGATAAGCCATTTTTAATGCCTGTTGAAGACGTTTTCTCAATCAAAGGTCGTGGAACTGTTGTTACGGGTAGAATTGAAAGAGGAGTTGTTAAGATCAATGAAGAATTAGAAATCGTTGGAATCAAGCCAACAACAAAAACAATAGTTACGGGAATTGAAATGTTTAGAAAACAACTCGACGAAGGACAAGCAGGAGATAATGCTGGACTTCTACTAAGAGGAGTTGAGAAAAAGGATGTTGAGCGTGGACAGGTTTTGGCAAAACCAGGATCTATTACTCCTCACAGCGAATTTGAAGCTGAAGTTTACATTCTTACAAAAGAAGAAGGCGGACGTCACACACCTTTCTTCTCAGGATATAGACCACAATTTTATATCAGAACAACTGACGTTACTGGTGAAATCAAACTTCAAGATGGAGTAGAAATGGTCATGCCTGGAGACAATGCAAAGATGAATGTAATTCTAATCGTACCTGTAGCTATGGAAGAAGGTATGAGATTTGCTATCCGTGAGGGTGGCAAGACAGTTGGAGCAGGCGTAGTTACTAAAATTACTAAGTAACGAAGTCCGCCAAAGTGTTTCACGACGGCGGAAGTTGTTACTAAACTAGCACATTAGACAATTAGAACTGAAACCATTAGTAATATAGACCTCGCTCCGTGCGAGGTTTTTTTGTTTTAAAGACATAGATATGGCAAATAAAGGACGCATCCGCGTAAAGTTGAAAAGTTATGATCCCAGGATCATTGATTCAACGTGTCAACAAATAATCGACACTGCTTTAAGAACCGGTGCAAAGGTTGTTGGACCTATCCCATTGCCTTCTGACAGAACAGTTTTTGCTGTAAATAAAGCCGCTTTTATCGATAAGGACGCAAGAGAGCACTTTCAATTAAAAACCCACAAAAGACTTATAGATATTCTAAATCCCACAGATAGCACTATTGAGAATCTTATTCATCTCGACCTCCCAAGCGGAGTTAACGTTGAGATTAAGATGTAGTAGTTTCACTCCTGCTTTTTCGTAAACTCAAAAGTAAGAAAAGCTTGCATCTTAATCTCTTCAAGATGTAGTAGTTCTCCACTCTGTTTATGTCAGCTGAAAACGGTTATTACCCGGAATTAAGAGAATTGCAGCAAAACCTCAACGAGAATTACACAGAATTTAATTTGTGTGAAGGGACAGGTGATTGTTGTGAGCCAAACCTGTTTATTCTAAATCAAGATATGGAAGTCATAAAGTCAGGAGTGAAGCAGGGGGATATTCCTCTTGATGTGGTGCAAAGAGCAAAAGAAAGAGCTAAGGATCCAAATCTAACAAACTGTTCTTTTTTAAGTAATGACAATCGTTGCACTATCTATCCTTTTAGACCTTTGGTTTGTATGTATTATGGTTATGGTGGATATCCCCATACCGGTAAGAATATAGATGAAGAAAAGCGTGAGGCTATCCAAAGAGGGGAATTTGAACTTGGGGAAACTATCCCGAACACTGAGCTAGGGGTTTTTGCTTGCGAAGGCTGCGGAGTTAATAAATGTGGAGATAAAAAGATACCGCTTGAAGTTGTTCAGCTGGCCACTCTTACAAGAGAGGCTATCTCAGTCCTACTAGAACACGAAAGCCTATATGATTCTATGAAAAACTTCATCAATAACGACCTCTAATGGAGGTACTATGGACTAGTCCACAGTACCAAGCATATAAGAATGTGGTCCTCAATTTTTGATACACTTTATTCATGTTCCCTTTTTGGCTACTTATCGCAATCGCTGCAGGTTTGTCCTGGAATTTATTTAATTTTTTAAGTAGGCCCTCTTGTCCCTGGGAGCAATATTATTATTATCCTTCAACTAAACCTCATATTCTTGCATTTGAATTCAAATAGAAGATTATTTTGAAGTATAATGAAATATAATGAAGTATCTTGCAATATTATGCAACATGATATAAATTAACTTC
>CAYTCO010000094.1:0-2346 GCA_964436385.1 uncultured Gammaproteobacteria bacterium
TTAGTAGACCTGTTGAGGAAGTATAGAGTAATCCACCATTTGTTGTGAAGTTAGGCAGGAATAGATTCTGTGAGGCTTTTCCAATTGTCAACTCACCAGTAGTTCCTCCACCGATGGTTAGTGATTGATTGTTTGTAGATTGGACTTGGCCAATTCCGTCAATTGTAAAGCCTGCAGAAGATGAGGCTGTACCGTCATTTTTGATGACAAATTTTGTAACACCTGATGCGGAGGCGGCAAAGATATCCCCGCTATTGGTTTGGTTGAGTATAAATGCAGCATTTGAACCGATTCCGCCACTTACTGAAAGCGGAGCAGGTGTATTGCTAATAGAACCAATGTATATTCCAGTGTCTGAATCCGATGTCAAAACGACATTTCCTGAACCATTAGGAGTAAGGGTAATGTTACTTGTACCACCAGATGACAAATTAACCGACGTACCAGATACTGCGCTTCCAATATTTATAGTTGTAGCAGTAACAGAATTACCAATACCAATAACTGCATTGGCACCACCTCCAACTATTGATACGTCGTCTGCTGAAGTAAGTGTTATATCTCCTGTGCCAGAATTTAGTACGAGACCTGTTGTTGATGTAGCATTACCAATAGTTATTGTACGCGCAGATGCTCCAGTACCAATATTTATAGGTTGAGCTACAACATCATTTCCTATTGATATTGCACCAGCTGCGTTGAGTTCAAGCACAGAAGAGCTAGCGTCAATGTAAACTGCGTTACCGGCAGAGATGCCGATATCTCCACCCACTGCAGTCGATAAATTGATGCCACCTGTTCCACCAAAAATATTCAATGCAGTGGAACCGGTGTAATTTCCAATTGCAATCGTTCTTGCCATTGAATCCGTGCCTATATTTATATTTCCGGTAGTGTTACCACCAATTGAGAGTGTTTGATTGTTTGTAGTTTGCAGGCTTCCTGCGGCATCAAGGACAAGATTTCCTGAGAAAGAAGCTGTTTGATTTCCTCGTGCAAGGTTGTTGCCAATGAATGCAAACTTTGCTGAGTCTGTTGATGTGCCTCCAAAGAATACGTCTTGGGTTGTCAAAAGCTGCGTGATGATCCCATTTGCAGATTCAAATGGTGAAGTTGCTGCATTTGTGCAGGAGGTCCAAGTTGGAGCTCCACCGCCCGTTGATGTAAGACACTGATTGATGTTTCCGGCTGTTGTCTGGGCCAGAACTCCATTGGTTCCCGTGTAAAGTAAGCCTCCCGCAGTTGTGAACCCTGGGAGAGTAACTGTCTGTGATGCTCTTCCGATGACAAGGTTTCCAGTTGATCCTCCACCAATTGTGAGTGTCTGGTTGTTGGTACTTTGAATACTTCCAGCTCCATTTACTGTAAATCCACCTGATGCTGAAGCGAACCCATCGTATGTAAGTCTAAATACATTAGTGCCAGATGCAGATGCAGCGATGATGTCCCAATTTGAATTGGTTTGGTTGAGTGTAAGTAGGGATTTTCCAGCAGAGTTTCCCTCAATTGCGAAGCGATCTCTGTGTTGAATAGTGGTACCTGTACCCAAATCTCTAATGCTTGTGGCACCTGTGCCGGAATATCTGTTGCCAATTAAGTAATTATTATCATTAGTGGAATTTTGAATATCTATTGCGTACCCTGTACCAGCTGTATCAATAATATCATTATTGGAGATTGTATTTGAATCAGAATCCGCGTATAGAATAATAGAATTGTCGCTTCCACTGCCACCGTTATCATATAATTTATTATTAGATATGATGCTTCTGCTTCCACTGTTAAGGAAGACGCCGCGGGTATTTGATGCTACGTAGTTTCCGATAATGATGTTATCAGTACCACTAATATGAATACCATAAACACCATTTTGCTGTGTACTGTTTCCAGATACGATGTTAGAGTTCGAGCTAATGAGGATACCAGCTAATCCAGAATTCGAACGAACAAGATTGTCTACAACAGAATTATTGTTGCTATCTGAATTAATTTCGATGGCTCCGTCACCACCGTTATCATGCACATATGTATTTCTGATTGAAGAATATGTTACTGCACTGCCGAAGTAGATTCCTAGGTCTGTAGAGGCTGCATAAGTACCATCAACTCCATCTATTGTCAGGTCAGCGATGGTAATATTTGATGCTGAAGTTACAGTGATGACTCCGTCATCACTTACTGTGCCCCATCCTCTTTGAAGCACCGTTGATTTTCCTGCACCAATAAGAGACACATTTGAAGTTGTAATATCAATACCATTTGAATCAATAACATACGTTCCCTCAAGAAGCACAACAGCTCCACCTCCAGCTGGTAGGGCAGCAATAGCAGACTCAATTGTGGTGT
>CAYTCO010000095.1:0-2319 GCA_964436385.1 uncultured Gammaproteobacteria bacterium
TACAAACAAGATTACCCGTTGCCGTTGGAAGACCTGAGATTGTAAGAATTGAATCTGCATCAGTTACAAGAGTAATGTCACTTGTGCTAGGTGGGGTAAATGTTGCTCCGCCATTTGCTGCAAAATCTCCAGTAACAGTCAGGGCATTATTAACTGTAGTTGTTCCTGTTGCGTCTCCGATAGAAACGGTTGTTGCATCATTACCTATAAGAAGAGACGTGGCATTTGCATTGAATAGAGTAGCTGACGTATTTGTTGTAGTAATGTCTCCACCGTTAAGAGCAAGATCCCCTGCAGACGTAATATTTCCCGTCAAAACAGATGCTCCATCAACCGTAAGAGTTCCGTTTGCTTGAATATTGCCTGTATTGGAGATCGATACTCCTGTTGAGGCGTATCCTCCTCCAAGAACAAGAGAATCAATTGTGGTGATAGCTGTAGTTGCTGTAATAGACGTAGCATTTGGGAAAGATATTGCATCATTTCTAATCGTTGCTGTTCCCGTAGTGCCTCCTATCGTCAATGCTGTTGCGGCACCAAAGGCATTAACTGTTGTAGCATTTGCATTGAAAACAGAAGCTGTTGTATTTGTTGTAGTAATGTCTCCACCGTTAAGAGCAAGATCGCCATTTGAAGTTATATTTCCGGTTGCACCCGCAACTGAGAAGTTGGTTCCTGTTATGTCATTTGCTCCGAGTGCAATTGCAGTCACAATGGATGAGTCAGAAACATCAAGGGCTGTTGTTATACCTCCACCACCGGATGAAGAGATTCTTAACCCTACGGGTAGAACTCTGTCTGAATCTAGATTATCAATCAAAACGAGTTGAGTAGGATCGGAAGTCCCTGCACCGTCCGCTCGAGAGAAAACGCTTCCCCCGGTAGACCCATCCGCTGTTGTAACAGTAAAGTTAGAATCCGTTGTGTCGTTGGAAAGAGTAAATGCAATATCGCGGTTATTTGTTGTTGTTATGGTGTTTCCTCCAACGTATGCAGACTGAAGAGAAATAGCATCGGATGCACATTCCGTAATCTGCCCGGTTCCGTTGTCTATGCAGACTAAATTACCCGTTACGGTTGGGAGTCCTGTTATGAAAAGTGGTGAATCGGAATCTGTATTAATCGTTATAACTTCTGTTCCTGAAGGATTGAACGTTGCATTTCCGTTTGCCGTAAAATCTCCTGTAACTGTTAAGTTATTATTAACCGTTGAGGTACCTGTTCCAGCGCCTATTGAAAGAGTTGTTGCTGCACCCGCAAAGTTGATTGTCGTTGCGGTAGCATTCAGCAAATTAAATGTCGTTGCAGTCGTTGTTAAATCCCCACCATTTATTGCAAGATCGCCAGTTGCAGTAACATTCCCAGTAAGAAGTGATGTCCCATCAATTGTCAAAGTACCATTTGCCTGAATATTGCCGGTATTTGAAATCGATACTCCTGTTGATCCATAACCGCCTCCCAAAGAAAGACTGTCAATTGTTGTTACTGCGTTTGCTGCATTAATTGCTGTAGCATTTGGAAAAGAAATAGTTGCATTTCTTATTGCTGCGGTTCCTGAAATTGCTCCAATTGTGATAGAGGTTGCTGCACCAAATGCATTTGCTGTCGCAGCATTTGCGTTAAACACAGTAACCGTACCCGTTGATGTAGTTGTTATATCACTCCCATTAAGAGCAAGGTCTCCTGCTGAAGTTATGCTTCCCGTTGGTCCATCGACTGAAAAATTGGTACCTGCAATTGAGCTTGCGCCAAGAGAAATTCCCGTAACAATAGTTGCATCAGAGACGTCGATTGCTGTTGTTATTCCGCCACCACCAGTTGATGAGATTCTTAGAGCCGTTGGAAGAACACGATCAGCATCCGCGTTGTTGATTAGAACCAACTGAGCGGGGTCAGCAGTGCTTGCACCGTCTGCTCTTACGAAACTGGAGCCTCCTGTTGACCCGTCAGCAGTTGTGACAAGGAAATTTGAGTCTGTAGCAGTATCTGCAAGAGTAAACGCTATATTTCGATTATTAGTAGAAAGAATTGTATTTCCGCCATCATAAGCAGACTGAAGTGAAATTGCATCGGATGCACACTTGGTAACTTGAGAGGTCGAATTATCTATACAAACGAGATTACCAGTAGCTGTTGGTAGTCCTGCTATTGTGAGTATAGAATCTGTATCAGTCGTAAGCGTTATATCACTTGTGCCGGGTGGTGTGAAGGTTGCCCCACCATTTGCCGCAAAATCCCCTGTTACCGTAAGGCCGTTATTAACTGTTGTTGTTCCGGTCCCTGCACCTAGAGTAATGGTTGTTGCAGCGCCCGCAATAT
>CAYTCO010000096.1:0-2310 GCA_964436385.1 uncultured Gammaproteobacteria bacterium
AATCGCAAACTTTGCAGAGTCGGTTGAAACACCACCTACGAAAAGATCTACTGTTGAGTTTTTGGTTGCAAGTGTTCCACTTACCAAATCCCAGTCATCATTTGATGCATTAGAACAATCTGTCCAAACAGGTGCACCTGCACCACCGCTTGTCAAACATTCACCTGAGTTTCCTGCAGCCAAAGAGTCGTAGGTTGTGGTTCCAGTTGAGTAGAGTAGTTCTCCTGCACCAACTGCAGTAACATTTGCACCTAGACCACCAAGAGATGTTGCAAGAGTAGCATTAACGCTCCATGTGCCACTTGAAAGACTTGGAACACCTGTTGATCCTGAGAAATTCTGCCCTGTACCACCATACTGACTACCAATTGCTGTTGCGTTCCAAGTGCCAGATGTTAGAGTGCCAACTGATGTTAAGGACGAGCTAACAACTGCACTTCCTAATGTTGTGTTATTCAAAACGCTGGCTCCGTTGATGTAAAATGCCTTTCCGCTTGATAGATTAATATCTCCGGTCGAGAGTACTGTTCCATTCCCGTTAAGAGGAGAAAGAGTAATATTGCCGGTAGTTGCTCCACCAATTGTGATCGATTGGTTTCGTGTTGTTTGCATATTTCCACTGGCATCTATATACGTAGAAGTTCCATCTAAGCCTGAGGACACAGAAGCGGTAGGATTTGCTCCTGACACGTTTAGTATTGCAAACTTTGAACTAGCAGTAGCTGTTCCGCCGACGAAAAAATCCAGAGTTCCGTTGTTGGGGTAGAGTGTGCCTTGGGAATCACTTTGTGTGAATTTAGAACTCGAGCCTGTAGTAGATGAAATTGTTATAGTACCTGACCCATTTGATATAGTGATACCGGCTCCTTGGGTTATAGTTGCAAGGCTGTATCCTGCGCCATTTCCTATAAGTATTGTTCCATTTGAAGCTCCCGACCCGTCAACCCCTGTGCCCCCTCGAAGAGGTGAAAGTTGAGCTGCAATACTCCACGTTCCGGATGAAATTGTAGGTACACCTGTGGAGGCAGAAGTATTAATGCCGGTGCCTCCATATTGGGCACCTATTGCTGTAGCATTCCACACACCGGTTGTAAGAGTACCAACGCTTATTAGAGATGAGCTAAGTACACCCGCGCCTAAGGTGCTGCCACTTAGAACGTTTGTACCATTTATGTAGTATGACTTGCCGTTTGCTAAATTAAGATCTCCTGTTGAATTGACAATGCCTGAGCCTCCAAGAGGTGAGAGTGTTATGTTGCCGGTTGTTGAACCCCCTATGGTAAGAGACTGGTTGTTGGTGGTTTGAAGGCTTCCAATGCTGTCCAGAACCAAATTTCCCGAAATAGATGCTGTCTGTGATCCTCTTGTATCATTAACCCCAAGAATTGCAAATTTTGCTGAGTCGGTTGATACACCTCCGACAAATAGGTCCACGGTTGCATTTTTTGGTTTCAATGCTCCGCTTGATAGATCCCAGTATGTAACAATTCCTGTTGCTCCTGCGCATGAAGTCCAGACAGGTGCACCTGCACCACCGCTTGTCAAACATTCACCTGAGTTTCCTGCAGCCAAAGAGTCGTAGGTCGTAGTGCCAGTTGAGTAGAGTAGTTCTCCTGCTCCAACTGCAGTAACATTTGCACCTAGACCACCAAGAGATGTTGCAAGAGTAGCATTAACGCTCCATGTGCCACTTGAAAGACTTGGAACACCTGTTGATCCTGAGAAATTCTGCCCTGTACCACCATACTGACTACCAATTGCTGTTGCGTTCCAAGTGCCTGACGTTAGGGTTCCTACGCTAGTTAATGAAGATCCTGTTACTCCGGCTCCTAGTGTAGTTGACGATAATACACTAGCTCCATTTATATAGAAGGATTTACCAATAGTTAAGTTAAGATCTCCAGTAGAAGTAACTAGCCCAGATCCTCCAAGTGGAGAAAGAACAATGTTGCCAGTTGTCACTCCACCAATAGTTAATGTTTGGTTAAGGGTTGTTTGAAGAGACCCAACTGCATCTAGCACTAAGTTGCCTGAAACGCTTGCTGTCTGTTGTCCACGCGTATTGTTAACGCCCAATATTGCAAATTTAGCTGAGTCGGTTGATACACCACCCACAAAGAAATCAACGGTTTCGTTCTTTGGTCTTAACGCACCTGATGCAAGATCCCAGTATGTCGTTATACCTGTAGCGCCTGCGCAAGATGTCCAGGATGGTGCTCCTGCTCCTCCCGAAACCAGGCACTCCCCACTATTTCCTGCAGCTAGACTATCATAGGTCGTAGTGCCAGTTGAGTAGAGTAGTTCTCCTGC
>CAYTCO010000097.1:0-2269 GCA_964436385.1 uncultured Gammaproteobacteria bacterium
GCACAATCTTTGCCGAAGGAGTACCAGAAAAGCACTCGATCGATTTATTTGAATATGCAAAAGACAAAAAGGTTACCCTAATCGGCCCATCTAGCGTTGGTCTTGTTGTTGCTGGCAAATTTAAGCTTGGTGCAATTGGCGGAATTTCATCAGATCAGATAATCTCATCTGGGTTGCTTTCTTCTGGGGGTGTCTGTGTACTTTCAGCATCGGGGGGGATGGTAAACGAAATTATTAACGTGGTTAACAGAACCCATAACCGCGTCAGTTTCTCACTTTCTTTCGGTGGAGATAGATTTCCTCTTTTTGAGCCGGTCGATGCCCTAATGGCTGCTCAAGATGATGAAAAAACTCAAGCAATTGTCTATTACGGAGAGCTTGGAGGAGAGGATGAGTATAAGTTAGCACAGCTTATTAAAATAGGTCACATAAAAAAACCCGTTATATGTTATGTTGCAGGAACAATATCTGATCTTTTTGAGACCCCTCCTCAATTTGGACACGCAAAAGCAATGGCTGGAACAAAAGTAGAAGGGGCAAGGGAAAAGCGTCAAGCGCTAAAGGAGAGCGGGGCTATGGTGCCTGAAAGTTTTTCTGAATTTGTTCACATGATCGAGGAACTTCCCGACTTTGGGTTTGAGGGTTCAAATGATACAATTGAAAATATGGACGACAGAAAACACGCATTAATATCCTCAAGCATCTCAAAAGACGTTGATGGAGATGTAAAGATTTTGGGTGAGGATTTACTAACGTTTGCAAATGATAATAGTTTTGCAAAAATTATCGCCTCTCTCTTTTTAGGAAAGAAGATTCAATCAAAGGACACCGAGGATTTAGTAGATTTTATTTTAAGAATTAGCGTTGATCATGGCCCATATGTATCAGGAGCATTAAATACAATTGTCAGTGCACGAGCAGGAAAGGATTTGGTGAGCTCTCTTGCGTCAGGGCTTCTAACAATCGGACCACGCTTCGGTGGCGCATTGAATGAAGCAGCACGAAATTGGTTTTCGGGAGTAGTTGATGGGAAAAGTGCTTCGTCTTATGTTGAAGAGTTTGCAGCAAAAAAAGTATATATACAGGGAATTGGACACAAGAAGTATAGAGTCGATATGCCAGATCCAAGAGTTGCCGCTCTTAAGGGATTTTTGGATAGGTTAGAGGCAAAAAGATTTACAAATTTTGCATTAGACGTTGAGAAAGTAACGACTGAAAAGAAGGGTAATTTAATACTGAACGTCGATGGTGCTATTGCCGCATTACTCCTTGACTATATGTCCGAGAAAGAAGGATATAGCGATGAACAGTTATGGGAGCTTATTGAGCAGGAATTTTTCAATGCATTTTTTGTTCTTTCAAGATCAGTCGGATTTATCGCTCACTTCTTAGATCAAAAGCGCCTCGATGAAGGACTCCTTCGGCTAAGTGAAGACGATGTAGCAGATGCTTCAGTGTAAAATTCGAAACTCTAAATTCGAAGCACGAAACAAACTCCAATGAACGAAATTAAAAATCAAAAACAGTACGATTTGGAGGAGCGTACTTTCCAGTTTGCCAAAAATACAAGATTATTTGTTTCTAATCTTCCAAAAAAACTCACAAACATGGATGATATAAAGCAATTAATAAGATCATCAGGGTCTATTGGTGCAAATTATATAGAGGCGAATGACTCTTTAAGTAAAAAGGACTTTATCATGAGAATTAAGATCAGTCGTAAAGAAGCAAAAGAAACAAGGTTTTGGCTCAGATTGATTGATGAAAACGCTAAAGATCGAGACATATTATTGAAAGAAGCAACTGAGCTAATGAATATTCTTGGTGCTATTCTTAAAAAGTCTGAATAATTGGATTTTTTAATTTGTTTCGTATCTCGATATTCGTATTTCGTATTTAGTCGACTATAATATCCATATGCAGATTTATAACGACGTCTTACTCTCAACTATTCTCTGGTATCAAATTGGCGGTGTCGCCAAATTTGTTATTGACGTCGCTTCAAAAGACGATGTTCTTCAAGCCTTGGATTACATCAAAAATAACGGTATCCAAAAAGTTTTTGTTTTGGGTCTTGGATCAAATCTTTTATTCTCAGACGATGGTTATGATGGTACAATCATAAGATTTCAGTCTCAGGATGATGGTCGTGGTGTTCAGTTCTTGGAGGATGGGGTTATTGAAGCATTTGCCGGTGAATTTTTGGATAGCGTGATCCAAGCCCAGTTTGAGTTAGGTCTTGTGGGACTCGAGTGGGCTGGAGGATTGC
>CAYTCO010000098.1:0-2222 GCA_964436385.1 uncultured Gammaproteobacteria bacterium
TCTTCCTTCATTGTTAAATATTATCACAGCTTCCTTTTGAAAAACCATGCGGTGGAGGGTGATTATTAACTTAAACTTATAGCAATTTTTGGGGAATAGGAAAACAATGGAAATTGGGTATATGCGGTACTCTTAATTGCAGCTTGGATTGATATGGTGGACTAATCAGTTAGGCCAGTGGCACTTTTTTGCCTTGTCCTGAGCTTTCCGAAGGAAAGTGTTAGTCAAATAGGTGACCGCACAAACGGCTCAATATTTAAAAGTTTTTCCGTCTTCCAAATAGCAATTATCAATCCCTTTGGGTATATTGTATTTCTCTACATCTTTGCAAAAAGGAGATTCCAAAGCGAAATATAATATTTTCCATTTCGAATTTTCCTTTTTTGCTACAAAATGATTTTGATAAACTCCTACGACAAAATCTCCTTCAGATCTCTCAATTTCTATTTTTACATATTCGGGAGGGAGTTTCCCTTTGAAATGTGGATCATTTCTTACAACAGGTGTTAATTCAGAAAGTAGGACGTTATAGTTATTGTCTAACTTGCCACAATAAATTATGTAGTCGTTAGCATCTTGTAAAGGTGCTAGACATAGAGTATCTCCTAGGTAATAACCAATAGTTCTGTTTATACTTCTCTCTTCGCTTTTCAGGAATCCTTGTTTTGAAAAGAAATATTCGATATTTTTAGACATTTTAGCCTTATCATATCTCACTAAATCAGTTTGGTTTATATAAATCCTTTTACCAGATGACCATTCATTTTCTGATTCTTTAAATGGATAATAGAACATAGCTTCATCAACTTGTTGCGAAATCTCTGCATAACCCCTGAGCGAATTGAGCATAACGATAGGGTCGGTGGTATTTAATTTTTGCACTGGCTTAGTGTTAGGAACAACCTCTTTCTCTTCTCCATCCAAATATTTTGCTGTCTCGCTATTTGAATCGTATGTGAGTTTAGTAGGGCGCATGCTCCATCCAACCATAACGACCAAAATAAGAATTAATACTCCTAGTATTCCAAAAAGAATTAATTTTCTTGAATTGTTTTTCTTTGGAGTTTTTTCTTCAGGTTTTGGTGCATCAAATATTGGTGCTTCAGCTTTTACTTCTTCTTTTGGCAGATCTTCATTCATATATTAATTGAAGATGAATTTTTGAAAAAGTCAAGGGGATATATAGATAGTTAGTTATATGCTAACAATAATTTTCAAAACATACGGTGGCGGGAGATTATTAAACCAATCCTATAACGATTTTCCAACCAAGAATACTAGCTATGCTTTGATATAGATTTATATACCAAAAAGAAGCGTTCTGTGTGGTGTTGAAAATGGAGTTTAGACCGATTTAACGGGCTGAATCGCTCTCATAGTGGCATTTTTTGTATTTTATTGACATTTTTTATACTTTATGACTTAATTGTTTTATGTTAAGAAAAAAGGATCAAAGATTCAAGCGTGAGTATACAAACGAGGACATAATAAAGTATCTAAAGGGTATACATAGGATACTCGGAAGAGCACCTGCATCCCGTGATTTAAATGAATTTCCTGGTCCTGCTCCAAGAACAATAATCAGAAGGTTTGGTTATTGGTCAAAAGCACTACATAGTGCAGGAATCAGACCTCAAACACACCAATTACGAAAAGGAGAGCGTACTTTTATCAGAGCTCATTGGAGAAAGATGACAGACAAAGAGATTGCGAAAACATTAGGTGTGACAGAGGTAGTAATAAAGTACTATAGAATGAATTATAAACTCTGGAAAAATAGAAAAGGCACAGCAAGATCAACTTATCGTCGCGAAGCAATTAAACTTTATGGAAAAGCTTGTGAGGTTTGCGGTTTGAAAATTTGCGAATGGCACCACATCGTTCCTAAATCTATAAATCCTGAAGATTGGTGTATTTTGTGTCCACTTTGTCATGAAGTAATTACACGAAAGCTGGTTATAGTCAGGAATAGGAAGGATCTACAAACACAATTATTACCATATGTTAAAGGGTTGTATTTAGACTTTAATGTTTAGTTGCTGAGCTTTCTTCAATTTGGATAATGGCAATGCTTGTACTTGACTGGAGTTCCATTTGGTTTTAATTTTCCGCACCAGCATGGATCGTTACGTCCTAGCTTTTTAGAAGCTGGAAGTTCGGAGCTAGGAGTTGGGGTTTGACTTGATGAAACTTTACGCTTACCGCTTGAAGCTTTACGCTTT
>CAYTCO010000099.1:0-2206 GCA_964436385.1 uncultured Gammaproteobacteria bacterium
AGGAACTTCGCTACCATAGAACAGTTATAGTTACTGCTGCCGTTCACCGGAGCTTAAGTACCAGCCTAGAATCCTTACGGACTTCAGCCAACACTTTTGACTTACCGGCACTGGGCAGGTGTCAGCCCCTATACCTTACCTTTCGGTTTTGCAGGGACCTGTGTTTTAGATAAACAGTTGCTAAGCATTCTTTTGCATATGGCCTACTTTTTACAGTAGGCAAGGCATCTCCCATAGGTTACGCCTAGATTTTTTGCAGAGTTCCTTGAACACACTTCTCACGATCGCCTTAGTCTACTCGACTTGCCTACCTGTGTCGGTAATGCGGTACGGCTCCAAATTAATCTCCTTACGAACCTTTTCTCGTAGATTGAAAGATAACACTTATAGTACTTCTCGCGTTTCCTATTTGTCATCATCACTCGGTTAAAACATAAAGACGGATTTGCCAATCTTCACTGCCTCGTGATTTAAACCCGACGTATCGGGCTGTCTCTTCCATTCCAGTCAATCCTTAAGTAATAACGATTAATACAAAGTAGTCGAATTTTAACGACTCGTCCATCCGGCTATCCCGCGCTTATTGACGGGCTACCGTTAGGTGCCGACTAACCCTTCGCTGACTTACATTGCGAAGGAATCCTTAGGCTTTTGGCGTGCACCGTTCTCAGGTGCAATACGCTACTCATGCCGGCATTCTCACTTCTATACGCTCCACCCCGCCTCACGACAAAGCTTCACAGCATATAGAACGCTCCCTTACCAACCCTTTCGGATTCTCTAGCTTCGGTATCATGCTTAATCCTCGATCATTTTCGGCGCCACTATCCCAAATCGACTAGTGAGCTGTTACGCTTTCTTTAAAGGATGGCTGCTTCTAAGCCAACCTCCTAGCTGTCTGAGGACAATGACTTCCTTAACAACTTAGCATGAATTTAGAGACCTTAGCTGAAAGTCTGGGTTGTTTCCCTCTCGAACCACGAGCTTAGCCCCGCAGTTCTGACTTTCCGTCAACACTACACTGGTATTCGGAGTTTGATTGAATTGAATAGCTTTCGCCACCCAGATCCATTCAGTGCTCTACCCCCAGCAAGCTTTTAACGGAAGCTATACCAAGATATATTTCAGGGAGAACCAGCTATCTCCAGGTTCGTTTGGCATATCGCCCCTAACCACAAGTCATCCCATCCCATTGCAACGGAAAAGGGTTCGGTCCTCCATCTCAACTTTCGCGAGACTTCAACCTGCTCATGGTTAGCTCACCTGGTTTCGGGTCTAATCTACACTCCTAAACGCCCAGTTAGGGCTCGCTTTCACTGCGCCTCCGCAAGACTTACCTTGCTTAAACTTGGAATATAAATTAACTCACCGGCTCATTCTTCAATAGGCACGACGTCACAGAATAAATCTGCTTCGTCTGCTTGTCAGCCAATAGTTTCAGGTACTATTTCATTCCCCTCCCGGGGTGCTTTTCACCTTTCCCTCACGGTACTAGTTCACTATCGGTAAGTATAGATATTTAGCCTTGGAGCGTGGTCGCCCCAGATTCCTACAAGGTTTAAATCGTGCCTCATAGTACTTAGGATATAACGAGGAGAGAAAATGATTTCGCTTACGAGACTATCACTCCCTATGGTGGTGCAGTTCCGGCACCTTCTGCTATCATTTTCTTGTACTCCATTGCATTTAAGCAAGTCATCCTGCAACACTACTGGTATTGCTACGAGTAGTTTAGGCTGTTCCGCTTTCACTCGCCGCTACTGACGGAATCTCTGTGATTTTTATTCCTCCGGGTACTTAGATGTTTCAGTTTCCCGGGTTTCCTACTGCTACCTAATATTGTTCGAATAAATTCAAACAAACTTCAGTAGAAGCTCCCCTTACGGGTGGGTTACCCCATTCGGACACTGCCGGATCAAAGAGTCATAGGTCTCTCCCCGACAATTTTCGCGAACCTTGATGCGTCCTTCTTCGGTCTATACTTCCTAGGCATCCACTATTGGCGTTAATCGAAATAGCACAGATTCTAATAAATCATGTGTATTCTTTTAACAATCTTTCTTAAAATTAAAATTTACTATGCGCTTCTTGCTTGGAGCAAGAAACGCGGCCTAGTATTTACTTTCTTTGACATAAAAAAAGTTATGTCAAATTGCTTGTATTCCAGTTGTTAAAGTACATATACCTACTGTATTCGAAGAAGGCC
>CAYTCO010000100.1:0-2201 GCA_964436385.1 uncultured Gammaproteobacteria bacterium
AGTACATTAACTAGAGACGACAGATTGGTTTAACTTCGATAGTTTATACGAGTCTCATCGTTATCTAGTTAACAAAACTGCTTTGAAATCTTAGGAGAATGTAGGGGTGGCGGACAGTGATACCGCAACTAATGCATTGGTGGGAGAAGTGCTGACCCATTAAGGGTAAGAAAGGTGTCGATTAGACGAAATGTTGGTGCGAGTCCAATCCTTCCCTGCAAGTCAAACCTTGCCCCCTACACTCTCCTCGGATTTCACATTATTATCAGCTTGTATAATTCGTTCTCTCTCTACTTACAAGCGGAGGGAGAACCAACTAAAATGGACAACATAGAACCAGAGCAGTTAGAGGAATACGAAGAGAGCGAAGGTGAAGTAGTGTTACGTTCCGAGCGCGAGAGTTTCTTAAGTGAGTGGATGAATAAGGGAATAGAGCATGAACCATTATCATTAAGTTATATACTATGACACACCCAAATTGTATACATGCTTGTACGAGTAATTGTAGGCGAGAAGGTTGTAATTGTGAATGTGGAAATGTCCACGATAGCCTAGATAAAGATGAATACCAAGAAGCTGTTAGTGAACTAAATGCAGAATTATTAGGAAATAGCGATAATATTTACTAACATGAGAACATCAAATAAAGATGTCTGGCATCTACTAGATAATCAAAAAGTAAAAGAGGAATCAGCGATAGATAAATTAAAGAGATTAGTAAAGGAATCAGAAAATATTAGAAAGTTTAAGTTCAAATAAAATGATAGATATACACAAAGATAACTTATCAGCACAGTTAATTATCCGGGGAGCGATAAACAGGTCGAATCGCCCATTAAATAAGTACAATGAAAGTATACACCAGAACACAGAAGCACTTAGCGGAGAACCGAATGACAGGACAGCGTATGATGTAGGAACAGAGAGAGAATTAACAAATAATCAATAATCAAATGTACGAAAAATTACTAAATGTTCAAATGTACGAAAAATTACTAAATGTTCAAAGAGAATTGGGTGCAATACAAAAAGATAGCACTAACCCATATTTCAAGAGTAAATATTTTGATATAAATGCTCTACTAGCACATGTTAAGCCTGTACTAAATAAACACGGTCTTGTAATTATTCAGGCTCTAACAAACATAAATGGTAAATCAGCACTCGATACACAAATAATTGATTCAGAAAATGGCAAGATGTTTAGGCCAGAACCAGTAATACTGCCAGAATGTGCCGATGCGCAGAAATTTGGTAGTGCTATTACATACTTTAGACGCTATGCAATCCAGACACTATTAGCACTAGAAGCAGAAGATGATGACGCAAATGTTGCTACTAATAAAATTACAAAGAAAGTGGAAGACAACTCAGTGCCGTTTTAATCTAAAATAATATGAATAAAAATTTCTCAATATTTAGGGTCAAAGAAAAGAAAAGCGACAAAGCACCAGACTATAACATTTCGCTTAAAGTCGGAGAGCATTATGTGAATGTTGGTGCATGTTGGTTAAAAGAAGGTAAGTCAGGCAAATACTTCTCTTGTAAATTATCAGACGGTTATACCTCAAAAGACGGCAAAAAGACTAACGGTTTTGTAATAGAACAGGAAAAGAGTGGCTCTACATTATCTCCAGAAGAAGCCCAGGCAATTAAAACTGCCAGAGAGAAAGCAGAACTTGAAAACTTTACTGTAGATGCTAATAGTATACCCTTCTGATGCTTAAACTACCTTCATACTTAACGAGGTTTAGTTCACGCTCTGACGGTAGTGCCGGTATCTCGTTTACTACACAGGAGTTATCTAACGAAGATTTTGGCCAACTAAAGGACAATCTAAACAAGTTTGGCTGGCTAGTATTCAAAGAAGGTGATGTACAAGCAGAAGATATACCAATCGAAAATGCAGAGGATAAAGACAAAACGCCTTCAAAAAGACTTCGAGCAGTGCTATTCGTGCTATGGAAGCAGACAGGAAAAACAGGAGACTTTGAAATTTATTATAGAGAACAGGTCGAAAAAATAATAGAGCATATTAAAGCTAAATTAGACTAATATGACATTACACGACATTATAGTTAACTTAAAGGACAATCCGTTAAATAGAGAAAGACGAAACAGATATGACTTTATAATGGACTTAATCGAAAGACATCATCAATTGTCTAATAGACAATCAATAAAGGACTTTATAGATGAAT
>CAYTCO010000101.1:0-2186 GCA_964436385.1 uncultured Gammaproteobacteria bacterium
AAATCGTGATCGAATGCTATATGCTGCGGAAGTCCATTATTTGTTATATATCCCACAAACTCGTCATACGAACGTACAATATCCCACTTCTTACTAATGAAGTCGTGATTATTTGTGTATTTATAAGCATCTTCAGGGATTCTTATGTCATCTAGGAACAGAAATTTATTCATAATCTGTAAAGTGTTTTGCTCTAAAAGTGTAAAATGGCTATTCATAACTATCCAGCCTTTTAATAAATAATTTCATTTCTCACGTCTTTTTACCTGAATATCATAAAACATCTCTGCCCCTACCCGCTCCGAGGATTTCCAAGTCCATACTGTAATACCCACGTTCTCAGGCTTCGGAACACCTCTCCGCATGTTGACGGCGTATATAGTACTCTCCCCCGTGTCTATTTCATAAATTCCACATCCTGAGGACGCTGCTATTTTTTTTATACTTACGAACTCCATATTTTTTCTTTTGTGTAAATTTACGAATAATATCCGACATAGCCAAATGTCCCCCCGTATAAAATGTAATATCAGAAGGGTCTTTTAACAATTTCCCGCCCGCATACATATCAGGCAAGAATATAGGCTTTATACATGTCTTAGAACATAATTCCAACGCCCTGCTTATACCCGTTTTATCATTATCAAACAATACATATATATCTTTGTACATTAAAGACAACATATGGTAATTGTTATATATAGGAGACAATACACCTTCACTACTAGGACATATAGCGTCGTATCCTAAAGAGCGTAATGTTAATACATCTTTGTATGAGGAGGTTATTATTAATATGTCCCCGCCGGAAAGCATATGCCGCCCAAACAACACACCGTTAATATTATGACTCCTAAACTTCTTTGAACGTATTTCTAACGGTCTGTATATCTGCCATGAGTGTTTCCCAAATACGTATGCAAAAGCGGGATTATGTTTTTTACTGGCAAATGACATGTCATCATTAATATAAAATCCGCGCAAACCATACACACAGCTATCCCTCAATACTTTCTCATATATACATCTACTTGACATATAAGCCTGTTCGTCAGGAGTAAACACGCTACCACATGTTATTCCTTTTATAGATACAGGCTCACGTATAATATTACGTTGTACAGGACGTGTCTTTATTATTTGCGCCACTTCCTGCGGAGACTTGTCCCACATTTTCATAGCAAGCCCAAAAGCTGTCCTATTAAATTTCTCTGTAGCAGCAAAATCATGCCAATAGAGTCTGTCGTCCTTTTCGTATAAAACGAAAGAGGGGGAGGCGTCATGCCTGTACGGACACGACATTGCCCTCCCCACAACAACATCCCCCAATAACAATGAAAATATGTGTTCGTCTTGTTCTAGCTTGGAGCGGAACATTTACTTTTGATAAGTTGCCTGAACTCCTCTGAGTTTTCTATCTTCCGCTCTTTTAGCTATCCACATAAGAGCTTCGTCAAGTTTTGTGATAACCATTGACGTTTCTCGTGTAGCCATCTCTCCGACGTTTACGGTCTCTAAATACTGCTTGGCTGTCTGAATTAACGTCTCAGTAAAGACCCCTTCTTGTCGATGTACATTTTCATCCTCTTTGTTCCCTTTACAGAAAACAATATCAATACCATTTCCGTCCTCTATACCATTATTTGTTATTTTGTAAGTGGGTACATTGTACGTCGCACCTGCGATAACCGTCTCAATTAATCTTGGATTATTCATTTTTCCTTTAGTTTTAAATGTTTATAATTGTATATATGTGTCAGAATGGAAGTCCCGTATCCTCACTATCCTGTCCGGCGAAAACGTCCTCCTCCTGTACACCATTATACTGCGCAGGTTTCCAAAAAACAGGACTCACTGTTCTATCTATCCCATCTCTCTCTACTGTATCCCCTGTTTTCTTGTCATTAAACGTTCTCTTAGTAAGCTGACATTCTACAAACTTTGTATTATCCTTAAATATCCCCCTAAGCATACGTGTATAATATTCCCCTGTATTTGCGGCAGGCGGTTCTACGTCTATAGCCTCACATAGCTGATTAAATAGCCATCCGCTTGTTTGTGGAGAGAACACCCGTTCTGTAAAAGCAGAGCCGTCTTCTTTCTCAAATTTAATATCTATAGCCTCCCAACCACCTTGTGCTGTATGAAATACGCCTACAGGTTTAAGCCTCGCTGTTGTCATTCTT
>CAYTCO010000102.1:0-2157 GCA_964436385.1 uncultured Gammaproteobacteria bacterium
CGGCGTAGCGGTCGATCAGTTTGTCGAGGTCGTTGCAGAAGTGCTGGATCTGGGTTTTGGGGGGCATTTTGGTGATGGCGGTGGTCAGAGTGAAGCGAGGAGTTCTTCCTTGGTGCGGTGAATCTGGTCCTGACCGAACCAAGTCTCAATCTGCTGTGTCCTGTCGTAGTTCGGACGCAGTGACAGGTAGCCTTCTCGACGGACCCATTTGTCCGGGTCGGATAAGCCAGCAGCGAAAGTGACTCTGGCCTGGAAGAGGGTGATGCTGGTGGGTTTGTTGTTCTCCATGATCCACACGGTGTCTCCAGCTTTGAATTTCGGGATCGGTTGGAGTAGTTCTTGTGGGATCATGTGGTGACTATAGTTTCAGGAAATCGAACTGTAAAGTGGAAAGATTGAGGTGTCAGCAGAAGTCTTCGGATGCCTGTTGCTGTCTGAGCAGGGTGTGTTTCCGCTGGCACCCACAGGAGCGCACGGTACCTTTCTTGATAGCCGTCTGCAAGACTACTTTGGTGCTGCCGCAGGAGTCACAGCGGAGCAGCCACTCGGCGGGGGAGGTTCGGTGCTTGCGTCCTTGATACTGGATCACTGTGTAGCCGTTGATCTTGAGGCCGGTGTGGTCGATGAACGACGTGTGCGGCTTCTGGACAGAGGGCGTCGGGTTGAGGGGTCTGGACAGGTTGGCTTGGACCTCGCGGGACTTGGTGATGGCTTCTTGGAGAGGGAGTCCTTGGATGATGTGTTGGAACCGGAGGATGGACCTGTCGATATTTAGCTGATCCGCCAGATCCCGAAGCCGGAGCGTTTGATTGAGGTATTGGACTTCTGGGTTGTTCCGTGTGTTCTCCGCCTGCTCGGTTCTGGTTCCCCAACGAAGGTTGCCGGGGATGTACGAGAGATTGTTGTCGATCCTGTCAATGCTGTGATCTGGTGAGGGACGTGGTCCGACGTGACGGGCGAACTGGAGGAAAGACACTTTCCAATTAAGGTCCATTGTAATGCCTCGTGCCCCGTAACGCTGGTAGCTGGGGTGGTTGCTGTTGAAGCAGCGTGTCTTGATGGACATCCATATTGCGTAGAGTGGGTTGTGCTGTGTGTGCTGAAGGTGAGGCTCTGATGCAGGGTATTTGCGGTTGAGGGCGGTGAGGTGCTCTACTCGGTAGCACCCGCAGGATGTAGTCTTCCCATCAATCGCTGCATAGACGTTGATGACTTTGGTGTTTCCGCAGGAGCATCGGGCGGTATAGAACTGCGGTCCCTTGGGGTGCTTTTCGAGAACAGTCCATCTCCCGAAGGTCTTGCCTGTCTGATCGCCGAAGCGACGAACTGGACGCACGGGGGCAGTTCTGGGGGCTTTGCGGACTCGGATGCGGGTGGGTGGAGGGGAAGCTGCTGGGGATGGGCCTTTGGGTATCTGGGTGATTACCAGGGACGGGCCTTTGGGTATCTGGTTACACGCTCCGCAGGAGCGAGTGTCTCCTCTCACCAGTGACGTGTAGAGGATGGCTGGTTTCACGTTGCCACAGGTGCATCGGCATTCCCATTTTGAGATGCCTCGGAGAGGGGATTTCTTGGACTTTCTGAGGACTGTGAGACAACCGAACGTGCGGCCTGTGAGATCAATGCGTGAGCGTGACATGCTGCAAATATACAGATGCTGAGTTATGCGTCAAGCAGGCTTATGAAAAAGAGGGCCTAAAATATGATTTTCTAGCCAAAAAATTTCAGAGCCTACCTCACGCTAATCCGGTGCGTGGGCTTGGGCTGGCCGGTGGGCGGGCGTGGGGGTCGTGGTCCTTCTCCGCCGAAGTAAGGCACCGCGCACCTTGACGCGCTGGCGCTCTCCCCTCCGCGTCAAGGTGCGCGGTGCCTGGGTCACTCGCGGCTTGGTCATTTACCACAATGAATGTTTACCCTAAACTTATGACAACGACACGAATGGCAAGCGGACTTGTGTTGAGTATCAACGCTTTACGCCTAATGAGACTGTAATTGACTGAAAACCTAGCAAAAATCGGACTCTTGCGTCTCAATAACCGCCTCGAAAGTCGGCGCGACATCATCAAATGAACACCCGCCTCCGAACAGGTTCACACTGACCGCTGCGCCCTCTCGATCCTGGCCGGTGGCTTTGCGGAGGATCTCAGAGGCTGTTTT
>CAYTCO010000103.1:0-2150 GCA_964436385.1 uncultured Gammaproteobacteria bacterium
ATCTTTATCGATGCGTCGAGGGTCAAATTTTAGATAGTCAAAATTCTTTTTCATAAAAAAAGCCGCCCTTATCTAACTCAAAATCTCTTCCCCACATGGGCGGCCCCTAAACTCAAATATGAATAAACGAACAAATCAAAGCACACTTTTCAGGATAAGTCCAATCCTAAACACTCCATTATATTCCGACTTAAAAGGGGCGACATACTCGGCAAGCACTCCCACGCCTCCACTGACCGGAAGGATTGCAGTAGTCTCCAGGGACATAAAATTACTATGTTCAAGGTTGTTAACATTATAAGCGGGAGTAACACTAAGAGTGAAAGGATAGCTGTCAGCCTTAATATTTTTCGCTAACTCAAAGCCTGCAAATATTTTTGTCTGCTTAGGAGTAAGCGCCAATGTCTCTTGTGGAAGTAATTTAAATGCTAATCCTCCATGAACAACGACATTAAACCCTTCTTTCTCTGAAATAACTTTATAAGGATAAATACCGACACTAATTCCTTTATCTCCGGTAAGGAACCCAGTGATGTCACCCACATCAGAAAAATTAAGGTTCATATTACTAACAATAGGCAATTTAAATGACCCAAAATCAGCATTATACAAAATTTTGCCGCTCAAAATGAGCGCATCACCAAAATCATCATTTGATCCCAGTGTTCCGGTAAGTTTTGCTCCTAACCAGACATTGTGAGCACTTACCTCTTTTACATCCACATCTGATTTTTTGGCGCTCACTATATCAAATGGTGTCTGCCCATATACAAAGGACATCGTAAAAATTAATGTTAATACTACTAATAACTTTTTCATGATTTAAGATTTTAAAAGTTCAAATATACCACTTTTTTGTTTCTGGACATTCTTTTTTAACCACTTCACTTCCAGGCATAATATCCCCTGTATTATAATTATTTAGAAAAGTTATTTAAGAATATTATTACTTCTAATCATGTCCTTAGTAGCAAGCTTGGGTTTCGAGTAGGTTATAACAGGTTATGGAGGAGGGCTTGAGCTGAAGTAAGACGGGCTAGCGCCCTAGCATCCGAAGATACTTTTTGGTCTTCCAGCTCTTCAAACGATAACAGGCCGTAGTTATCGGGAATCACCTCGGCAAAAGGGCGGCACTGCCTTTTGCTAGTGGACTAAATAGAGTTTGTGCCCTCCGTACTTACTGGCTCTCCACCTTGACGCACCATGCTCCTTTGTAAGGACCCCCCTAGTAGAAGCTTTATTTAATTACAGAGCTAAGTGTCTAATTACCCCACTCTCTGTAACGAGTGAATAGCTAACCTCTTTTGTTTCTTTGTGAAGTCCTCTGGACATTTAACCTACCTTAGATAGGGGCACAAAAAAACCCAATCGTTTAGTTTGTTTTGTAGGACAGACACATGATTGGGTTTATAATTTAACAAGCGGTAAAGCCGTTAAACAATATCTTCTTCATGTCTGTCCTACAAATTTTCACAGGACAAATATAAAGACATTTTCAAACTGTGCAAATTATTTTTCATAATTTTGACCTATGCGAAAAAAGCCGTTCAAGAAAACTAAGAAAAGAGCCGCAAAGAAACCCCCGCTACCAAGATGGAAAGCAATCAAAATGTCCAAGAACGAGGCAAGGATAGCTAAATTCCTAAGAGCAAATGGAGTTTCATACAAAAGGGAACACTGCTTTCCAGACATGACTGCAGGAGGAAAGCCGGTAAAACTTTACTTTGACTTCTATCTCTCTCAATACAACCTGTGTATAGAGTTTGACGGACTTCACCACTACCAGGAGCTTTACCCAAACAACCCTTTGTACAAGGTTAAAGCCAACGACCGCATAAAGAATAATTACTGTAAAAGGAAGAATATCCATCTATTACGAATCCCCTATTTTGAGTCTCAAAACATAGAAAAACTTATCTGTGAGGCTATCGATTTTATTTGCCCTGTGTAAAAAATTTCTACAATTAATACGCGGGATATATATATTCATTGTATATTTGTGCCATGATAATCACAATATCCCGAGCTATAATAAAGAAAGCGTTCCACATGAAAAGGAACATTGTCGTCAATACGGAGACAGGGGAATCCCTTGTTTCCCCTGCATTAGAGGAACCACTTCTTATTGACACAAACCCACTTGCAAGAGA
>CAYTCO010000104.1:0-2049 GCA_964436385.1 uncultured Gammaproteobacteria bacterium
CAGGATCTCTTATGTATACTGCCAACTCTTCTTGCTGCGGGATTAAATCTTCCATATTTTTCTAGCTTTTAGCTGTTAGCTATTAGCTTCTAGCTCGGATAGGATACCTATACTGAGCAACTTCTCGGGCTTTATTGTGTCATATGCTCCCATAATGATTGCAGCAACATCTTCAATTGTATCTGTAAGCTTAATATACGCTCCTTTGTGTCCTGACTGCTGTTCCATAACAAAGAAATTCTGGGTCATATAGTTCTGCAATAAGCGATATCGACGGTATATCAGTTGGTCTTGCGCCGACAACTCTGACTCTCCAATAAGAGAAACTATTCTCTCAAGTCCGCTTGCCTTTTTAAGCAATGACTGCGCTTCAATGAAGGTCTTGAAGTGTTTTTCTCCAACAGAATCAGGATTAAGAGCGGTTGAGGTTGAGGCAAGTAGATTTATAGCAGGAAATCTACCCTCCTGGTAAATGTCACGGGAAAGCACAACGTTTGAATCAAGATAAGGAAATACTGATTGCACACCAAGGTCTGTAATGTCATCTGAAGGCACATAAACTGCTTCGATTGATGTTATAGAACCACTTTCTGAGCTAACCAGTCTTTCGTGTAAATGTCCAACTTCGGTGTATAAAGTCGCCTGGTAACCACCTTCTCCCGGAATAGTACTCATATCTGTTGCGATCTCATACCCCGCCTGCGCAAATCTAAACACATTATCGATAAAGAAAAGAACATTTTTACCCATCTTGTCTCTGAAGTGTTCAGCAATAGTTGCTCCTGCGAATGCAGTTCTAAATCTAACAGCAGGGTTCTCAGCCATCTGACCAAAAATGAGCGCTACAGATGGCAAAACACCGCTTTCCTCAAGAGTTTCATGCAACTCTTTACCCTCACGTATTCTTTCTCCTACACCTGAGAAAACCGAAACACTTTCGTTCTTGTGTAAGATTACAACGTTGTGAATAATCTCAGTCAAAACCGTAGTTTTTCCGACCCCCGCACCTCCAAATAGCCCAACCTTTCCGCCTTTTATTATCGGGCAGAAAAAGTCTATTGCTTTTATACCAGTCTCGAGTATTTCTGTTGGAGTAAGTACCTTGTCAAAATCTACACCTTCGTTAAATATTGGAACAACTTCGGTTGCTCTTATTTCCTCTCCTCCATCAAATGCTTTACCAAAAATATCAATTGCACGACCCAAAATAGCATCACCTACGGGAATTTTTATAGGTGAGTTTGTGTTAACGATCGCCTTTCCGCGAGAAAGGTTTTTGGAAGTTGAAAGAAGAAGACAATAATAAGAACTCGATTCTGCTGAAGTATAGACTTCCATGATGACTTTTGGATCATCAACTAAGGTTAGGACGTCATGTATTTTGGGATTTTTCCCATGAGAAAACTCAACTTCAACGATCTGACCTAATATAGCAACTACTTTACCGTCATTCATATGATTATTGATTATTGATTATTGATTTTGAATCTAAAAATGTTTTAGTTTTGTTTATAAGACCCTGAAGAAGCTTCTCAACAACTACTGCCTGTTCAGATATCTCACTAAAGGTTTTCTCGTTAATATAGTGTAAGTCTTTAGCTATTAAAAGGAAATTATTTAGTTCAGCCAATGATCCTTTGGAGATATAAAAGAATTGAACTTTTTCCCGGTATGTTTGCCTACCAAAACCTTCAGCTATATTAGCAGTTATAGATGAGGAGGCTCTTCGCATTTGATCCACTATTGAATATGTTTCTTCTTTGGGAAACAACTTGGTTATTCCGTAAATACTAAGGACAAGTAAATGCCCTTCCTTCCAGACGATTAGGTCAGTAAATGTATTTATTTTTCCGTTTTTCATAATCTCTCTAATCTATAATCTGCTTTCTATAATCTTTTTGACTTCGTCTCACTTCCATAGTGATATGCCTGCTAACCTCTGGAGTCTTTTTGCAGACTCGACTCTTTTTATTACAAGTTTTTTCTTCTTATTGAGCTTCCTTTGGTTAACTTCAATATTCTCAAGAGCCATCTCCATTTGCTGAATAC
>CAYTCO010000105.1:0-2046 GCA_964436385.1 uncultured Gammaproteobacteria bacterium
AAGTATTCGAAGACTGCCTTTGAGATATTAGCCTCAACTTCAGCTGCTTTAAGAGGAGCGGCAGTCTCTGACATAAGTACAATTATGTAATCCCCCTTATCTGAGAAGACAATTCCTGCATCATGTTTTACTCCTCCCAATTCCCCTGTCTTATGAGCTGAAATTGTACCTTTTGGTAAGTACTTAGGGATACGGTCATTTAGTTTTTGTCTCTTGAGTATTGCAAGCATTTCATCTGAAGCTTCTTTGGAAATTAACTCTCCTTTATATAAAGTTTCATAGTAGTCAGCAATATCCTGAGCAGTTGTCGTCGGTGGAGATCCTGTTTTTGAATCTGTAAAGTGATAAGAAATCAAAAATTGCCTTACACTGGAATTTTTTATTGTGTAGGTAAGAAGAATGGCGGAGTAGTTATGTGAAATTGTAATCATCTGTTCCAAAGCTTCTTGAATTGTTCTTGTTATAGTCCCTTCTTTTAGTTCTGCATCATCTCCCAATTGAAAAGCAGTGTTTAGAGCTGCAATATCTGCTGAAACGACCTTGTCCATAGTAAGTTTCCCGTCTTTTATTTGTTGAAAGACAGTTGCCATCGTCCATAATTTATAAAGACTTGCTGAGGCATATTTTTTAGTTTCATCTTTGTTATAAAATTCGTTGGTTTTAAGGTTTCGTACAACGACTGAGTAGGTTCCCTTCTCGTTCTGGATCAATGGGAGTATTGCTTTTTCAAGCTCATTTGATTCTCTTACCTCCTGTACGGCTTCAATACTTTTTTCAATAGGGGAGGCTATTGGTTTGAGAACTCTTGCCTCTAGGGTGTCACTTTCGACGAATTGAAGCCTAATGTAGGCTGAGGTGATAATAATTCCTGTAAGTAGGAAGAAGAAAATAACCCTCTCCCATAAAGCCATTGGGTGAGTAAATATTAATTGATACAGAAATACTATTAAAAATGCTGATATTCCGAATATGAAGATAATTATAAAAATCATTGCCCCATTATATCAGTGCAATCAGGGCAAATGGGCATGGTCATTCCAAGTTAAGAGCCGATAACCTTTGTCCTCTTTGTGACAGACAGTAACACCTGTGTTAGTAGTTTTAAGTCTAAATTGTATATTCTTAAATTCCTTTGGGGTTAGACTTTCGCCTAGTAAGATTATTGAAATGAGAAGTCGTAGAAATTCACCATGCGTAACAACAAGTATATGTTCCTCATCTCTTTCAGAAAGCATTTGTAAAACCCTTATTGCTCGGGATTTTGCATCCGAAAAGTTATCTTCATCGGAATGATGCCAGGAAGGGTCATCGGAATGTGCATCAAGTTCATTCATCAAATCAATCGAGAACGGATCGCTTTCGCTTTTTCCTATAAGGACTGAAGGTTTTCTACATTCCCTTAAATCTTCTAGTTGTATGTGCCCTTTTTTTATATGTGCATTAATTATTTCGGCTGTATGTATAGCTCTGTTTAGGTCACTTGAAAATACAACATTAATTTCGATGTCTTTAAATCTATTCGCTACAAATTGTGCTTGTTCTACGCCTTTTTTTGAGAGCTTTGAATCAAGAGGTTGGTAAGTGTTGCTGGCGTTAAATTCTGTCTGCCCGTGCCTCACGAAGTAGATATTCATGCCCTCAGTATATCAGACAAAAGACGTATTATAATTTGAGCCTTAATTTGGGTATTGACGCAGTAAAAAACATATTGTATTATACTTTCACACCTTAAAAAGGTGTTTTCTTTTGGCCTTGCCAAGAGTACAATAAAGAACATATGGCTACAGCAAAATTTGACAGAACAAAACCACACGTCAACATCGGGACTATCGGTCACGTTGATCATGGTAAGACTACAACTACAGCAGCAATTACTCACGTCCTTGCGAAAAAGGGACTAGCAGAAGCTAAGAACTACGCTGATATTGATAATGCTCCAGAGGAACGCGAAAGAGGAGTTACAATCAACATTTCTCATCAAGAATACGAAACAGCAACAAGACATTACGCTCATATCGACGCTCCAGGACACGCTGATTACATCAA
>CAYTCO010000106.1:0-1968 GCA_964436385.1 uncultured Gammaproteobacteria bacterium
GGCTCCCCTTGGTAAACGCATTTAAGAACCGAGAAATAGAGTTTGGATTTAGTTTACAGAATATAAAAACAGTATTCGAGACGTTCAATCTTGCGATTGCCTAATTTTATTTTTGCCTAAGATATAGTTCTTCATCGACCTTATACCCTTTATCGTCTTTAGCCAGATATGGATAATCTGGATGACTTACATAGCCAAACCCATTTACATAAACCTCTTGTACCAACTGTCCTGCAAAATAAGAAGGGTGCTTATCGTCTTCGAGTTTAACCTCTATTTCCCATTTATCCTGTTTGATAACGTCTGTCAAAGCGTGGAAAATGCCCTGAATGTGAGGGGGAAATAAGAGTTTGGTATTACTCCCTGCATTCAAAAATCCAGCTTCAACTATATAATCGCTTTTTATATCAAAAACCGTTTTGAATACTTCTAAGGTTTGAAAGAAACTATCAATATATTCTGTTAAGGCAAACGCATTTACTACGTTGAAGTTTTCATCCGTTTTATAATCGCTTACACCCCAATTTAAGAACTCGTCTATTGAACCAGCACTAAACAATCTACCTCGAATATCAAAGCTCGTGAGCTTGCGGTTACCATTTGTAATTTCCCATTTGTTTTTATTGGGATATGGATATTCAGATTGGGCTACACGTAAATCCCAACCCATCTCTCTTAAATGTGGCGTATTTTTAATAAAGTGGTAAACAGATTTATCGCCTTGCTCCCAAAAATCTTTGACAACCGCATCTTTAAGAGGGAAAGCAAAAAGGTAAAAAAGACCTTTTGAGCTATCTAGTTTTTGAATAGCATAATCAACAATCTCATCTCTTAATGCCGTTTTTATTTGTTTCGCATCTTCTTTACTTAATTTCTTTGAAAGTAGGTCTATTTTTGTATCAATCGCTTCCAACATTGATTTGAGGTATCTTGCTTGACCGTTATCATCCCCCCTAAACCCTGCCTGAATGAAAGTATGCAGTTTTTCAAGAGAATATGGAACGTTGACTGAGCGGTCTCTAAAATACAAACCAAAGTTCTCTTTAACGATTGACAGACCTTCTTCGTATTTCTTGGATAAACTCACCAGCACTGGATATTCAGAAGTTTCTCTAATGTCCGCAATTTTTATCCAAAAGACTTTTTTATCTGTGCCACTATACCCATATTCAAGCCACTGTCTCTTAAAATTGGGGATGCTATAACCGAAAAGTATGTCTTCCCAGCTCTTCATTTGAATATGGTCTTTAGGAACTGGCGCAATCTCAGTAATATACTCTGTCTTTTCGTTCGACTTTTCCAAAGTCTTAACACCGATACAGATAATCCCGCCACCAGAATTAGCAATAGAAACCACATCTTTAACCAAATTAAACTTATGTCTTTCTTTGTCCGATTGTTCGCCAATAGAAGTTAAATAAGAAACCTCTCTACATTCAAAATATGCCGTTTCTTCTACTCCAATCAATTCTTCAGGTTTGTTAGATGAAAGGACGGCAATCACCTCATCAAGTGAAATACTTTTAGTTTCTACAGCTTCTTTTACCTTGTCACTCATAGCACTATTCTATCGCAAACTGATAAAATATGATAAACAAACATAAGTATTGAAGATGTAATGAACTATGGCAAAGCTATCAGATAAAAAAATAACACTTTATGACTTGGATAAGATGTCCCTTGAAGAACGGACGGAAACATTAAAGCCAATTGTAGAGGCAAATAAAGAACAATTTGTTAAGCTCGGGGCTTCACTTGCTGAAATAGCAAACTCAAACATATTTGAAGCTTTTAAGTCTATTACTGCTTTCAAGTTTCCTATTTTGGACATTTTGGAAACAATCAAAATGCCAGAACTTCCCGTATATGAACCGCCAAACGTAGATTTAGTCAATTTCGAGAGATACGACCCGCCAGTAACTATCAAAAAATCAAAATGGGAAAGAGAAAAAGAAGAACGTGAGGCTT
>CAYTCO010000107.1:0-1960 GCA_964436385.1 uncultured Gammaproteobacteria bacterium
CTTCCTTTGCTGCACTTGTAGTCGACAACACATTGGGTGACCTATTCTCTGCCTCGTCATCAGGCCTTACAAGATTTGTAATAACCCAAAATGGAAATGTTGGTATAGGAACAAGTAATCCAACTGAAAAACTCTCTGTCGCTGGAAATATATTTATAGATCAGGCTCCAAATTCATCGCAATCAGATGAACAAGCATGGACTCTAAGAACTCACTCTACTCCTGGAACAATTGTTTCAGGTGGTACTGCAAGCATTGCCTCAATTAGTGCTTCAACGGTATTTAATGGAAGTCTTTATATAGGTACTTCTAAAGCAAATGAAGCCGAAGTATACAGATATAACGGTGCAACCGGTAGCTGGACCAAAGTGTCTCAAACAACAGCGGGCACTATTGCTTCAAGCGGTACAGCCAACATAGATACTATTTCCTCTATGATTGTGTACAATGGAAAGCTCTATATCGGAACTACAGAACCGGGAGCAGCTGAAATCTACGAATATGAAGGCGGAACAGGTTGGCATAAAGTGTCTCAATCAACTGCAGGAACTATCCGCTCTGGCGGTACTGCCGGCGTTTATGGAATTTCATCAATGGTTGCATACGGTGGTCGCCTGTTTGCAGGTACGGAAAGAGCGGCAACTGCTGAGCTTTACCGCTGGGATGGAGGAACAACTTGGACCATCATAAATACAACAGCCGGACAATTTGTGACAACTAATTCCGTAGCTGTGCATAAAGTTTCTGTAATGGCCGTTATGAACGGTACTCTTTATGTTGGTACCGGAAAACCATCTGCAGCAGATGTTCTAAGGTACAACGGTAATACAGGTGCGTCGGTATTTACCAAGATGATGAATAATACCTCAGGAACATTCTCAGTCAGTGGGGCAAATGTCACTGCAGTTAACGAGGTGTCATCAATGGCTATTTACAATGGGAGACTACATATAGGTATCTGGAAGAATAACGCGGGTGAAGTATGGGCATATGATAGCAATACTCAAAACACCACGGCAAATACATGGCATAGAATTTCTGCCGCCGCAGGTCAGATTGATTCAAATTATGGAACCAATATAGACTCAGTGCCGTCATTGGTTGTTTATAACGGTCGACTATATGCCGGAACGAAAGAGTTAAATTCTGCAGAAATTTACAGATATGAAGGCGTTAGGAACTGGACACGCGTTACGCAAGGATCAGTTGGGATAGTTGCATCAGGCGGAACAACAAGTATTAATGGAATTTCGCAGCTTCAACCATACAACGGATCGCTTTATGCAGGGACCCTTGAGGATACTAGCGCAGAGGTCTATTCCTACACTCTTAATAAAGATCAGTCCTACTCACTAGTCTTTCATGCAGGAACTGAAGCGGGAGGCGGAGAGCAAAACGACTTACTCAATGTTGGGCGCATATTCTTTATGGCCTCACCTTCGGCCAATATGACATCCGTTGGACAGCAAGGGGCGTTCTTCTTTACCCACGGTATCCAAACACAAGCAGGGGCGTATGATATAGCCGAAGACTACCCGACAAGAGATGAGGACTTGGAACCCGGAGATTTGGTCGAAATTGATCCAAATGAGAAAGGTTATGTAAGAAGGAGTTCTGGTTCTTATGCTAATGGGCTCCTTGGTGTTTACTCAGAAAAACCTGGCTTCAGACTCTCACAAATCGACGAGTCCATTGATGGCTCGCCTGTTGTACCTGTTGCTCTTGCAGGACGCGTACCTGCCAAGGTCTCAACCGAAAACGGACCTATATCATCAGGTGATTATCTAACCTCCTCCTCCGTTCCTGGCGTAGCAATGAAGGCAACAAAGGGCGGCAATGTTATTGGTAAAGCTATGGAACCATATGCTGATAGTGGTGAAGGAAAAATACTTGTATATGTAAACGCCTCCCAAACAATAGGAGATGTGTCAGCAGGCATATTTGCACAATCAGGTATGGG
>CAYTCO010000108.1:0-1946 GCA_964436385.1 uncultured Gammaproteobacteria bacterium
AAGCTCAATACACCTGAAAAATTGGTTTTGAAGAAGTTTTGTAATTTCTGTAAGAAAATTCAGGCACATAAAGAACGTGAGAAATTAAAATAAAACTTAATTTTCTTGGTTTTGCTTCGCAATGACTTTGTCACCACTAAATCAATTCAGTCATACAAAGAACGAGAAAAGTTAAAATAATTTAGTCAAAACCTACAAGAAGAGTAGGGAGAGGAAAGCAAAAGAAGCCCCTAGAAGTAGTCCACCGACAACGTCAGTTGTCCAATGTTCTCCAAGACTGACCCGTGAGACCAGCATGAGAATTGTGTAAAGGCCAACACTTCCTAGAATAAAATACTTCAAATATGCAGGAAATTTTTTCATATTCCATATAATAAAAACAATGATTATGCACAAGAAAATTACACGTAAAGAATGGCCGCTGGGGTATGATGCATCGGTATGAATATAAAGACCTGGGAATTCTGATGCCATTTCTTTTGTTCTTAAAAACATGTGGGGTGGTCCAGGTTGAGAAAGAATCGTTTTGCCAATAACCTCAAGTATATGTGCAAACCCAAAAAGTCCAAATGACATGAATCCGAGTATTTTTCTTTTAAAAAATAGAATGAGTAGAAGTACTATGATAGATGTTTCAAATCTTCCAACTACGCTCAAAAAAGAGAAAAATCCGTCCATTCTTACTGGTATATCATCTTGTAACCTCACGGTAGTATTGAAGTCAAATGCCCGTAATAAATCTGCTCTGACTATCAAAGTAAATAGTAAAAATAAAAGAGCAAAAAGAGCTCCCATGACAAGGAATAGCTTTCTATGCCTATTGGAGAAGGTAGGTTTGAGGTTGTTTTTCAGAAATTGGACAGCTTTTTCCATGGATATATATGTTAACAAAAAAACCAAAATATCTCCAATCAAATAATATCCCATAGTTTGACTTTTTACCACTAATTTGATATAATTACATCATGGTTTTAAGGCTGAGAAGCCTTTAAATTGTACATTAACAAGGTATACGAGAAAGCTTTTTTGGGATCGGAATTGAACTGTTTGAAAAAGAACCAAACAGTTGACCTCCGGTATCTGAATTTGCTTTTGAAGAGGAGTAGATTTGGTTATCGGAAACACGAACAGGAGACAATTAAGTGCTTTCGTCTAATGTTCTGGTCCGGATTTCGCAGGCAGTGATTCTTGTGGTGATTCTTTATCTTGGCTGGATTGCGATTAGCAACTACAAGAAAATAGATGATCTATCAAGCCAGTTGGCCGCTCAGAAGGAACAGCAGTCGCTCAAGGCTTCGGCTAACCTATTGTGCCCGACAACCGCGGCCGAAATGGTCCAGCTCATGCCCGGCAGTCGCGAGAGCGACTGGTTATATCTTGGCAATTGGAACGTGCCAGCGTGGTCGTTCCGGAGGTCCGGAAATGAACCGACCCCAAAGGTCACTATGCCCTACGGGTTTGGTAATAGCCTTGGAGGCTCGTTCTCTGCATACCCAGGACTACCTGAGGAAGTTTCGTCCTACTCATGGGCCTGGTACTGCATTGCTAGCAATGGACCACCCTCGGCAACGAGGTAGGTTCTACAAGAACAGAAAATGCCTTTCATACGGCACGCGCGGGAAAATGAGAAAGACCCGCAACTCTTCACCTCAAATGACGCAATCGTCACCTCCCACAACTGTCTATTTGCATAGACAACCTGAGGCAGGCGACACCAACGTTACTGGATGAACTTTATTCATCCAAAAGGCCGTATACCTTTATTCCAACTTCAAATTGAATTCAAGTTCTATTTCCCATATAATTAGCCTAAGTTTAGGGTCGTAGTTTAGTTCAAGTAAAGCTAGAACCAAAATGCGACCTGAGTGAAACGAAGGGCAGTAGTTTAGTTTGAGAGAAGCGAAAACCAAGCTTTGCTTAGTGCGTAGCACGAAGCTATGCTTACC
>CAYTCO010000109.1:0-1924 GCA_964436385.1 uncultured Gammaproteobacteria bacterium
ATATTGCGGGCGCTGCAACAACCATTACTCTAGGTGCAGGGACCGGAACAACAACCGTTAATAACGGCCTTACGGTAACAGGGGATTTTGCGGCAAATGGCGGTGCTACCTTCACGCCTCCCGGAACAAGCGATATAACTCTCACAACAGATGCAGATTCAATTCTTACAATTGCGGGACTACCAACAGCTACCGGTAATCTCGTTTGTATAGATAATTCAACATCTCAAGTAACCAAATGTGCGTCTGATGCTATTTCGCTTCAGTCTGCTTATGATGGTGGAAATACAATTCTTTCAACTAATAATCGAAATATAGCGTTTACTCTTGCTGATACTGCTACAGACTCAAATTTCCTTATAACAACTGCTGACGGGTCAACAGGAGGCTCCAGTTTCGTAAGAGCAGATGGTGCAGGCGCTGCTGACCCAGCACAGCTTGTGCTGATCAACAACGCGGATGCTGATCGTGTTCTTCCAACGGCTCTAAGAATCTCATCAACTGGTGGTGGCGGAATAACAACAGCAATCGACGTCTCTGATGCAACTATTGTTACGGGAATTTCTCTTGGCGCAAGCTCAATTGCAGGTACCAATTTTTCAGTCGATGGACCAACGGGAAGCATAACTTCAGCAGGAGACCTTGCTCTTAATGGGAGTGATATAACAACTACATCAACTGGCACGGTTACAGTATTCAATGCAAATGCAGCAACAGCAAACGCATTTGGTGCTGCAACCTCTATCACAATTGGAGCAACTTCAGGAACAGCTGCAATAAGAAATGCCACTATTTCTTTTCCTAATGCTACAGCAATTAATGCAGCAAACGCAGTAACAACAATTGACAGTCTCTCTTTGGGAGGCGGTTATGGGTCAACAGGAGTATCGATTTCAAATACCGGCAATATTCAGGCAAATGGCACTCTGACAATTGATGGGGCATCGCTTCTTACTGGGAACGTTACTGCAACTGGGGATCTTGCAATAAATGGTGGGGATTTAACAACTACTGCAACGACATTTAATTTGTTGAATGCTACCGCAACAACAATCAACTTTGGGGGTGCAGCAACAACTCTCTCGATAGGCGCTGGAACAGGTACCTCAACGGTTAACAACAACTTAACTGTTACGGGAGATTTTACGGCAAATGGAAATGCAACGTTCAATCCTTCAGGAACAGAAGTTATAACGATTAATACAGATTCCGATTCACCACTTTTCATAACTGGACTCCCAACCGTAACCGGTAACTTGGTCTGTATAGACAACGGGACCGGGCAGATTACGGAATGTGCATCCGATGCTATTTCTCTGCAATCTGCATACGTTGGAGGAAACACTATAACAACAACAAATAATCGAGACATTTCTTTCACTCTTTCAAACGACACAACCGATTCTAACTTCGTTGTTACAACGGCAGATGGCTCAACAGGGGGCAGCGTTTTCTCTCGAGCAGACGGTGCAGGGACTTCCGATCCTACTCAACTCGTTTTGATTGATAATCTAGATTCAGACAGAGTTCTACCCGTAGGGTTAAGAATCTCTTCATCCGGTGGCGGAGGGATAACAACAGCTCTTGATGTTTCTGACTCATCTATTGTGACTGCAATTGCACTCGGAGCAAATGACATAACGGGAACCAACTTCTCAGTTGCGGGTGCAACCGGAAATATAACATCCAATGGGGATCTTGCTCTTAACGGTGGAGACATTACAACAACAAATACAACAGCTTCTGTTTTCAATGCAAATGCTACAACAGTTAATGCCTTTGGTGCCGCAACAGCATTGACGATAGGAGGCACTACGGGAACAGCAACGATTAGAAATGATGCAATATCTTTCCCAAATGCGACGTCTATTACAGCAACTACTGCTATCACTACAATTGATTCTCTTGTTCTTGGAGGAGGATA
>CAYTCO010000110.1:0-1921 GCA_964436385.1 uncultured Gammaproteobacteria bacterium
CAGGAAAGATTGACCCCGATAAATATACGGGTTTTGCTTTTGGTTGGGGAGTAGAGCGGGTTCTCATGATGAAAGAAGGTCTAAAGATTGATGACCTGCGCATATTGTATTCCAATGATTTGGATTTCTTAGAACAATTTTAGAAGAAATTTAGAATTTAAAATTTAAAATTTACAATGAATTCAAAGTTGATTAAAAATTATAAATTGCAAATTAAAAATTAGTATGAATATTTTAATACCCAATTCGTGGCTAAGGGACTACCTGGAGACAAATGCCACTCCAAAAGAGTTTGCTCGGGAGATGAGTCTCACAAGCGTGTCGATAGAGCGAATGGAAAAAGTCGGAGACGATATTGTTTATGACATAGAAGTAACAACCAACAGACCTGACCTTATGAGCATTGAAGGGATTGCTCGAGAAGCAAGCGCGGTTCTTGGACAGGCAGGTTATAAAGCTGTTTTTAATGCAAGAAAAAAATATGCTAGTGAAGAAACAGTTTCAAAAAGCCCGCTTTTAAATATCCAAGGAGACAAGGAGCTCGTCAATCGAATACTTGCTGTTGTTTTGGAAATAGAATTAGGACCATCCCCTGAGATCATTACAAAAAGACTCGAGAAAACCGGAATAAGAAGCATTAATAATGTAGTTGACGTTACAAATTATATTATGCGTGAGGTTGGCCATCCTTCACACGTTTTTGACTACGATAGACTACCCAACCACAACTTAATAATTAGAAAATCAAAAAAAGGTGAAAAAATTGTAACTCTTGATAACAAGGAGTACGAGCTTCCCGGAGATGACATTGTTGCCGACAGTGGAACTGGCGTGATCGTTGATCTTCTTGGAATAATGGGAACAGCAAATAGCATCGTTACCGATACAACTAAAAGAGTCGTTCTTTTCTTGGACAACAACAATCAAAATCTTTTAAGAAAAACATCTATGAATCTTGGAATCAGAACAGAAGCGGCAGTTCTCAATGAAAAAGGTGTCGATCCCGAAATCATGATGCCCACTCTATTAAGAGGCATAGAACTTCTAGAGCAAAATGCTAACGCAAAAATTATATCTCCAATAATTGATATTTATCCAAATAAGGTAAAAGCTAAAAACGTAAAACTCAAAACTGAGAAGATTACTGAACTAATAGGTATTGAGATAGATGAAAAGACAATTATCTCAATACTTTCTAATTTAGGTTTTAGTGTTCAAAACATGGGTGACGAATTATCGGTTGAGATACCAACTGGAAGAATTAATGACGTTTCAATTCCTGAAGACATTATTGAGGAAGTGGCTCGAGTATACGGTTACCACAAAATTCCAAATGCTTTACCTCCAACTTCAACTAGCTCTTTTTATCATCAAGAACAAAATGAATTTTATTGGATTGAAAAGATAAAGGAAGCATTTAGATTCTGGGGTTACAATGAGGTTTACACCTACTCATTGGTTTCTGAGGAACTTTTTGATGGACCAATTGAAAAAGCAATTTCTTTAAAAAATCCGCTGACAAAGGACAAGGCGTATCTTCGAAATTCCTTAGTACCAAGCATCATTCAGGTTGCAAATCAAAATATTAGCAGGGACACACTTAGACTTTTTGAGATTGCTAACGTTTATCTCAAGAAAACGAACGACCTTCCCGATGAAACACTAAGACTTGCCGTGGTACTGAGTGGTAACGCCAACTTCTTTGACGGAAAAGGAGTAGTTGAGCAAGTAGGAAAAGTGCTCTCTATTAAAAATCTGACTTTCAATAAAAAGGCCGAAGGAATAGAGGGGTGCGATATTTCAATAGGCCCAAAACACGTTGGGACGATAGAAGCGGATGATGTTATCTCAATCGAAATTGACATACAAGCGTTAATTTCGGAAGCAAATTCATTGAAAAGCTATAAAGAACCAGCTAAAT
>CAYTCO010000111.1:0-1907 GCA_964436385.1 uncultured Gammaproteobacteria bacterium
CTTGAATTCATTGCGCAGCTCAAGGGAATTTCATATAATACACTTGAAGCTCAAATTGAGCGTAATTTCCGTGCTGTTTTTAAGGTTTAGCATATGCACACAACACTTGACCGTTTGTTTACCCGGTATCCCATCAAATCTCGACGTGCCCTTGAGATAATTCCCCCAATAATTGCGCTTTTTCTAATAACAATGCCAGTATGGGGCGCATATTTTTTTCCCGTTGCGATTGCCTACTTTATTATAATTTTTGATGTTTATTGGTTTTATAAGGCTGTAAATTTGGTCATAATGTCATTTATTGCAGCAAGAAAAATAAGGGCAGCCGAAAAAACCGACTGGCTTGAAAAAGCGAAAGCAAACGCAGATTTTTCTAAAGTAAATCACTTGATAGTCGTTCCTAGTTATAAAGAAAGTTATGAAAAGATCAAAGAAACCTTAGAAAGTATTTCTGAACAAACATTGCCAAAAAAGATGATATACGTTTATATGGCTTTTGAGGAAAGAGAAGAGAATGTTAAGGAAAAAGGCGAAAAATTAAAGGGAGAATACGAAAAAATATTTGGTGGATTTAACTATACTCTTCATCCCGATTTGCCAAACGAAGTAAAGGGAAAGTCATCCAATCAGGCCTACGCTTCAGCACGAGCGTATGAGTCTTTGGTTAAATCAGGCAAGCTTAATATAAATTTTATGACAGTAACCTCAGCCGACGCTGACGTTCTTTTTGATAAATCATTTTTTGCATACCTTACTCATTCATTTCTTACTGTCCCTGATCCACTATTCACATTTTGGCAATCTGCCAATGTTAATTACAACAATTTTTGGCAGGTGCCTTCCTTTACGAGAGTTATTTCATTTTTTGGAAGCCTATGGCGTACATCAGTACTTGTTCAGCATGCCCGGCTTGTCCCAAATTCGGTATACACACTTTCGTATAAGCTTCTTATAGATATAGGAAATTGGGATGTGGATGTTATACCCGAGGACTACAGAGTATTTTTTAAAGCTTTCTTCAAGACAAAAGGTCGTGTTGCGGTCGAGCCAATATTTCTAAAGACTTCAATGGATGCTGCACAATCCCAAACGTATAGAAGAAGTCTTATGAATAAGTACCATCAGGAAAGACGATGGTCTTGGGGAATTGCAGATGATGCAACTTACGTTAAATGGTACTTAACAGTTCCGGGAATTCCTTTCGGAAGAAAAACCGCTCTTATAACAAATGTGTTAATCGATCACATACTATGGCCAGTTAATTGGTTCATTATTACTATTTCGGCAAATTTAGTCGCTATAGTAAACCCAGTCTTTACAAGAACAAGTCTTGGATATACTCTTCCTCAAATTTCATCATTTATACTAACTCTTTGTCTTCTATCTATTCTTGCCATGATCTATGTCGACTATACTTTGGGTCCTAAGAAGAGTAAGCACAAACATTCAAAGCTCCGAAAAATTCTTTTTCCTTTCGAATTTTTATTTATGCCAGTCGCAGGATTTTTTCTATCCGCACTACCTGCGCTTATTTCCCATCTCCAACTTATTATCGGGAAGAGACTAGAATATAAAGTCACAGAAAAAGTATAAATTGGTATGTGGAGATTTAAAAAACATAAGACCGCTTGGTTGCTGCTTTTAGTAGGATTTATTTTTGTTATTTTTAGATTGCCATCTCTCACTGAACCGCATTGGTATGGAGATGAAGGAATTTACCAAGTCGTTGGACGGGCGATACTTCAGGGGAAGGTTCTTTATCAGGAAATTTGGGACAACAAACCTCCAATGCTTTATCTTCTTTATGCTTTGGTTTCCGGCAATCTTTATGCGATAAAGTTGCTGTCTTTAATTAGTGGATTACTTTCAGTTTTTGCCTTTTATTTATTGAGTGGCAAATTATTTAC
>CAYTCO010000112.1:0-1878 GCA_964436385.1 uncultured Gammaproteobacteria bacterium
AGATAAGCCCTAGTCCAAAATGTCTCCAGTCTTCCTTTGGTAATATTTCCATAAGTTCCTTTTCAATTTTTACAGGATCTTTCTGAGCAGAAAGTCCAAACAAGTTACTCAGCCTTCTTACGTGAGTATCAACGACTATACCTTCTGACTTTCCAAAAGCTTCTTGAAGGATTACATTTGCAGTTTTTCTTCCGATAAATGGAAGAGCTATCAACTCTTCCATTGTCTCTGGAAGATTCCCATTGTATTTTTCTGTAACAATTTTTGCCGCTTCTAAAATTGCCTTTGCCTTTCCTTTATGAAAATTTATACTTTTAATATCTAGATCGAATTCATCAAAAGTTGCCTTGTAATAATCGTTCAAACTTTTGTATTTTTTAAATAAAGTTTCTGTAACTTTATTCACCCCAATATCAGTCTGTTGCGCAGATAAAACTACTGCCACATATAATTCCCAAGAATTTGTGTAATTAAGTGGAGAATGCGGATCAGGATAAAGCTCTTTTAATTTACTTTCAATTTTCCCAGCCTTTTTCTTTAAATCCATACTTGAATTATACTAAAAAAATTAAAATTAAATACCTCGAGGGGTGACACGACTGGGGGACCCCCAGTGAGAACATGACGCAAGCGATCATTTTTAAATTTAAACAAATAGAGCGGGCGGATATGCTCGCAAATGGGGGTGAGAAGTGGCAGGACCCCGAAAGCGACAAATAAATTAACTCATTATATTCGCGAGTTCTTGACCTAATTTTTTTTGACTGTGTCTTATCATTGCTCTTTTCATAAGATCTCCTTTTTGAGTTCTGGTTTCCTTTTTTAGAATAATAGGTTTTCTTTCAACCTTAATATTCTCAGGCAAAATATATGTATCCAAATCGTCTTTAACAGGACGAGAATCTTCCTCTTCGTATTTTTTAAGCGCTGTCTCAGGATATGCAAGATCATCATTTATTAAGATTGTATTTATTCTCTCAAGAGGCATATATTTTTTAAGATCCTCGAGATAGTCAGAGGCTTTATAGTTATATGCCTCGCTTTGTTTTGTCATAAGATTGATTACAAAAATTAATCTTGCCTTGGATTTCATAATTGCGGGCACAACCCCTTCTACAATTAGGTTAGCGACAGTATTTGTGTAAAAGTCCCCGGGCCCTAAAATTATGTACTCTGCTTCCAATATTTCTTCCTCTGCTTTTGGATTAATTTTTGCAATTGGTTCTGAGGAAAGATCCGTAATCCTTAATTTACCTCCATGTTCTGGCTCATCAATTGCATGCTCACCGATCACTTTTAATCCATTTTCATACTGTGCAACAAGCTTAATATCATCGTACGAAATAGGTATTATCTTTCCATTTACTGATAGTAACTCGCTCGTTGATTCAATTGCCTTTTCCTGAGATCCAACAATATCTGTCACTGCTGCCAAAAATAAATTCCCAAAAGTCATCCCACTTATACCGCTTCCTTTGTGAAATCTGTATGTAAATAATTCGCGAAGAAGTGATGGCTGGGAAGAAAGTGCAACCAAAGCAAGTCGAATTCCTGATGTTGGAAGAAGTCCGAATTCATCCCTCAATACTCTGTTTGATCCTCCGTCATCTGCCATTGTTAGAAGAACGGTTAGATCATAACCTTTAGATTTTAAAGAGGATAGGACAGTAAATGTCCCAGTACCTCCCCCAATTACGACGACTTTTTTCATAAATGAAACCTACTACTGTAATAATTTAATATAGCCGCCCTTATATTTTGGGTGATTATTTTTGAAATCATCTCCGTGTCCTATGTCTTCAACTATTGGAACATTCTTACTACACAGTCCATTTTTCGGACAATCCTCAGGCGTCCAGACTTCATAGTAAATGTCGC
>CAYTCO010000113.1:0-1855 GCA_964436385.1 uncultured Gammaproteobacteria bacterium
CACGAGGCTAAAGTTCTCGGGAAAATTCTTACGAAGCTATAATATTAAAACACCAGATTAGGCAATAGTCAATAGGTATTAGATAAAAGATAATATTAGATAGTCTTATAGTTAATGTTCAATCTACTTACTATAAGTTTTTCTAATCCCTATTCCCTACACTCTATTCCCTACCTTTAGTATCCTATAACACTTGACATTGCTGCACTCCTATGCTAGAATGCCGAAATAAGTTTATGAATATCAAAAATCTTTTTACAACCCTCGCACTCTCAGGTGCTTTCTTTGTTACTGCAACAACTGCAAATGCTGCAGGCAGTCAATGTGAAATTATCTACGGAGGAGGAAAAACCTGCGACAAACAAATTCAATTCTCAATAGATAAGTTAGTGCAACTTCCAAATAAAGGTGGAGAATTTGTTGACAATATAAATGTTAACGATCCAAAATATCAAGCAGGACAAACTGTAGTCTTTAAAATCGTTATTTCAAATACTGGCAAAGATAAAATAGATAACACTAAGGTTACTGATATATTCCCACAGTTTCTCTCCTTTGTAAGCGGAGCTGGAACTTGGGATAGCAATGCTCACACTCTTACTTTTGACGTTAACAACTTAGACGCTGGAAAGTCTGTAAGCTTTCTTATTACTGCAAAAGTTGCAGATGATAAAAATTTACCACAAGACCAATCTTCTATATGTGTAGTTAATCGCGTAAATGCTATAGAGAACAATGGTGCAACCGCATCTGATTCTTCACAAGTATGCATAACAAGAGTAACTGTTACTCCTACACCTGTTATATATGAGAAAGTGCCCGTAAAGGATATTCCTAAAACAGGACCAGAATTACTTACCCTTATCGGACTTGTACCTCTTGGTGCAGCCGGAATATATTTAAGAAAAAAATCTACGCTTAATTAACAAGCAAAATCATCCTTTGAGGACAGAGAAAGCAGCTTTATCTTCCCTCACCAATCTCAAGATTTAATAAAAACGCTTTCCCTACCCTCAACGAGGTTTCTTGTTGCGAGTTAGGCAAGGCTACTTTTTGTAGCTTTGTGACCCATAGGTCAGTCTATGTCGGGCTTTGCCCGGTGTAATCATTGGCTCATGGGGCTCTTTAACAAGCTACACCAACTCTGATTTTTAATCAGAGAGTCTTATTATTTGGATATTGATAGAAAATCAGTGTCGGACCCAGCGTACTATGCGTTAAGCTGCCATAGTGCGCGGTGTCCGACACTGAGACAAGCATCAGCTTGAGTTCAGATAGATCGGTAGGAGGTGCCTCATGGCACAAACCGCACCCCCCAATGGGGGTGCAAAGCGCAGGAGGACGAAAGTCACCCTACGCTTCACGTTCAAGCGAGGAAGCGAAGAAGAACGGTCTCTGACTGTTGTTCCAGCTCCCAAGCCATACGACCAATTGACGGTTGGCGATCTCAAAGACCTGGCCAAGGCCAGGAAGATGATTCGCTACTCGAGTCTGCGCAAAGATGACCTCGTCGCATTGCACATGCAATACGACGTGGAATTCCCAAACCAGAATCGACTCCCGTCGAACAAGCCAGCGGCCCGGCCGCGAAAAAACCAGGGACCACAAATCCCGCCTTCCCAGTACGACTCGTTCAGCGCTTTCCAACTTCGTGCCATCTGCACAGCCTTGGGAATCGTGACGACGCGCAAAGACGACAAGCCTGCCCTCCTAGCGAAGATCCTTCTTCACGAAGAGACGGCCAACGTCCAGCGCAATTTCAAGGACCCTGCTCCAAAGCAGGATCCTCCGAAACTGGAGGAGCCTCCGGCCCCTCTGCCAATCGATCCCGGAAAGGATCAAGACGTGTCCGACC
>CAYTCO010000114.1:0-1845 GCA_964436385.1 uncultured Gammaproteobacteria bacterium
AGAAGTTCTTTTTGCCGCGAATTCAATTTCTGAGGGACATCAATCTGGACTCTCACATAGTGATCCCCATGATTCGAATTATTTACATGCTTTACCCCTTTACCTTTAATTCGAATTAAGGTTGATGGTTGTGTCCCTTGAGGAATTTTAAGTTTTACTTTACCTGCAACAGTTTCTACCTCGGCGACACTTCCAAGTGCTGCTTCATGCATTGGAATTTTTAAATCCGAGATAATGTCATAGCCTTCTCTTCTGAATTTAGAGCTTGGCGCAACTGATATTAGAATGTCAAAATCGGAGAACTGAATTCTTTGTCCCTCATTAACCCCTGCAGGAACTTTAATGTCTTTCTTTGCACCCTCTAAAGAAACTGTTTTTGTTGTTCCCTTAACTGCTTCCATAAAATCTATACGCAGGGAGTATGCCGGTTTTCGTCTTCCGAATGGAGAGTTTCCTCCACCAAAAAATTGCTCGAAGATATCAAAAGGATCTGAAAATCCACCAAAGTCACCTGCTTGTCCATTTGTCGTATATGAATAAGAGAATGGACCCTGCTGACCTCCAAATCCACCAAAAGGACCGCCACCATTTCCTCTTCCTCCATTTTCAAAGCTTGCTGATCCGAATTGATCATACTGCTGTCTTTTTTGAGGATTGCCAAGAACTTCGTACGCCTGGTTTATTTCTTTGAATTTTTCTTCAGCCTCTTTAGATTTGTTCTTGTCAGGATGATATTCAAGCGCAAGCTTGCGATAAGCCTTCTTAAGCTCAGTAGCATCTGCTGTTTTTGAAACACCTAAGACTTTGTATAGATCATTACTCATAATGTATATCCGTATTTTAGCGAAGCGACCGCCTTGGAGCGGAGCCAAGACTCATTTCTTTTTTATCTAGAGTTAAGAAATGAGGCTTACCAGTTTGACTTCTTATTTTATCAGTTTAACCTCTTAATTGCCAGAATTATATGGGTTTGCAGACAAGAGGGCACAATTGTATGCTTTTGCCATTTTTTGCGCAATTTGGGTCAGGTGCGCAAGTAAAATACTGACTTGGGGTTGGAGTTGGAGTACCTTCCGGTCTAAAAGGAGCTGTCGGGGCAGCTGTTGCTGCGGGAGGGCTTGTAGGAACGATTGTAGGTGTCGTTCCTGTCGGAAGAATTGTTGGTGTTAGCGTAGAAGTAGGTCCAGTTGTCAAAACGGGAGTAGCTGATGTCGGCTGAGGAGAAAGTGCTCCGCAGACTTGCATTGCCTTCGGAAGATTAAGCCTTGGGCCAATCGGCTGATCTGTAGTTATTGCATCCGCTCCTTGTATTAAGCAGTTTTTTATTTGGCTAGCTGAGAGAGATGGGCTTGCTGACATTAGAAGAGCGGCAGCGCCTGCCACATGAGGACTTGCCATGCTTGTTCCTTGGCTTGATTTGTATCCTCCGCCAATCCAAGTCGAAATAGTTCCTGTTCCAGGAGCAGCAATTCCAACTGAAGATCCAAAATTAGAAAAAGATGCTCTTGAATCCGTTGGAGTTGAAGCACCAACAGCAAGAACTCCAGAACATCCTGCAGGACTATAAAGACTTGCATCTTCAGCAACTCTAGTTGTCGGATGTCCATTACCAGCAGCAACAACTACCAAAACTCCCTTTGATACTGCATATGAAACAGCCACATCATACTGAGTTCCAGACCTGCATGAAGTGCGTCCACCAAGACTCATATTAATTACTTTTGCTCCGTTATCAGCCGCGTATTGGATTGCTTGAGCAGTTGCTACTGTGTCACAACTTGCTGAGTTGCCACTTGGAACACATACTTTAAGCGGCATAATTTTTACGTTCCAGTTAACACCAAC
>CAYTCO010000115.1:0-1835 GCA_964436385.1 uncultured Gammaproteobacteria bacterium
ATTATTGTCATATGTGTTAATTATATCATTTTATTAAATTATGGTATAGTTTAATAATGATATATATAATATTATTTATAGTTTTTGTAATTCTTTTATTTATTGATTATAAAAGGTGGCATTAAATATTTTTAAATTTTCTATCAAACCCGACGCTATCTAAATATTCTGCTAACTGTCTTGATAAAGCCTTGTCTCCACTAAACGCAGACGAAAATTTATATTGTTTTGCAATATCCTGAACATCCAATTTTAGTCTTTTAAGTGTCACAGGGTCAGGTTTATATGCACCATTTACATAATCTGTAAAATCTCGTATTGTAATTTTTTCAGCTAAAGATATATTTTTGGTTACATTAGACACACTTAATCCAGCAGAAGGGTTTTGTATATACTTTGCTGTTGCAGATTGTGGAGTAAATGCTTTTGCTGTAGGTTTATCAAGTTGTTCAAAAATGTTCTTAATCGAACGATTAGGGTCATTAAGCATTTTAATCCATTCCTTAAAACCACGCTCTACAGCACCCTTTGTAAACATGGCAGGGTTTAGTGACAATATTCCTGAAAGCATCTGACCACTTGTAAATATATCAGTGTAGTCGAGTAAACCTTTGACATTCTTTCGTGCATCTCTCGCCACTGCTCTAACCACATCATTCTCGATTGTCTTTAAAGCTTTATACTGATTCTTTATTGCTTGGTATTGTTGACCAGTAGCTGTTTCAACGGCTTTATCTAGTGCCTTCCTAAAACTATTAGCTACGCCAGCATCAATAACAACCTTTGAGGCAGCATCGTAAGTTGGATTTCTATAAAATGTTTGTAGTGAACTATTAAGATTTTGAATCACAGCTTGTGATGTTTCAGTATCTAGTATATCCATATCTCTTAATCGTTTACCCCAATTTTTGGCATATGTTATTACTTCTGGATTTGTCAATTGTAACGCTTTATTAAGTGCTACTTTTTCAACTTCGTTAGCAATTGGTTTAGCATCAATCATCGCACCTGCCGTGCCAGCCTTCTTAGCGAGATTATCATACTGTCTAAACACAATATCCTTTGTCTGGTCTAGTGCTTGCCCTAACTCATTTATGCTTTGTGGCGCTCTACCTGATACAAGTTCTCCAGTTGCATCCTGTATATTAAGTCTTTCTGTATTATTTTTTATCGTCTTTAGTGCTCCAAGAGTGTCAGTAGTATACTGTTCCAATTGTCCTTGAGTTTTCTTAGCCGTTGGTTTTATGGCTTTTTGAAACAAGTCTACTACTTTAGTCTGAACAGCTTGTTCTGTAGGAGTTAAGGCTAGTCTAGAAGCTTGTCCTATATCTTGTCCTATAGCCCTAACCTCTTTTGCTAAAGGAGCAGAAACGGCCTTACCAGTCCCCAAAGTTACAATATTAGTAATAGCACCTAAATCTTTTGCCAACTCTGGTCTTGTCTTTTTTAGTTTTTCAATACTTGAGACAACATCTTGAACATACGGAGACTTCATAGCTAAGTCTGCAATACCGCCTACAGCTTGTTTAATGCCAGGAAATTCAAGGACTGGAGTAAAAGCCTCTCTAGCCACCGTACCTGCTGTCCTTAAACCTGACTGTAATAAGGAACCTGCACCTTTAACAATTGACATTGGTGTCTGTGGTTGGAAGGCTGTATTAATTGCCTCTTGACCTTTCTGCTGTAGATTTGACGCAATTTCTTTGCCAGCTTCTTTAAAACTTCCAGCAACTCTTTGCTCATAATTTAATTCTGGCGTTTCTACTTGTTCAATTGGTTTAGCACCCAATTTAGTTAACTCATCTAGAGTATAACTTTTGGTTACTGGTTTTGCT
>CAYTCO010000116.1:0-1823 GCA_964436385.1 uncultured Gammaproteobacteria bacterium
GTCAACATCATCCATGATCAGTTTGTTGTATTATACAACCTAGTTGTACAAGCTTTGCTTATAACTCACGTTGTACACGCCTTTACCATCCAGGACGATTTAATAATTTGTTAATAATTATTTAATCTTTATGCTCCATACTCTTCCTGTGGTTTGTAAGGTTTTATCTTCAACAGTCGTTGGTCTTGATGGCGTTTTGATAGAGGTCGAGACAGACATTCTTAACGGTCTTCCTGCATTTACGATAGTAGGATTGCCCGATAAGGCAGTCGAAGAATCAAAAGAGAGAGTCCGAAGCGCAATCAAAAACTCCAGTGGGGATTTTCCTGCAAAAAAAGTAACCGTTAACCTTGCGCCAGGCGATCTTCCAAAGGAAGGTCCTACTTTTGATTTACCAATAGCAATTTCAATACTGCTCTCATCTGGTCAGCTGATCCAAAATATTGAAAGTTCACTTTTCGTTGGGGAATTGTCTCTAAGCGGAAAGATAAGACTCTCTAGAGGGATACTCCCCATGGTATTGGCCGCAAAAGACAAGGGAATTAAAGACATTTACATCCCATATGCCAATAAACATGAAGCAGAAATTGTGCATGGGATAAATATTTATGCGGTATCAAATTTAAAAGAGTTATTTAACCACTTAACGGGAGAAAAGCTTATTGAGCCACTTGAGCCTGTTGCTTTTACTCCTGACGCTGGGGATGAAGAATATAGCTTCGACATGAAGGATATAAAAGGACAGGCTTATGTCAAAAGAGCAGTTGAGGTAGCGGTCGCAGGTGGGCACAACATTTTACTTAAGGGTCCTCCGGGTGCTGGAAAAACATTGATCGCAAAAACGATTCCATCGATCCTTCCCCCACTCTCTTTCGAAGAAGCACTTGAAGTAACTAAGATTTACAGCATTTCTGGTCTTTTACAGGGAAAATCCATTCTTAAAACCCGTCCCTTTAGAAATCCTCACCACACAACAAGTCATGTTGGCCTTGTTGGGGGGTCCGCAAACCCAAAGCCTGGGGAAATATCGCTCGCTCACAGGGGAGTGTTGTTCCTTGATGAATTGCCCGAGTTTTCAAGATACGTTCTTGAAGCTCTTCGACAACCATTGGAAGATGGGGTTGTAAGTATCTCAAGAGCCAGGGAAAGAGTTAATTTCCCGTCTAGGTTCATGCTTGTTGCAGCGGCCAATCCTTGTCCTTGCGGATACTATGGGGACAACACGAAAGTCTGTACGTGTTCTGCCCAGCAGGTTTTGAAGTATCAGAAAAAGTTATCGGGTCCACTACTTGATAGGATAGACATACATATTGACGTCCCTGCTGTTAAAGTTGAAAAGCTTGTTGATGACAACGAAGATGCAGAAGACTCGTTGACGATTAGATCAAGAGTCCAAAAGGCGGTATCCGCTCAGCATAAACGATTTGAAGGTCGAAAAATTATCATGAATTCTGAAATGTCTAGCCGGGACATAAAAGATCTGCTATTAATAGAAGATGAAGCAAGGGGTATAATGAAGGCAGCCATGAAGACACTTTCGCTATCTGCACGTTCATTTAACAAGGTACTTAAGATCTCAAGGACGATTGCTGATCTTCAAAGTTCAAAAATGGTTAAATCTGAGCACATTTTGGAGGCTCTTCAATATCGCCCAAAGACAATCGAGTAAATGCGAAACTTTGCTATTTTTATTTTCTATTCATTCTTCCTGCTTCTTATTGGGAGAAATCTTTTGTTTATTCCAGCAATAAGCATTGGTGGAGACTCAAAAGCTATGGAACCTGAGGAAATACGTGATGAAATAGTTGAATATCTTAAAACTC
>CAYTCO010000117.1:0-1819 GCA_964436385.1 uncultured Gammaproteobacteria bacterium
AGTATATTATGTATCCCTATTTTATCTTAATAAAGGGACTAGCTTTTGAGGGAAACTTTGATTATTTGCTTAACTTGTTGTCCGCTTATAACTGCAAAGGGTTTATTATAGAAGGATCTCTTTCCGGAGAAAGTAAGAGGCAGCTACAATGGATTCAGGATACCTTTCCAGAAGTCATAAGACTCCCCTATATGACAGGAATAGATTGTGAATCTCCTGATCACTGTGGCGGAGATATAAATAATAGGATAATACTCATTAAACCACTGGCATGACTATAAAACAAGGATCAGCGTTAGATTGCATCTTAGAAACAAGCGATATCTCTATTCTTAAACAACTTTTAGAGTATTCTATATTTAAATATACCGACTTGTTTTGCGTAAAGCACGACATAGATCACGACGAAGAATATTGGGTTGGAGGAGTTAAGGGAGGTATTATCTGTCTTAGAGATATGTATTTAAGTTTTGAGGATATACGCTTAGACCTTGAACACGACATGCCACAAGAAGCCATCTTTGATTGGTATTGGAACCACTACGCAGAAGCAATAAAAAGAATAAACTATCAATCATATATAAACGGACTAAGAACAGAAAATGTATAAAACCATAACAGACATACAAGACAAGATAGAGTCCATCAGGGCAGCAATCCAAGAGGACTATCAATTTGACAACATACAGATCATCCTGGAAAGGTCTAGGACAATGATAAACTTGCAGGCGGACATCCCAAGCCTCCTGCATGCTGCTATGACGCTAAAGTCTGACTGCGAACTTGCGCATATAGATGATAAGCTGTCAACGAGAAAAATTTTATGTGCCGCAGAAAACAATATACTTATAGAGGTAAAGAGCATAGAGAAGTCTTTGAGCCAGGCAAGCAAAACATTACAGAGCCAACTTGCTACTCTCAGAGCAGAACTTACCGCTAATATGTATTCTAAAGGCTAACGCCTACGGCTTGGCGAAGGGCAAAATAGAAAGTACAACTGTTCAGCCCTTGTACAATGCCAATAGAAAGCACAAAAGCCAAATGATAGTACTAATGTTTGCCTTTTGCCAAACCGATGTTGGTGGTTAGTGCCTTTTCACACGACTATTTCCATTTTGGAAACGGTCATAAAAAGAAAAAACCTGTCAAGTGTGCTAACTAAATATCGCAAGACAGGTATATTAAAAACAAAATTAATAAAAATATGTCAAATAGAATTTTTAGAGGTAGAGTATTTCACTATTCAAATGATTGTGGATGGGTTTATGGCGACTTTCATAAAATGTATGATGGTAGTTTGTACCATTATATTACCCAATTACCTGATTTGGATAAAGATTACCAAACTTCATACTACAATGTACTTGCTGATACTATTACTCAAAGCACAGGTTTGAAAGATAAAAACGAAAAAGAAATATTTGAAGGCGATATTGTCAAACATAAATTTCGCAGAATTTGGCAAACAAAAGAACACATATCAACTGTTGTATGGTGTCAAGAATACTGCTGTTATTATTTATTTGATGGAATTTCTAATCATAGAATGAGAGATGATATGGTTTATGAAATTGTCGGAAATTTCTTTGATAACAAAAATGAAGTAAAAGGCTATCCAACTTGTCCGAAAGTTGAACCATTAATAATGTCTAAAAATTCAGCTGATGAATTGCCATTTTAGGGGCTCTCTTGGCATTACCACCAACATATTTATTTACGAATGTTTGGTGTTTGCGCAATGCGCAATAATAGCTTTTTTATTAATAAATGATAAAATAGATGAAAAGTAGATCATTCAACAGGAAGAACGCCAAGACCC
>CAYTCO010000118.1:0-1816 GCA_964436385.1 uncultured Gammaproteobacteria bacterium
CTATTTCAACAACTGTTCCAGCTTCTACATTTGGATATTTTCGATCAACCAACCATGCAACGCCTGATCTTATATTCATCACATCGTGTGGGTTTTCTAGATAGGACTCGATATCAACCTCTTCTCCGGGGTTAAGAACTGCATAGGGCATGAACGGAAGGGAGGCTCGTAACTCATCGTATATATCTACAGTTGGTCTGTTCCAATCAATGCCACGCTTACCAAGAAGCGGTTCTTTTGTGTCAATAGAAAGTTCTTGAGGTGTTCTTATCTTATCCTCTAGCCCACGAGCGAACATTTCAACAGTATTTAGCATTAGCTGTGATCCTATTGGTAACGTTGACTCTGGGAATAGATTGAAAGGAGTATCGGTATCCCATATGGAGGTTTTTTGTTGGAAGAATTTATCTCCAGTGTCTTCACCTTTCGTAACTTCATAAACGGTTACACCACTTACCTGCATTCGGTGATCCCCATTGTCATTGCCTTTATCTGTTTTAAGAATTGCGTTTCCTGCGGCATTTCCACCACGACCTTCATCGAGGTACGAATCATGGATGCCGATTGTATTCTTCCTTGGTCCCTCGTAAATTTCTTTAGGCGCAATATAAGTAACGCTGGCAAAAATCCCAAGATCAGTATTCTCATCAGAAAATCTACTAACCGTTTCAGGATCTTTCATTGTGTCAGGATTTAGGTCATAAAGATTGATCCTATCGTTTTCATCCCGTTTTTCATTCTCTTTCTCAACTGCTTTTCTTAATGCATCTTTCGGATTATCTGGGGCAAAGATAGCCTTAAATTTATGACCCTGTTGTAATAATCCCTGGAAAACTTCTGCGCCCATTGCATCAGTTCCCATCAGAGAAACTGTCAATTGAGGAATCGGAGTATCGAATTGAAATTCTTCTGGCATGAGGGACAATGTCCACCACTCTTGACCATTGATTTGAGTATCGGCAGGGCGGTCTACGGGTTCTGCTTCAATTATTGCCCTTCTTTCAACTTCTGCCATAGTGAAAATGTACAATGGAACTGACGACCTGTCAATAACCATATGTTAAAATTATGAACTAAGACTCCGTAAGCAAAGCTTGCGGAGAGATGAATAAGACTCCGTAAACAATAGTTTGCGTAGTCACAAGTGACTCCGTAAGCAAAGCTTGCGGAGAGATGAATACGACTCCGTAAACAATAGTTTGCGTAGTCACAAGTGACTCCGTAAGCAAAGCTTGCGGAGAGATGAATACGACTCCGTAAACAATAGTTTGCGTAGTCGAGTACGACTCCGTAGCTTAATGGATTGAGCAGCCCCGTCCTAAGGGGAAGATTGGAGGTTCAAGTCCTCTCGGGGTCGCATGGTAGGAAAGGTTCAGTATTTTTTGGGCAGATGTTATTAGAATTACTGCGACATATCTCGTATTGGCAGTGCATCTGAGTTTTATCCCCCAAAAGAGATAACTACAGAAGGAATTCCATTTTATCTCCACTTTGCAATAGCGTGTAATTCAATTCCGCTTTTTGTAATGTTATCAGACGCGCTATTGCTTGGAAAAGAAGAAACATACAGAGAATTTTATTTCAAAAGACTCAAAAGAATACTAGTTCCTTAGATTTTCTGGTCCGTTATTTTCGCTTTAATGCATGGACAAGGATTCTACCTCTTTTATCTAATTATTATTTTGATCTTGAAAAAAGTACCCTTGATTGGAAAGATAGTTTCTTAGATATTGTTTTGGTGCGTATTGACTACACATACTTCTTGAAATAAGATATAGGGACATGTCAGAGGGGCTCACAAAAAAACAGATTAAAG
>CAYTCO010000119.1:0-1813 GCA_964436385.1 uncultured Gammaproteobacteria bacterium
CCTAAGGCACACCGCCAGCGTTCATCCTGAGCCAGGATCAAACTCTCAAAAAAATTTAACGAAGTTAAATTTTTGCAGTCCCGCCGTAGCCCGTAAGGGTGAAGGAGGACAAAAAACTCAACTATCAATTAAACTTTGAGTGACTGTTTTGATTACAAAACAGACAAACATTTTTGTAGTTAATCCTGCTCGTCAATTTACTTTATTTAGAATTGTTCCGTTCGTTTAACCGAACGGAAAGAACCTTATAAAAAATTTGAAAAGCAGAATCTTTTTATTTTCTTGCGAAAACAAAATTTCCTACTCCCGTTAGGGAGCAGGGTTGTTCTTAGCATTGCTAAGAACGTTCCTACCACTTTTCAAACGTCTATTTGGATATTTAGTTTAACTTAACTAAAATATCCTATTCACTTGTCAAGGAGCTTTTGCGAAGCTAGAAGCTCCGCAGATCCACCATAGAATGCTCCGTGAGCCGTGTTCAAAATTGAACTGAAAAGGCGAACGGTAAATTCAGGTGGATTACCTTTTATTTTTCAAACGTGAATTTTTTGTTTTCCGCGGGAAGAAATTAAGAAGAAGTGTTGGTCAAACTGAATGTCGATTTCATACTTACTCCAAATTCCAAACCACGAACGAACAAGTTCAAATTCATGTAGGTATATGATACCTGATGAGGCTAAAAATGTCAACCACGTCAGATAAGGTCATCTTCCACATCGTCCGTGTTTCTTTTGGAGATGTTTGTTCTCAATCTAAACACTTCGCTAAGACCAACAGTTTCAGTTTTTCTTTTTTCTGCCACTCTTTTTCTTTTTATCCATTCCTTATAGGTCAACTCATCAACATGATGAGCTTCGGGATTTTTAAGCTCACCCGTGTAACTATATGCACCTCTGGTTTGCTGAGTAAGATATTCGCCCAAACCTTCAATCTGCATAAGAAATGTCTGTATAGCACCAGTAACTGGTCTTGCCTGAATAGTCGGAAACTCTATACCCTTCCTTTTCATATATCCAAAAACTTGACGTGCAGATTTTCTACTTACTTGCTTGGGGTCTTGTTGTTCTTGAGACTGAGTCATATTACGTGCAGTAATTGCTACGCATACTTTTGTCATAGAAGAATCCACACCAATAAAATCTTCTGAAACAGCTAGAATAAGTTTATCAATTATAGGCTGGTCGTAAAGGTTTCTCCCCTTTTCTAATCTATCGGCTTTACGCACTAAATCATTGGAATTTGTAACTAATTCTTGTCCTTCCTTATGCTCCATTTATTTTTATTAAAACAAACTATGATTATCTAAGTCCTCCGGTTACTTTTACTTGATTAAGTAAATTTTGATTCTCAAGTAACTTTGCACAACCTCTCACAACTGTGGTTAATGGGTCTTCAACAATTGCTACAGGAAGCTTGGTCCGCTCAACAATCACATCATCAATTCCCTTAATCAAAGCTCCCCCGCCTGTCAAAAGTATTCCGTGTTCTAAAATATCAGATGTCAGCTCAGGTGGCGTTTCCTCAACTACTTCCATAACACTATCTACAATGTCATTTATAACTGGGCCTATTGCTTCTCTTATCTCGCTTTCGGTTATTCGAAGACTTCTTGGAAGCCCTCGCTCAACATCACGTCCGCGGATAAGCGCAACACGCTCAGTCTGGGAGTTGGGAGATGGGAGCTTGGAGCTGGAATCTTGTTCTTCAGAATTTTTTCCTAACTTCGAACTCCTATCTCCCAACTTCTTTTCTCGTCCATATGCGCTGCCGATTTTAAGCTTTACATCCTCTGCTGTTTTTTCACCAATTATTA
>CAYTCO010000120.1:0-1795 GCA_964436385.1 uncultured Gammaproteobacteria bacterium
GAAGTGGTGAAGCATTTCAGACTTCTAACTTGGCAGTTATCCGGTTTATTTCCCCTTTTGCCATTGGTTAATTTACACCGTTTGGTTTGCCACTCCCTTCATCCCCTCATCGCTTACTTTGTGATTACTCACGTTTCAGACGAATATTTTTATGTGAACGCTCCCGGAGTTGTTCCTCCAAGCCATCCACCATCGTATATGTATAGTTTATTGTTCGTTGTGTCAAATACCATTGCAACCGTTCCTGTTTGCGCTGTCGGTACACCTGTTGGAGTTCCTGCACACGTTGGAATGTATAAGAATCCATCTGTTGCATTTGTTGCCAAAGCTGCATTTGAGCATACTACATTACCTAAATCCGTTATTTTAAATTTAGCTGTGCCGTTATCTCTTGCCACAAATATGTCAGATGTTTCGCTGCCATTGTCGCACATTAATGCGGCTGATGCCATTGTAGGATAAGCTGCGTGTAATCCGAAATAACCACCCGTTTGTATTGGTGATGAACCTGTGTTTCTGGCAATGCCCAACACACCGATATTAGTGGCTGAATTTTTTGCTGTGTTTGCCCTCCCCAATACACCAACACTTATATCGCCATTAGTGCCGCTTCCGAACACTCCAACATTCGTACCTGTACACGTTGCCTGTGCCGAACCCGACATCCCAAAATTACCCGCTCCAAGACTGGATGCAAAACCGTTTGTTCCTGCTGCCGCACAAGTCGCGCCAAGTGCCACCGTTGTTGACGCTCCGGTATAACCTGCCAGATAGTTTATGTTCATTGCCCTTTGGGCGAATGCGCTGCTTCCTGCTGATGTTATTTGAAAATCAACAGCGTTATTAGTTGCAGTTATTACTGTCGGCATTGTTGCAGTAATCCGCAATGCATTAGTCAAATCGGTTAGTGTTCCTGCGATTACGTTTAATCTATGCCCTGATGATGCACCGCCTACAGAAAGGTTTGTTCCATCGAATTGAAAGTTTGAACTCTCATTAATATTATTAGCTGTTGCAGGATATGGCACATAGTACTGTGTTGCTGTATTAGGTAGTTTTAAAGTTGACCATAAAGGGGCAGTTGTAACCCCGCCTGAACGTAAATAAGAACCAACTGACACATCAGCTAATTTACTTAGTGCCGTTGCACCTGATGCGTAAAGCAAATCGCCTATTGCGTAACTATTATTTCCTGTGCCGCCTTTGCTTTCTGCAAGCGTTCCAGTTACCGCATTTGGTGATGATAAATTTACCTGCCCGAATGCAAGCGAGGTACCTGCTCCGTTTACTACCAATACCTGATTTGCTGTTCCGGTTATTGCTGATGCGTTTGCTAATGCGTTAGTGCCGTTCCCCACAACTGACAGTGCTGCGACCTGTTGAAATTTGGCATAGGTTACTGCGTTGGTGTTTACGTTTAAAGTAATTGAGCCGCTTGTTGTGATTGGCGAACCGCTTACGCTTAAATCGGTAGAAGATACACCTACTGATGTTACTGTTCCTGTTGCTGCCGCAGCCCAACTTAGCACACCTGCACCATTATTAGTTAAAACGCCCGATGCATTAGCCAACACACCAAGCGTTGAAAGGATTGCATACGCAGCCTGTTTTGTGTTTAACGCACTTTGTAAATCTGATTGTGATGAAAGAGTTCCGGTAATACTACCCCAAACTGCCGCGCCTGAAACCACAGGGTCAATTACTTCTTTAACCCTGTTGTTTACCTTTACAAGTTTGCGTTTGGTTGCCATTAATAATTATGGTATTCTTTTACTCTCCAATAAGATATTCCTGA
>CAYTCO010000121.1:0-1779 GCA_964436385.1 uncultured Gammaproteobacteria bacterium
GGGTTTGTCAAGTATCTCATAATATAATACTTGACAAACCCATAGTATACTGTTATAATTCACTTTAGATCCTAAGGTAGCCCAAAACTACTTTAGGATTTTTTTTGGCTAGACCCACTTCAGTATCGGTTTGAATCCTCTCAAACCGCATATCTAGGCTAACTCACAAAAGTTGACCTAAATATGAAAAAAATCTTATTACTGCTCATAACGATCTTTGTTTTTGGCGCTTTAGCGTCAAGCGCAAATGCCGCAACAAATGTGCCAAGCACGACTGTTCTTGCTGTGTCCACAAAGGACATGAGAGCTCAAGCGCTTGAAAACGTTTTGATAAAATACAATTCTCCATTGGCACCTTTCGCTTCCTACTATATTGAAGTTGCTGACAAGAATGGAATGGACTGGAGACTTCTTCCTGCGATTGCAGGTCTTGAATCTTCATTTGGAAAGCACCAGATGCCTGGATCACACAACTCTTATGGTTGGGGTGGAGGACATATATACTTTGCCTCTGTTGAGCATGGTATAGAAACAGTGCTTGGAGCGCTTAAAACGAAATACGCCTCCCGTGGTGCAACTACAGTTGAGACAATAGCGCCTATCTATTCTGAAAGCCCTACGTGGGCTCCTAGAATAAGGTCATTCATGGATAAATTCGAAGCCGAATACGCAAGGCTTGGAATGCACAGCCTCGAATTAACAATCTAATTTTGGAGTTGGGAGTTAGGAGCTAGAAGCTAGAACAGGTGCCCGAGAGAGGACTTGGCTGATGCAATCAGTGTGTAGCACAATCCACACCTAGTTCCGGCGATTCTTTGTGCGGAGTAATGGACGAGATTAGAACCTCATTTAAAGAGTTTGAGTTCATACATCCTATACCCGATTATTCCTAATTATATTAGGTGAAGGTATTTTGTAAGAAACATTTAATTTGTGAATTTGAAGGTAGAAAGTATTGTGTTAAACAACCTCAAGTTTCCATCTCTATTTTTATTTGTTTCAATACTATCATCCAGGCGGATAATATAATACATTCCATTCTTTACGACTGTATATTCAATTACTGGTAGCGGTGGAATACCACCTGATAACGTATAAGAAACTGCTTTCTCTCCCCCAACAGTTGTGTACCGAAAATTCACTTTTGAAGAATCACTCTTAACATGGATATTTACGTAATCATCAAGCGTTTTTATGTTGTCCTCTTTAAAAATGTGGATGATTGCCACATTTCCATCTCCTGAATTGGGATTGTATTTAGGCGTAAAGTTAATTTCTTCTACGCAAACATCACAGCCTTGTGAAGTTGGAACATTAACCAGAGGCCATTCAGTCGGGTATTTAAATGAGTAATTTGCCTTTGAACTCGTATATGTCTTCCAGCTCGCCGTTGGGTCAGGAGATGGTGTTGGAGATGGAATTGTTGTGCTTGATGTGGGCGATGGAATAATGGTTGTTTGTACAGTTGTAGGTTGAGGAGTTAATACTGCCTCTGTTTGTTTCTGTTTATTTGGACTTGATTTCGGAAGAAAGATGAAAGCGGCGGAAGCAATTCCGATAAGAAGCAAAAATATGATTATTCCTACAATCAAAATTGGTAGCTTAAATTTTGGTTTGGGAGTTTCAGGAACTGGTGGAACAACGGACGAAGATTGTTCGGTAGATGGATTCTGAACTGCCGATTGGTTTAAATTTTTATCTTCTTCCATATCTTGAGTATTTCAGTTCTGATAATTGTTGTCAATGCATTTGGGGTTCTAACTTTGTTAATTTGTGCGG
>CAYTCO010000122.1:0-1737 GCA_964436385.1 uncultured Gammaproteobacteria bacterium
GGAATATCCATACAATCCAAGTGGATCCTCAAGGGCCATAGCTGGTGCTTGTGATGCGACGGGAAGAGTCTTTGGAATGATGCCTCACTTTGAAAGGTTTACTGAGCCTTTCCAGCAAACCAACAACAGACGTTTGGCAGTTCCTGTAAATCATGGACTTCAAATTGCACAAGCAGTCGTTGACTATATGGTCAATTCTGCCTAGATTACCTTCTTTGTAAAAAGACTTGAGAGGATTTCAAAAGCTCTATTTATATCTTCGTCATTAAAAAATAGTGTAAATTCAGAGTTTGTCGTAGCGGTACCTAAGATATTTATTCCCTCCCAAGCAAGAGATTTCAGAAAAAAGTAATATACTCCAGGAGTTTTGAGCGCTTCTTCAGGCAAATATATTGTAATTTGAGAAACATTATTTTGATCAGACAATATCTGCTTGGCATCGATCGTTTCTTTAAATTTTTCAAAAATAACATGATTTCCTGCAACTTGAATTTCTGTGGCTCCGATTGTGACTGATGAAAAAGTGCCTTTAACTCGGTTTAGAAATAAATTACCAACAGTGTCTTCCGTTTCTTTTGTTCTATGAAGGATTATCAGAAACATCCCACTTCTAACCATCATTTCAGGAGGAGTCTTAAAAATTTCTTCAGATTTTATTTTTGGTTTCAGTTGTTTTTGAAGTCTTTGAAGAGCCATAACAATTGACCCGTCTGACACATCTTTTATGAGCATTGCTTCAAGCTCCGGCTTGATATAGCGGGCAAGCGAGGAGTGGTTGATGATATTTTTAGAAAGGGCTTCTGACAAATAGCGTGAGCGTTCAACTATCTTTTTCACACCTTCAGGAACTGTTATCATATGTTAAGATTTTAACAAAATATTTAGATTTGTAAAATATATTCAAAAAATTGACCATTAACCAATACTGTTTTAACATGCTTTTATGACTCACGAAGAACTTCATTCTGAAAACTCCGACTGGGAGGGTTTTGGCGGAAATTTCACGCCTTCCATTGGAGAAGCCGAGAGAACAAGGGCGAATAGAGAAGCTAGAAGACAACAGGATCTGAGGATGCAAGAGGCATCAGAATGGGAAGGATTTGGCGCATCAATCTCACCTAGGGTTGGTGAGCACGAGCGCATGATGAATACTATTGCATTTAGAACTCTATCTATGGGTGAGATGGAGCCTAGGGCTTGGGAAGGCGGAGTAATAATGCAACAAGGAGAGCCAGTTTTCCCCGAACAGCCCAGCTCCTAGCATTTACCATTTACCATTTATCATTTAATATCCACTCTTGACTTAGTTTTTCGAAGGTAGCTACAATGAATTAAGGCGTGTAAATTTCACGTTATATTTGTTGTGTATATATAGTTAAGAAGCATGTATTATTTTTCAGAACTCGTCAACAAGAAGGTCGTCAACGACAACAACAAGTCGGTTGGGAAGCTGAAGGACTTTCTTTTTCTTGCCGAAGAATCTCCAAAAATTACAAAACTTTTTGTAAAGCGTGGAAAGCGAAAGACTTTTGCAATACCAATTAAGGATCTCATAAAAATTAATGGAAATATTGTGGTTAATAAAGATTACGTTGAAAAGGAAGCAGCAGAGCGTGAATTTTCATTATCAAAAAACCTTCTTAACAGACAAATAATCGACGTTAAGGGAGGAAAGGTTGTTAGGGTAAATGACATTGCCATACAAGATCGGGATGAAAAACAGGAGTATTATATCGC
>CAYTCO010000123.1:0-1680 GCA_964436385.1 uncultured Gammaproteobacteria bacterium
TAATCATTGGCTTCAATCGTTTCAGCAATTGCTTCTCTGGATGTCAGGTACTCATACTCATTTCGTAAGATGATCCTATAATCTTCTAAAATAGATTTTCTAAAATCCTCTTCTAAATCATCACATTCATTATCAAAATCATATTCGTTCTCCTCCGTAACACGTTCTATATCAATTCCATTTGAATATTTTTTGACAAGTTCGGTGCGCTCGTTAATAAATTTTTGGGCGGTCTTATATGTCTCACACATATCTCCATGTTCTCTTAATATAGAACTAGCACATTCTACCGCTCCCTCTATAAACCTACCGCTACAATAAACATCCATATCAAAACCTTCTATTTTAAGTCCGATATTCTTTGCATCCTCATACATCCCTTCCCACCAATCATAGTCTACATTAATGTCTGACATACTGCGAATTACATTCCCTTTCGCTGCTTCGCTTAACTCGGTATACTCATATACCTTTACTTCTATTACTTTCATCTCTTTTTTTTGTTTATTTGGTTATTAAAAATTTTTTCAGCGCCTTAAATTACCCTAACTATCTCTCCTTTAAAGAATTGTATATTAGGCCCTCTGAATCTTCGCCAACTCCTCTAACAACTATATACCTATCCTCCAACTTCTTTACTTCAGCCTGGATCAGTTCATTGCCATACTTTTCAACTAACTCTTTATAGTAGCGTGACCAATGGAGATATCCATATGTAAAACAGCTCTTTAACATGTCCATATCGCTTTTTTTCAACTCTATTGCTTTCATCTTTCCTTTGTTTATTTGGTTATTTAATTCCATTTACGCATTTTACCCTACTATCTACATCGGTCGCCCAATTTTTAGGGAAATTTAACATGCCTACACTGAACGATCTCGGTGCTGTGCGGGGGTGTGTGCCACGCTCCGCTTGCCCTTCACCACAAGGCTAAAAAGTGCCTTTTAGGGCATTTCTACGGGTGCGTGATCGTACTCGTCGGGCTCTTCCCATACGTGCGGGTTGATCTGGTCCGATATTTCCAGCTCCTGGTGGGCACAGACAAGTAAATTTTGGGGTTCTGGTCGTGTGTTTTGTTTGTCGATATTCATAATAGTTAAAATTAAGTGTTGTTATTTGTATTTGTGGGTCTGGATGGTGTCAAAAAATAGGGGTTTATATCAGTTGCCACCAAATAAGGTATTGTTTAGGGTGCTTTTATGGCTTTGAGTTGCTCAATTAGGTCTGGAATTGATTCATAAGGCACTGTAATATCGCACCTACCTATGTTTCCCTTAGATGTCACTGGGGCTATCATGATAGTATCGGTGCATTCAAGTATATCTATACCTGAGCATTTCATATATCCGTTGCGCCCGGTGAAATTTGTTGTTTGCTTGAAAGTTATTTGTGCCATGATTTTGTTTTTAAAGGTTACTTGTTTAGAATGTCAGTTACTTGTTTTGCCATGTGTCCGTAAATATCGTCTAGTCCCATGCCTTTGTATGGGTTTGAGGACAAATTGGGTGCTGCGCTTTTTTCTTTAATCCTCTGTACTTCAGCGTCGTGTAACTTTTCGCCTATGTATAGTAAGGTCTGGCAGTCTTCCTTCTCTATTCCGTATTGCTCTGCCAATACTGCTACTGTCAGGTAATTATTAAAATAGTCCAGGTAAAAATTTATAAGTGCTTGTTTCATAA
>CAYTCO010000124.1:0-1675 GCA_964436385.1 uncultured Gammaproteobacteria bacterium
GTACCATTTAAACTCTATGAGTGTTACAAGGGATAAAATTGAACGTTATGTAAAATCATTAAATATAAAATAAAATGAAAAACAAGTAGCTGAATTTATTAAATCATTAGGCGGTACGCCTGGTTATTCTGGGAAAACAAAAACAATGTATGTTAAAGGTGGTTCAATATCAAGTCTTGACATCGAATTGCAAGTAATTGAAGTTTTTGGATATGGATTACCTTTTAAAATGGCAACATCTAATTATTAAAACATCAAATAAAATACAACAAAATGGCAAATGAAAAAACTGGGACAAAAACCCATTGGAAACAATTAACAAACCCTAATTACATAGGGGCTTATTCACTTGAAAGCGGCAAAGATTTAGAAGTCCAAATCTTAAAAGTAACTAAAGAAATGGTTAAGGGTGAAGGCGGCAAACAAGACGAATGTACTATTGCAACTTTAAAAGATCAAAAGCCTATGATCCTAAATGTAACAAATTGCAAGACAATTGCAAAGCTTTTTGAAACTCCTTACATTGAAGAATGGGCTGGTAAAAAAATTACTTTGTTCAAGTCAATCACAAAGTTAAAAGGCGAAGATGTGGAATGTTTGCGAATTAGAGATAAAAAACCTGAGCAAACAAAGCCAATTTTAAACCCTTCAAACCCTAATTGGGCAAAGGCAATTCAAGCGGTTAAATCAGGATCTTACACAATTGAGCAACTTAAACTAAAATACGAAATAAGCGAAGAAATTAAGGATCAAATTTTAAACGAAGTATTGCCAAATGAAACAGTTTAAAATTAGATGCTCCCAAATTGGTCAAATAATGACCAATGGAACTAAAGGCAATCCAATTGGTAAAACCGTTGAATCGTATCTAGATGGGTGGATTAAAGAGCAACTTTATGCAAGGCGCAAAGAATTTACAAGTAAATACACCGATAAAGGAAACCAAGTTGAGCAGCAAAGTATAGATTTTATTGCGGATCAATTAGGTTATGGGATGCTATTTAAAAATGAACAGTCATTTGAAAATGAGTTTTTAACTGGCACTCCAGACATTAAGATAACCAAAAAAATAATAGATGCTAAAAACTCATGGGACTGCTTTACATTTCCTTTGTTTGAAACCGAAATAAATAACGATTATTTTTTGCAAGGGCAGGGTTATATGGATTTAACAGATTCTGAAAGCTATGAACTTGTTTATTGCTTAACAGATACTCCAGAAGATTTAATAATCCGAGAAGCTCAAAGTTATTGCTATAAAAACAACCTCGAATTAGATGATGAAATTTTGAATAAGTTCATTAAAAAAATGACTTACAAAGATATTCCAGACCATTTAAAAATAAAGGTTTTCCCATTTAAAAGAGATCAAGAAGTTATAAATTCAATTTATGAACGTGTAAAATTATGTCGAGATTACATAGCTCAAAAACTTGAAGCAAACAAACACTTATTTTAATGGCTTTTAACGAAACAATCCTAATCCAAGTAAAAGAAGATCTAAAGTTAACAGATCACTCTAAAAACATTTTACATAAACTATTCAAAGACCTTAAAGAAGGTTTATACCAACTTAATCTAAAATCCCAAAAAAGAATAAGTACTTCAAGATACAAATACTATTGGGGTCATGTTTTACTTTTAGCTGTAAACGAGTTCAATAAACGTGGTATGT
>CAYTCO010000125.1:0-1637 GCA_964436385.1 uncultured Gammaproteobacteria bacterium
GTGCTGTCTCTACATAGTTTCTGAATTGTTTTTCCAAAAGACCGTAAGACCTTTTAAGCTGTTGCTTTTCACGAAGTTGCAGACCGTATTCTGAAGGCTTTCGTCTCCCTCCACGTCTATTTTGAGATCCTGGCATAACATTTAGTCTTCTTTCCAGAGAACCAGATGATTTCTCAAGGATATTTATTCCTTCTCTTCGTGCTATTTTGTGTTTTGGACCTGTGTATCGTGCCATAAAATAAAAACTAAGCTCTTCTCTTTTTCTTAACTCTTGGACCGTTATGTGGAATTGGTGTTACATCAGCAATCATTGATATTGAGAGTCCTGAATTTCTAACTGCTCTTAAAGCTGCGTCTCGTCCAACTCCTGGTCCTTTTATAAATACCTCAACTGAATTAAGTCCAACTTCTTTTGCCTTTTGGATTGCTTGTTCAACAGCCGATGTTGCCGCAAATGGGGTTGATTTTCTAGTTCCCTTAAATCCTGCGTTACCTGATGAAGACCATGCAATAGCATCTCCTTTTTCATTTGTTATGGTAACGATCGTATTGTTGAAGGTTGTTGATACAAAAACCTTACCATTCCCTGTAGTAACAATTGTTCTTGGTTTTTTAGAAACTACTTTTTTTGCCATATATTAAACTATTTAATACCCATCTTCTCAGCCACATCTTTTCTAATAGCACCGATTGTTACTCTCTTTCCTCTTTTTGTACGTGCATTTGAACGTGTTCTTTGGCCTCGTGATGGAAGATTTCTTGCGTGTCTTACACCTCTATAAGCACCAATCTCTTTAAGTCTTTTAATATTTGATACAACGTCTGCACGAAGATCTCCCTCGGTTTTTATAGTATCCAACACTTTTTGGATTCTTATAATTTCCTCTTCAGAAAGGTCTTTAAGTCTTCTTGAAGCCTCAATTTTTGCTTCTTTAAGTACTCCCATAACGTTGTTAGGACCTATGCCATATATATAAGCAAGAGCCCTATCAACTCTTTTTTGTTCCGGTATGTTTACTCCTGCTACTCTCATATTTATTATTTACGGGATCAACGGTTTCGGTATGTTATCCTACCTCTTTCCGTGTCGTATGGGGTCATTTCGACTCTAACTTTGTCTCCCGGCATTATCTTTATGAAATAGATCCTCATTTTACCTGAAAGGTGGCAAAGTATTAATTTCCCTCCCTCAATTTCTACTCTGAACAATGTGTTTGGTAAAACCTCTTTAACTACTCCGTCTATTTCAATCGACCCTTGATGCGCCATACAAAAAATTGCTTTTAGGAAAGTTGTTTTTTATAACAAACTTAACCTCAAAGCAAAAACACTTACCTGATATTCTATCAGAAAACTTGAGCTTAATCAATGCTTATTCAAGGCTAGGAAGAGTTTCACCGGGGAAGTGAGTTATTAACTCTGGGCCGTCAGCCGTTACAAGTATTGTACGCTCAAAAAGACCCGCCAAAGATCCGTCTTCACTAATAATTGTCCAGTCGTCACTTCCGTCGTATTTAACGCCAGCCCTACCCATGTTGTAGATCGCCTCGACTGCAATTGTCATTCCCTCGGAAAGTACTGGAGTTCTTCTTATCTCTTTTTCTAGATATCCAGGTACTTCAGGCTCTTCATGAAGC
>CAYTCO010000126.1:0-1613 GCA_964436385.1 uncultured Gammaproteobacteria bacterium
TAACAGTATACTATGGGTTTGTCAAGTATTATATTATGAGATACTTGACAAACCCAGAAGGTCAAAAAAACTTCAAAAGCCTGTCATAACAAAGAATTTGAGGCTAGATTTCGTCTTTGAGGCGAGTCATTATCATGTTAACTGTATCTTCCCACTTTCCGGTGTCGCTTGGAGTATACTTTCTGACTATTTCAGAAGGAGTCTCGTAGCCCTTTGCTACATACTTTTTGGCAAGGGTTTCTGTAATTACTTTTATTGCATGATCATAATCTCTAAATCTTGTCACTTTGCCTCCATAGATCCCAAATCCCCAACAATTATTTGAGCCTGAAATAACTTTTTTGCAAAGAGTGCTTTCCTGCATTGCAATTGCTGGCAGGAGCCGGTAATCAATATTGTGGGAATCAGCCTCTTCTATTATTGTTTTTGCGTGTCCTTCAAGGGGGGAATCATACTCGGCGAAGAATTCATCTAGAGCTTCTTGTCTACCATCTTCTGACGACAGTTCTACCGAAGAAAGCTCATTTTGAATAGGTACAGCCTGAAACTGAGGTTTGTGAAGTTGACGGGACACATATCCATCACCTTCGTATTTATTGCTTAGTGAAAAAAGCATCAAGACAAAAATGAAAAGAGGAATTAAGAACATGTAGGATGCGATAAATATGGCTCGAGTGAGTCCTAATTTTGACGATTTTTGAGGTAAAACTTGGCTGTCCAATGGCGATCCAGGGGAACTTGACGTTTCCATGCTTAAATTAAACATGTGAAAATATTTAAGTCAAGGATCTAAAAGCTCTCGTAATATGGCAAACTATATATATAATTATTCTGAATGCCCGAGTGGTGAAATGGTATACACGCAGTGTTCAGAACGCTGTAAGCCTAGCTTGTGGAGGTTCGAGTCCTCTCTCGGGCACAGCAAAAAGGAGGTGAATTAATATGATGGATGTAAATTGGTTAGCTGTGATTGCATGCGGAGTTATAAGCATGATAGTTGGGTCTATTTGGTACGGTCCTCTTTTTGGAAAGAGATGGACAAAGCTCCTTTCCTTTACTAAAGAAGAGATGGAAAAAGGAAAGAAAGAAATGCCAAAAACCTACACCATGATGTTCGCAGGTTCTTTGTTGACCTCTTTTGTGCTTGCTGTAACTATTTCTATGGCGCAAGAACCAAGTGCGATGGCCGGTATAACGGCTGCATTTTGGCTCTGGCTCGGTTTTATAGTTGCTGTAAAGCTTTCTGAGGTGCTTTTTGAGAAAAAAGCTTGGGAGCTATTTTATATAGAATGCGGATATTATTTCGTGTTCTTAGGTATTTCAGGAGCGCTATTAGGAGCTTGGAGGTAATTGCTTTTGGTTTGCGATAGTTTCGTTTGTTGTTCTTTCGTGGCTAAAAAGGTGAAAACAGATTTTCTTGATTTACTGAGCGGCCAAGCGGACTCGAACCGCTGACATTCTACTTGGCAAGCAGACATTCTACCACTGAATTATGGCCGCACTTACATTCTGCGGACACAACATTTTGTTATGGCCGCACCTACTTTCCCTTTTTTAATTTGTGCCAAGACCAGGAATCGAACCCGGATAACGTGTTCTTCAGACACGCGCCT
>CAYTCO010000127.1:0-1604 GCA_964436385.1 uncultured Gammaproteobacteria bacterium
TCTGTTTGGCGCTCACAGAAAACGAAATAAGCGTTTCCGGTTCGGGCGGCTACCTCAATGCCGACTTCCAAGCGGTGGGCGATTATTCAGGCGTAGCGGCGGAAACCGGCACGGCGGCGGGTACGCAGTTGGGGATATGGAGAACGGGGTTTGAGACGCTTACAATCCCTTACACCAACCTTTCCGGCGGAACATTTGCAGTTGGCGAAACCATAACCGGAAGCGTAACCGGCGCGACGGCGGTAATCGTGACCGATGACGGGGCAAGTTCCATGACTGCTTATATGACCTCAGCAGGTGTAGGATTTGACGGTTCGGAGGTGTTAGACAACGGCGCGGGCGTGACGGCTGACATGGATGGGGCGGCTTCTTCGCCTACGATTGTGGAGGGGGATATAGTAATTTGGAATTTGAGACACTGGCAGTTGACCGATGTGACGCTGTTAGATGGCACAGACCCCGCTACCAATACGGCGGCTTATACGGAACTTGCGAAGACTGTGGCTGATGTGGGGTATGTGACGGAGTGGGATATAAGCGAGTACAATTTTGAGGCTGACCAAATTGAGTACAGGAGTGATTTGAGGGGGAATGTAGTGCGGGGAAATGACGGAGTATTGCTTTTTTCGTTTGGCCGGGAATCCTGGTCTAATAACACTATTTATGGCGGCGGAAGAATAGATTTGTGGAATTTCCTCGGCGCTGCGTATGACAATATTATTGAGAACGGAGGGAGTGTCGAGCAATTAGAGGGCGACGAGACATCTTCTTTTCGTGGAAACAAAGTCGGGGTTAATTCTAATATAATTGGAGTAATTGGCAGTGGCGAACTTCGCATGAGAGAGAATCTTTTGCAGGCTGGCGCCACATTAGAAAATATAACTTTTTCAGGCGCTTTGACCATCGAAAACAACATCCTTGAAAACGGCGCTCAATTGACAGGAATAACTGCCGGGGCGAACTGCTCTATTTCAAATAACAAAATAGGGCAAGGGGCGACGATGGGGGGAAGTACGACGATGGGGGACGGGGCGAGTATGAATGATAATGTTTTAGAGGCAAGTGCTGTATTAGGAGGCATAACCGGGGGAAATACTATTATTATTTCACAAAACACCTTACGGGCAAACGTTCAAGTCGGCGCAGGAAGCACCACTATGGCGGATGGCAGTGCGGTTAGAAACAATAATTTCGGTATTTCAAGCGAGATGTTAAATTTTACGCTTGGGACTAACTCTACCATAGATGATAACACTACCGAAGCGTATGTAGGCATAAACGATAATACTTTTGGTGAGTCGTGTAATTTTGCCGGGTGTTACTTAGGAACACACTCTGTTATAAACACAAATACATTTGGTGACGCTGTTGGCTGGTCTGCAAGAACGGAAACGAGCGTTCAAATTTCGGATAACATATTTAGTTCAAATGTGTCGTTTAGTGCTTATTTTCAGGCTGCGACCGGCGGAATGGAGTTTAAAAACAAAACAATTGAAGATGACATATTTGAATGTAGGTTTGGAGTTACTGCTAATGTGTCTGAAACCATATCATTGCCAATAGTACAGAAAAGGTGTGAAAACGGCTTTTCAAACTTCGATGAA
>CAYTCO010000128.1:0-1570 GCA_964436385.1 uncultured Gammaproteobacteria bacterium
TCCACGCTTCCGAACCTCATTTTACCAAAGTGCATGAGTTTAAACAATTATGTGACAAGCGGTATGTCTACAGTACGTGGAAGTTCGTTAATATTCATACTAGATATTTTAGAAACTCCATTCTCACATCCAACACCTTCCTCAAGCATAATAAGTGGTTTGGAGCACCCTTCGGTTAAAGTTAATAGCGGGCAAGCGCCTGTAATTGTGTCTTGTCCGGTAATTTTACTTATAGTAAGACATTCGTATACAATTTTACCTTTTGCAAGTTTGGTTGCTAGATTTATCTGCTCCTCATCGGGAGATAAATCTGGAACCAAACCACTCATACCTGTACGTTCTTTTTTTCCGAATAAATTCGTTGATTGATCTGTTAATTCTTTCATATATAAACACCTCCTCTCACACCACAAAAAAACCTCCGCTTTAGTGATCCTGAAAATCAGAATCGCGGAGGTCAAAAGAAGATACCCCTCCGCTAAGCGAAGGTAAAGTACCAACTAAACGTTTTTACTGTATTTTTCATTAATAACTAATTCTAAAACGTAAAGTATTTTAAGTCAACCCTAAAATAACTAAATTAAGTATGGCGCATCTGTTGGGCTTGGCATTTCACTCCCTGAGAATACTGGATATTCCTTTTTTACTTTTTGCTCTACATTGACAGACATTTCAAACGCTTCTGGGCCAGTCGGAATACCATTAAATTTAGGATCGTCAGGGTTATCAATAACTGGATTACCCATTGCGTCTTGACGAACTATGGTAGGAGCTTCAAATTCAAACTCTTCCGCTAATTCTCTTTCCAACTCTCTAAATCCCGGAAATTTTGTTGTTGCATGAACTCTGGTTGTTAATTCGGTCATATTTACCTCCTTTCGCAAAGCATAAAAAAACCTCCCTTTTGGAGGTTTTGTGATTACACCACCTCCACAGAAATTAGACTCCTAGAAGGAGACCTAAATCTGTGTGAAGTACTATTAATTTCATAATTCTCCGCCCTCGCCAGACTCTGCCTCAGCACCACTCTCTCCTGTTTCTCCCATCTCCATGCCTTCTGCTTCTATTTCCACGTCAATGCTTTCGTTTTCTCCTGACGCTTCCATACCTGCCAATTCCATTTGAGCTTCGGCTGCACCTACTGAGAACTCTTGGTCTGCATGCATATCTATGGCAAATATTCCGTCACTCATGTCAATAACAGACATATCAAATAAGTTTTCTCCCTGCATAAGCCCGTCTGCAACTTGAACATTAAATTCACCAACTTCAGGTGTTTCTAAAAGCATTCCAGGCTGTCTTGCAAATACCCTTTTTTTTCGGATACTCTCAGACATTATATTCCCTTCAGAACCAACACTACTAAACTCATCCTCTAGATGATTTAAGTCTTGTCGAATTCTATTTATTTGTTGATATATTTCTGCGCTCATATGTTTTTTAGTACAAAAAAACCTCCCTTTGTGGGAGGTCAAAAGACTTTTTCTCCCACTTAAAGCTACTCCTTAATAAGGAGTGCCCAAAGTGTTAGAGAAAAGTTCATATTCATACTAAAATATTTTACTCCCCG
>CAYTCO010000129.1:0-1568 GCA_964436385.1 uncultured Gammaproteobacteria bacterium
GCAAAAATGAAAGAGCAATTTCTAAATGGAATAGTAATCCCAAGAGATAAGATTGATGACTATATTGAAGAATCTGACGTTATTTTAATAGGCCCAGGAATGCCACGAGAAAGTGGTCAGCAAGAAGGAGACGATGATACAAAAGTACTTACGGAAAGTTTACTTACAAAATATAAAGACAAAAAATGGGTAGTTGATGGTGGAAGCCTTCAGACAATAAATCCTGATATATTGCCACCAACGGCAATTGTAACTCCTCACAAAGGAGAGTTTTTGAAGTTGTTTGGGATGGAACCGACTGAACAATCGGTTCCCGAAATGGCAAATAAATATAATATTGTGATTCTTTCAAAGGGTGAAATTGATATCGTTTCAAGCCCCAACGAAACGGTAACTGTTAGGGGTGGAAATGCGGGTATGACAAAGGGTGGGACAGGAGACGTTCTTGCAGGGCTAACAACTGCTCTATACTCAAAAAATGATGCCTATCTATCAGCATGCGCTGCCTCATATATTAATAAAAAAGCCGGTGAGAGCCTTGAGCAAAGCATGGGTTTGTACTATAATTCTTCAGATTTAGCTGATGAGGTTCCGAAAGTAATGAAAAACCTTTTATTGTGAATAACGAAAATAGACAAAATCCGAAATTATTTACAAGAAGAGAGTTTTTAATAAAGGCTTCAGTATGCACAGGACTGCCCTGGATCTATGGGCAGGGAGATCTGTTCAACGAATATAAAATGTCCGAGAATGTAAAACCGTTAATGGTTAACGATTGCAGTATTGTAAGTGATCCCAAGCAGCCCGAATCTTATAGGGAGGAGCTTAGTTCTGAAGAAGGAGCATATCGACTTATGGGGTGCAAAAGGAAGGGGCCTATTGGATTATCTGTTCAGTCTGGGTATGAAGATTTAGTGTGGGAAGCGGCAATGATGTGGAAAAGTGCAGCAAATATCGACTTTATAAAAGGATCGGATATTACCATTTCTGTATTTAGTGATCCACCCGCAGATCGTCCCAATATGTTAGGTCGTGAGGTGCATTTTGGAAAGGATGGAGAGCCGGAAGTTCTTGAGAGGTCAATTGTAGAGCTGTTCAACCTTCAGTCAGTTTCGCCTAAGGAGAGGCGTGGTATAGCAGCTCATGGACTTGGTCACTGTCTGGGATTTCTGCACAGTGCCACTTGGGATACTCTTATGTCCCAACCTACATTTGGTCCTATTGTAAGTGACTTGACGCAGGCAGATATTGATGGCATACAAGCGATTTATGGGCATCCACTTAATGAGGGATGGAATTGGACCGAATGGAAATCGGTATTTCCAAACCCCAAGCTCTCAAACACTAGGGCAATTGCAAGGCAAAATGAGTATGGTGAATGGGAAAGATGGTATCAGGATGTTCCCCAATACGCAAACAACCTGACGCAACTAGCCAGAGGAGAAAATTATTGGATGTTAAAATAATCTAAAGTTCTATTAATTCCACATCGGCGCTGTTGTAAATGTTCTTCGGTACAAACTCCTTGTGGGTAGTTGTTAGTATGGTCTGCTGGTGGGGCAGTAGGT
>CAYTCO010000130.1:0-1550 GCA_964436385.1 uncultured Gammaproteobacteria bacterium
TTGGGTCAATGCTTGCGGCAACTTCATAAAGAAGGGGGTCGACTTTTTTAAAATGATTAAGTGCATCCTCGTACATGCAAGTAGTATATAGTATGCGGTATATTGTATAAAGGGTAGATTGCCATATACTACATACAAAATACGATATACTAAAATATATGGATTCAACAAGGTCTGGCCCCAAACTAACTTTCTCAATTGCTGATATTCCCCTAGGTATTGCTTTGGAAGAATATTTTTTACTCGCATCGCATCTCAAAGTCGATGGCCTTGAAGTAGTTATTGGATGGAAGACCAGATTTTACATGCGAAAGCTTGTTAGATTATCTAAAAGATATGATGTGCCAATTCTTTCAATTCACCAACCAGCATGGTCAGTTGCTGGATTCTGGCAGGACGAGAAGGCGCTCTACTTTGCGAAGAAATTTGACGCTAAATTCGTTGCTCATCCATTGGTTAATCAACATTTAAATTCTGAAAAATCAAAAACTTATTACAAGTGGTTGGTTGAGATGGGTAAAAAATATGAAGTTGATATTTTGATAGAGAACATGACTAATGTTTATCAGTTAATGCCAATGTTTCACTATGTTAGTAAGAAACATCATGATAGCGCGACTGACCTTGAGTATTTTGATACTCTTTGTAAAAAATATAAATTCGGATTTACACTTGATATATCACACCTAATGGAGGCAGAACCTCAAAAAGCCGATGGATTTACTGAGATTTGGCCTTTCCTTCGAAACGTTCACCTTTCAGATTTTACTCGTAAGCGTGAACATATGGGGCTTGGAGATGGAGAGCTTAATTATCATAGTTTTTTAAGTTATTTAAAGGAGAAAGAATATAATGGACTTATAAATCTTGAGCTTTGCCCAAGGATTCTTAACGCCAGGGAAAAATACTACAAGGATATTGCAAAATCTGTAAAAATAGTACGTGAGTACTTTTCTTGACACAGGTCGTTAATAAATATTAAATAATAGATAATAAATAATATAGGAAGGTGGTGATTTTTTATGGCTAGTAAAAAAACAGTAGAAAACAATGACATGACTATGAAAATTGTTCTTGTCGTAGCATTAGTTATCACATTTGTTGGAGGATATTTAGTTGCACGTGCAAAGTACAAGCCTCAAATACTTGAACTCAACAAGATGATTGCAGACAAAGACATGACTATGGAAAAAATGAAGTCTGATGCTAATCGTGTTGTTATGAAAGATAATGCAATTTGGGTTATCCAAAACGGAGTCATGAGTGTATTGGAGAACGAAATGACATTTACTAATGGTGACAAGGTAAATTTTGAGGGTAAAATAACTCAAAAAGACGGAAAAGAAATATTGCTTCAAAACGGTGATTCAATTAACATGGATGGGGTCGTAACCTACGACGCTGATTCTAAGATGGAAACCGAAGAAGAAGGATTCTAGATGTTTTAGGAGTATTTCTTAAGAAGCTTGACTAATGCTTCTTCATTCCAGGTAAGTCCTTTTACTTTGGATTTTCCTTTGTTGCTTTCGAAGTGTGGAATGAGTAGCTTT
>CAYTCO010000131.1:0-1529 GCA_964436385.1 uncultured Gammaproteobacteria bacterium
CCATGATGACAACTATTCATTCCTATACTTCAGATCAAAATGTCCATGATGGAGGGCACAAAGACTACAGGAGGGCAAGGGCAGCTGCACAAAACATCATTCCAACCTCATCTGGAGCGACAATTGCGGCTGCAAAAGCAATCCCTGAATTGCAGGGCATTTTCAATGGACTTGCAATTAGAGTTCCAACCGCAGTTGGTTCCTTGGCCGATTTTACATTTTTGCTTAAGAGGGATACAACAGTTGATGAGGTAAATAGCGCCCTTAAGCAAGCTTCTGAAAACCCACGATGGAAGGGTATTTTTACAGTTACAAACGATCCTATTGTTTCTTCAGATGTTATCGGGAATTCACACTCCTCAATAGCCGATCTTTCTCTTACTCAGGTTGTTGCAGGCAACATGGTGAAGGTTATTGCTTGGTACGACAATGAATTTGGATATTCAAATAGACTCGTTGAAGAAACTCTGATACTAGGCAAAAAAGCACAATCTGCCCCTGCTGTCATAAATTAGCAATGGATCCCAAAAATCTTGGCAACATTAGAAATATTACCGTTTCTGGAAGAATCGGAAGTGGAGCAACAACGCTCGCAAAAAACATTGCCGAAATTCTTAATTGGGAGCTTATTGATGGCGGAAAACTTTTTCGAGAACATACAAATGATCATGGCTATGCCCAAGACAGATCCGATGATTTTGATCTCGATTATGAAGAGAAGGTAAAAAAGATACTCACTGACGAAAACCACAGAGTCGTTCAAAGCCATCTAGCTGGGTTTGACGCGCAGGGGATTGAAGGAGTATTTAAAATATTTGTTGTATGCGAGGATAAAAATGGAGAGGATAAGGCAGACGTGAGGATAGATAGACTTGTTAACCGTGATGGAATGTCTGTTGAGGATGCAAAGCACGAACTTAAGGAACGAGATAGACAAAACCTAGAAAAATGGAGAAGACTATATGCTAACAATGACCCTGACTGGGTACACTGGGACAGAAAGTATTATGACCTCATAATTAACACCTTTGAGCTTAACAAAAATGATTCAGTTGAAGCGGTCAAAAAAGCACTAAATATCTAGAAGGAAGTTATATTTTCTATCTGCTCAATTGATACAATTTCACCTCCCAACACCATTACTCCAATCGCATCTATTCTAAGGTCTTCTGGAAGTTCTGGATGAAGCATGTATTTATAGAATTTTGCACCTCTAATTAAAGACCTGAGTTTCCATGGAGAAATTGCCTCAAATGGCGTGCCGTATCTATCTGAACTTCTGGTTTTAACTTCAATAAAAACTAGGGTATTTCTATTTAAAGCAATTATATCCACCTCACCGTATCCTTTTCTAAAATTTCTCTCAAGGATTTTATACCCTTTTTTAACAAGAAATTTGACAGCTGCATCTTCTCCTAACACTGCTGTGGGATTTACAATCCTCATAAACATCATTATGCCAAAGCCATTAGTTATTAGCCATTAGCTTATTGTTGTTGGAAAGTGGGTGTGGGAAAGGTGTACCTGCA
>CAYTCO010000132.1:0-1523 GCA_964436385.1 uncultured Gammaproteobacteria bacterium
CTTTTAAACCTTTACCCAGGCCCTGCATACATATTCGAATTTATGCTTTTTGCTGGGACGCTTGGATTCGAACCAAAATACACAGCTCCAAAGGCTGCGGTCCTACCATTAGACGACATCCCAACAAAAAGCAGAAACCTAGCACAATTATACCTAAACATACTTCCAGCTTCAAGGAAAACAGCAATTCAGCGCACTAAACCTTCTTTGGGAATACTACAGAAAGAACGAGAGAGGCAAGTAGAGCCAACATAATAATTCCAAATGACACTAGTGAGTCAATGTGAAAGTGGAATATCCCCAAAAGCATTTTAGCTCCAATAAACACTAGAATAAAAGACAGACCTTTTTGGAGATGATGAAATTTGTGCATTACGTTTTGAAGTAGGAAAAATAGTGCACGAAGACCCATAATTGCAAAAATATTTGAGGTAAATACAATGAAAGGATTTTGGCTTATAGCAAATGCCGCGGGTATTGAATCTATCGCAAATACTATGTCCGTTGCTTCAACAAGAACAATGATAAGAACAAGCTCAGTAAGTAAAATCTTACCTTTGTTGACTGTAAAGAACTTTCCATTATGGTAATCATCAGATATTGGAAAGAATTTTCTCGTTAATCTTACCGCTCGATTGTTGTTGAAATCTACATGTTCCTCCTTCTTATCCGAGAACAACTTAATTCCCGTATATACAAGAATCGCGCCAAAGATATACAAAACCCAATGAAAATTTGAAATTATAAAGGCACCAAGAAGTATGAAAATTGCCCTAAATACAATCGCTCCCATTATTCCCCAGAAAAGCACTTTGTGATGAAATTTCTCTTCAATCTTAAAGAAATTAAAAATAAGCATGATTACAAAAAGGTTATCAACAGACAACATCTTTTCGGTTACATATGCGCTCATGAACTCAACAGCCAACTTCTGGCCCATGTAAATATTTATTAAAAATGCGAAAGCAAAGGAGATAGCAACCCAAAATAATGATTGGATCAAAGCCGCCTTGGGGGATACTTTGTGCGCTTTTCTATTGAAATAGCCAAGATCCAATGCTAAAAAGCCAACTATAATGACGCCAAAGATTATGAATAGATTAGATTGTGTTTCCATGGACCAAATGAAAAGTATACCAAATATTTCTGGTATTATTAAATAATGCCCGATCTCTTCCCCTATACTCAAAAACCCGAGGACATTTTTAAAGAGCTACAAACATCACCAGATGAAGGTCTTTCTTTGGAGAATGCCCAAAAAAAACTCGAGATTGACGGCCCGAACAAGCTTCCTGAAGCAAAAAAGATCTCCCCACTTCAACTATTCATAAAGCAATTTGCTAGTTTTATGATCTACATTCTTTTAGGAGCGGTTGCACTATCACTATTTTTACAAGACTACAAAGACGCAATTCTTATAGGAATGGTCGTTGTTATTAACGCGGTTATTGGTTTTTACCAGGAGTATAAGGCTGAAAAAACTCTTGCTTCGCTCAAAAAGATGTCCAGCCCGACAGCCAAAG
>CAYTCO010000133.1:0-1518 GCA_964436385.1 uncultured Gammaproteobacteria bacterium
TTCAGCATTTTGTAGATATAGAAGATTTTGAAAGAGAAGTTAAAAAACTATTGAAATAAACGAAGTTTGTTTCAAGCTTTGCTTAAAATAAACGAAGTTTGTTTCAAGCTTTGCTTGAAATAAAAAATATGGAATTAACAGGAATTAGACAAAAAGTATTTCTTGACCGCTACGCGTTAAAAGATAAAGACGGAGAGCTTCTTGAAACAACCCCAGAACAAATGTGGAAGAGAGTTGCATGGGGAATTTCCCAAAATGAAAAAAAGAAAGATCAGGCCACTTGGGAGAAAGAGTTCTACCGAGTTATGGAAGACTTCAAATTCGTTCCGGGAGGAAGAATCTTGTCTGGTGCAGGCACAAATTATCAGGTAACTTATTTTAATTGTTTTGTTATTCCATCCCCACAAGATTCCAGAGACGGAATTTTAGATAGTCTAAAGCAATTAGTTGAAATTCAAAGCAGAGCAGGCGGAGTAGGGCTTAATCTTTCTTCATTAAGACCACGTGGTGCAAGAGTTAAAAAGGTAAATGGCACGTCTTCAGGACCCGTTACATGGGCAGGCCTTTTCTCATACGCAACTCATGACGTTGTTCAGCAGGGTGGATCCCGACGCGGCGCAACGATGCTTATGCTTTGGGATTGGCACCCAGATATTGAGGAATTCATAACCGTCAAAGAGGATCTATCAAAAATTAATGGTGCAAATCTTTCTGTCTGTGTGTCCGATGCATTTATGGAAGCAGTAAAAGCAGGTTCCGATTGGGATCTTATGTACCCGGATATCGATGATCCCGAGTATGACAAGAAATGGAATGGCGAAATAGACCAATGGAAGGCAATGGGCAAGGCAGTAAAAGTTTATAAGACCGTTAAAGCTCGTGAATTGTGGGATCTTATCTGTAAGGCCGCTTGGAATAGTGCAGAGCCAGGACTTCACTTCATGGAGCGTTCAAACAAAAGAAGCAACACATGGTATTTTGAAAGACTTATTGCAACAAATCCATGCGGAGAACAGCCGTTGGGCGCATGGGCTGTTTGTAACTTGGGTGCTATGAATTTATCAGCATATGTTAAGGATGCAGATCTTACCCTTGAAAAGGCCGGATGGTTTGATTTCGAATCATTCGAAAAGGATGTAAAAACTGCTATGAGACTTTTGGATAATGTCATTGATCAGACATACTATTTCTTTAAAGAAAATGAGAAAAACGCTAAAGAGATAAGGCGTACAGGTCTTGGAATTATGGGACTTGGAGACGCACTTATTAAAATGCAGCTTGCATACGGATCTGAGGAGTCGCTTCCTGTAATTGAAAAGATTTTCAAAACTCTTCGAGATAGCGCATACGATGCGTCTTCGGATATAGCAAAAGAAAAAGGAGTATTTCCTAAATTTGATAAAGAGAAATATCTTGAGGGGTATCACATTAAGGCTCTTCCTAAGAAGATCCGCGAGAAGATCGAAAAGCAGGGTATTAGAAATGCTGTCCTTCTGACAATTGCACCAACAGGAACAA
>CAYTCO010000134.1:0-1487 GCA_964436385.1 uncultured Gammaproteobacteria bacterium
CCGTTAAGGGGACCTGGGGAAAGCTTTGGGGAACTGACGCACATGGACACGACAACTTCCTAACCCAAAAAGTTGGTGAAAGATGGGGTTGGATAGCAAGAGGAATTGCCGGTGGACCTTTTGCAAACAGAAGGGGTGATGGTAAGGGTGGAAAACTTAAAAGGTGGGGACGCTCCGATCCTTCACCCGACGATGCAACTCCAGACCTAAAACCTAAGCAAGAACCTGATTCTACGGACAAAAAAGAGCCTACATCTGTGGCAAGTGTCCCCAACAATATTGCTTCTGGACCTGAAATCGGAGACGGCTCTAGTGCTGATGGAAATGGATCTCCACCATCCTCGACACCTCCCTCATCAATACCTCCCGGAAGTGGAATTCCACACACTATCCCTCCAGGAGCTGGTACCTCTCCAGCAGGGGACCCTGATACAGCCTAGTTCGGAAGCCTCTAAGGCAAAATCTGAAGCTGCAAGAGCAAATGAGGAGATGGAAAAAGCTAAGGCAGAATTGCAAACTCTAAAAAACCAAACATTCAGAACTAACGAAGAAAAAGACGAGCAGGTTAGGAAGGCACAGGCCAGGACCAGGGAAATGGAGGAAGCCGTCAGGGTTTCCAGTGTAAAATTGAGAGAAGCGGAAGAAGAAATACGCAGAAGAGGCGGTCGTACCTAAGCAGCCTTATCCCTTTGCTATATCGTCGAAGACATCTTTGAATCCTTTAAATAATCCTCCCATAAAGCCCATTCCGCCCTCCTTCAACAATACGTCTCCCATAATCATTTTCCAGTTCTCAGTCCCGCTATATTTTCTAATCCAAGCAATGTCCTCATGAGAGAAAAACCCTTTACCCTCACTTAGCTGGGTGCCGTCTCCTACATCCTCTATCTCAACTGACTTTATAGTCTCAAGCGCTTCAATGAATTTGGTTATTTGTGAGTAATTCATAAATGCATACCCACTTCCATTTCTTCTGTGGCCTTCTAAATGCGATGCGATAATCGAGCGGATAACCTTCTTGTATAGTACGTCTCTATCCTTTGCCAGCTTCTCCTTATCTATGATTGGTTTTCCATCTGGCCCTTTTTCCTTTTTGTAGTATCCCTGCAAAACAACGGGCCCAAACATAGCCTCAGCCATGGTCTTTGTTTCATATACTGGTGTTTCTTTGGGACTAAGAGCATTTACATGAACCCTTATGTCCTTTGTATAGTCAATGTTTGCATACGTACTTAGCGCGTAGCGTATTGGCTTTATAAAATTTTCTTTCACTGTTTCTTCAAATTTTGGTCTGTCAAAGACAAGCCCTCTCCACCTGTCGTGGGTTACTATTTGATCAAGATTTAACTCGGTTGCACCAAGCATTGAATGAAACATCTGAAAAGACTTGCCCAAATGATTATTCGCATAATCAAGCTGGGTGTATTGCTTAAACTGAAGACGGTTTAATGCCTTATCTTTTTCCTCATGTAAGCTTTTTAGTATTT
>CAYTCO010000135.1:0-1454 GCA_964436385.1 uncultured Gammaproteobacteria bacterium
CTGTTTCCTTTGTTCTCCATACTTTCTGCCTCTATTCTTTCAGAAAGCATAAAAAAAGGGGGTTTGTATATAGTTGTTTTCGGATTATTTATCGGAATGTTTATAACCCGATACTACGTGGAATCAAAATTTGGATTATCTCCACTTATATTTAGAGGTATCTTAGTTGCAATATTTGGACCTATCGTTGGATTCTATCTACTAAGAAAGGCTCTTTTAGTTAGGTTATTTTCGAATGGATTGTTCTATGCTTTTATGGCGGCCACTTTCTATATAACCTATTACTACATACATCCTCTTTAAAATGCAGATTCTTTAGGGACTCCTTTTTTAAAAACCCCAAAAGACATGACAAAGCAGGAAAAAATAACAAACGCGCTTACAAGAAATGGTAGAGGAAGAAGTACCGTTGCGAGTAATCCAGCAATAATTGGTCCAATAATATTTCCAACACTTATATACGAAGCGTTAAGACCCTGTATTGAGCCTTGTGATTTTGCGTCCGTTTCTTTAGATAGCAATGTCTGGATAAGTGGAGCTACAAATGAATTAGACAAACCCGATAGAACAATAATTGCCAGAAATACATTTATATTTGTTGTAAAAAATATCAGCAAATATGAAATTGATGATAGTAAAAGAGAAATTGTAAATGCCTTTGTTTCACCAAAAAACTTCACAACCCGTTGGAGAATAAAGACCTGAGTGATAAGACCAACGATTCCAAAAAGGGTAAATACAAGTGCTATTTGATTGGGAGACATTTCAAGTTCTTTTACTGAAAATGGCTGGAAAGCAAATATGAACATTCCAAGAGCAATATTATAAACAAGAGATATTAGAAGAGTTCTTCCCACATTAGGATCAACTACTGCCTTAATCATTTTAGGAAAATCAAATATTTTGCCGTGGGCAACTTGTCCTATATGCTGATTTGTTTCTGGTAGGAAAAAGTATGTTATTAGAACTGCAATTAGAGATATACCTGCCGCAATAAGAAATGGAACGTGCAATCCAAACCCAACCGTTGCAGCACTTATGGCAGGTCCAAATACGAATCCAAATCCAAAAGCCGCGCCAATTATGGCAAACCCCTTTGCTCTATCTTGAGGTGGAGTTGTGTCTGATATAACAGCCGAAGCAACAGGAATATTTCCCGCTGTTATTCCATCTAAGGCTCTTGCTAAGAATAGGAAAATTGCACTAGGGGCAAATGCTGCCATGACAAAAGAAACTGTTGTTCCGGCAATTGATGCTATAAGTAATGGTCTTCTACCATACTTATCAGATAATCTCCCTACTATTGGAGCTGATATGAATGAGCAAAAGGAGAATAGTGCAAAGAGTAATCCATTCTGAAAGTCGGTCAACCCAAACTTCATTGAGTAAGAATAAATAATAGGAATTATTATTCCATAGCCAAGCGCATTAACGACTGCAATAAGACCAATTAT
>CAYTCO010000136.1:0-1366 GCA_964436385.1 uncultured Gammaproteobacteria bacterium
TGCTTTGGAGGCATGTCACCCGGTCCGCCACCCTCCGCCCCGGCTCCCGGGCCTCAGACGAGCCGGTCCCCCCGGTCCGCTGTCTCCACCCTCGAGAACCCCATCGGGCTTGCCCAGCGGGCAGGACGGCGGGCTGCTTGGGCCTGTTTGAGGCTGGTCGATGGGCAAGGAATCCCTTTCCGCTGGCCGACCGTCGCCACACCCACCGGCCCCAGGCCCCCCTTTCGGTGCAGGCGCCAACGATGGGACCCCCCTCTCAAATCCTTGCCTGTAACGGCGGTTACATTGGAGTGACAACGGTTTACGAAGATTTCTGGTGGAAGTAACGGGCCTTGGATTTTGGTTACTTTTTTTGTCACACTCGCAAGTTGTTGGTAACCAGCCCTTAGAGAGAGAGAGAGAGAGATAGTAACATACTACTACTACTACTACACACATACGCACGCACACACGCAGGCCCGCGCACGCCTGCACGCACACGCACGCACATGCACACACGCACACACAACTCTCGAATCGTCCAGGCCGTCACAGTGTTACGTAGTTGGCATTGAGGGTGTTACGCTGTCACTAACTCGTTACGCGTAACCCGTTACGCGTCACATTGGGGCGTCGAGGTAGTCCGGATGGCCTGGCGGGAGGGGTGGGAAGGAAGGTGTTTGGAGAGGATTCCAGCGGATGAGGAGGCCACGGAAGGGCAGTTTGAAGTGGAGGAGGAGGTGCTTGAGGTTGTTGTAACCCTCGGCGCGGGCGAAGTTATCGTCGAGTTCGGGGTTGTCCAGGCCCGGTGGGAGTACGATCGTGGTGACGGAGGTAATGGTTGCGCGGCGGAGGGTGCGCTGGGATTTGCCCACCCAGGTGCGAAGAATGAGGCGGTCGCCGGGTTTGGGGGTGCGCCAGGGGTATGGGCAGACGGTCTGGAGTTTGGCGCCGGTTCGGACGAGTTCTGCGAAGGGTGGAGCGAAACGGCGGACGAAGGTGACGACGCCGGTTGGGTTTCGGTTCTCGGGGATGCGTGAGTGATCGGGTCGTGGGGGCATTGGCCGCCCGCGGGGCCTGGGTGGAGGTGGAATGAAGTGCTGGAGGCAGCGGAGGGTTAGCATGGCGGAAAGAGTTTGACTCTGCCGGCGTGTGGGTGGCAAGGATAAACGCATGCCAGAAACGAAACGAAAGCCCGGGAGGCCGAATAAGTCTCCGGAGCAGCGTCGGGGAAGGCGGATCGTCGTGCGGCTTACGAAGGCCGAGTGGCGGCTGCTGGACGAGGAGGCCCGGCTGGAGGGTAGGAGCCTGTCGGAGTACGCTCGGAGGCGGATGCTGCCGGACGTGTGCTGAGGCGTTTGCGTCGCATCCAGTCGCGGCGGTAGGC
>CAYTCO010000137.1:0-1350 GCA_964436385.1 uncultured Gammaproteobacteria bacterium
ATAACCAATGGAACAAGGCAAAGTAGTTCTATTACAAATGTAGCAAAACCTTAATATGTCATCAATAACAACCATACAAGCAACAGACTTAATAACCGACAGTAGAGCGGTTATAAATACTAACCTTTCAAATCTTAACACTGATAAAATCGAAACTTCTTATTTAGATACCGATACAACTTTGGCCGCTAATTCAGATACAAAGATTCCTTCTCAAAAAGCTGTAAAGGCTTATGTTGACACAGGAGGTAATGTAAATGCTTCAGAACTTACTAAAGGAATCGTGGAAGAAGCTACTGATGCAGAGGTTACGGCAGGTACAGCAACGGGTGCTACTGGGGCAAAGTTATTTGTGACGCCAGCAAAACTAGCAACCGCCTATGGGAAGTCTGCTGATGTTCAGACATTTACTTCAACAGGCGATAGTACATGGACAAAACCGTCAGGAGCAAAAGCTGTTGAGGTTTTGCTTTGGGGCGGAGGTGGAGCTGGAGCAAGACAGTACGGTGGCGGTGGAGGAGGAGGTGCTTATGTGACAGCGGTTTTTACAGCATCAGTTTTAGGAACTACGGAAACTGTAACGATTGGTGCAGGTGGTGCTGCGATTACTGCTGGATCAGCAGTTGGTAATGATGGTGGAACTTCATCCTTTGGAACGAAATTATATGCTTACGGCGGTGGAGGAGGTGGAAACGCTGATGGCGGAGGTGGCGGTGGTGTGCTTGCAGCCGGAACAAATGCTGGTGCAGGTGGTGCTCCAGCCGGTGGTGCAATAGGGAGCGGATCAGTGGGAGCTGATTCTTCTTTTGGTGGCGGTGGAGGAGGGTCTGATAATGCTGGAGGAGCTGGATATACTGGTGGGAGATCGGCATATGGTGGAGCTGGTGGCGGTGGAGGTTGTACTGGTGCAAGTGGAAATGGTGGAAGTGGTGGTGCATCCTATTATGGCGGTGGCGGTGGGGGTGGAATTCAAGGACCATCATCAGGAACAGCAGGACTTGGAGGAACATCAATATTTGGAGGTTCAGGTGGTGCAGCTGGAAGAACGCCGACAAATGGTACAGCAGGAACACAACCGGCTGGTGGTGGAGGTGCCGCTTACGATTCCAATTCAGGAAAAGGTGGTGATGGCAAGGCAGTTGTTATAACTTATTTCTAAGATGTATAAACCAATAACAATACAAGTAAATAACTTCAATGGAGGGATCAGCGATGATCCACGTAAACTTACTGCTTCAGAATTTACAATATCCAAACACTTTGACATCTTTTCTCAACCTAACCGTCTAATCCCATACAGGTCACTAGAAGCTGATACAAACGATGGCTCTACAGCTACGGGTATGAAAC
>CAYTCO010000138.1:0-1340 GCA_964436385.1 uncultured Gammaproteobacteria bacterium
ACAACAGCTCCACCTCCAGCTGGTAGGGCAGCAATAGCAGACTCAATTGTGGTGTCGCAGTCTGAAGCTCCGCAGACAAAGTCTGCCTTTTCATAATTCTTTGAAGCACCTGATCCATTTGAAGTTCCAACAATAACTGTTGCAGTAGTTCTGTCTGATTGCCATTTGCCATTGGCATATACTTTCAGCTGATCATCATCCGAGTCATAATATACAGTTCCTTCAGTTGTTGAGGCAGAAGAAGCTTGACCTGTTAGAAATAGATCTCCACCCTGGATAGTCACATCTCCTGCAGTTGTGATATTTCCAGACAGGTCTAGTGCAAATTTTGTAACACCGGATGCTGAAGCTGTGAAGATGTCTCCTGCATTTCCTGTTTTGTTAAGTATAAATGCGGCCTGACCACCTGAATTTGAAAGTATAGCAGCAGCAGAACCGATACCGTAATTCTCAATATTCAAAACCGCACCTGTTGCTTTTCCATAATTTTGAGTGAGACGTAGGAGGTTGGAGGTATCAGTGCAGGCACCAGAACTAACAGAGCAATTTGAACTGAACTTGACTAAGTCACCAGTAAGATCTACGCCACTGCTCGTGCCTGTGGATCCGAATGTCCTATTCAAATTAAGAAAACTACGGGTTTCGGTACCAAAGCCTGAGCTATTAGTTACGGTCTGGTTAACATCAATGATATTTGAACTATTGTAATTACTTCCAAAAGATGTAGATCCGGTAACTGAAATGATTTGTCCAGAACCATAGACTGGAGATGCCAACGAAATTATATCGCCGCCCCAGCCACTTGTGGCACCTATTTCAATAATTGTTCCTGATCCGAGATTTGACGAGGTAGTTAAGAAGTTGGTATTAGAGCTAGTTCCTTCAATTGAGATAACGTAACCATTACTATGCCCTTTTGACGTGGAAATCAAAGAGCCTGTCGAGTCTGCATCAGCATCTATTAGTTGCAAAAGTGAAGTGTTTGAAGTGTTTGAAGTGTTAGTCTGTCTTATAGAAAATACCGGTACATTCCTGTTCCCACTAGACAAATCAGATGTGATATTGAAACCCTTCGTGTTAAGAAGAGGCATGGATATATTTCCCGTTGTTGATCCACCCAGGGTTAGGGTTTGGTTGAGGGTGGTCTGGATTGTCCCGTCATAGCCCAGAGATAAACCTCGGCCATTTGTAGCAGAAATTGTTGCAACAGGTGTATCGGTATTTACTCCTGTGATAGCAAATTTGGCGGATGCAGTAGACAGCCCTCCAATTAATAGATCTGTTGTTTGGTTGGTGGTTCTGACAGTTCCATTTGCAAACTCAAATGTGTTAACGCTTGC
>CAYTCO010000139.1:0-1310 GCA_964436385.1 uncultured Gammaproteobacteria bacterium
CAACTATTACTAATAGTATTTTTTTCTTTAAAGAAAGTTTGCGAAATATAACCAATGGTTTTCCAGCAATCCGTTTGGTAAAAGTTATTAGTCTTGGCAGCATACTTTTTAGTTTAGCATTTATTGACTATCCAAAAAACACCCTTGACAGGTACAAGTCCTTTTGTTAATATCCGTAGAACTTACTGCCCCGTATGTATGACATCGCCAACACCAATAACAACAACAAGAAAAGTCGAGCTTTCTTTCACCTTGCCTAGCGTCCGTCTTGATCTTTTAGCCAAAACTTTAAAAGAAAAGTCAGAAGTTCTATTTACAAATATTTATAGCCCAATTTCAAATGGCGTAAGCAGCGCTTCTTCAGGTGCATCATCCAGAGCAAGAAGATTAAGACTCCCAAGGATGAATGGTAGGAATTTCAAATTTGATAAAGGCTTCATGAGAAAGGCGCTCCCAATAGTTCTTGGCCTAGTCGTAATAGTTGGAGTAATAAGTATCGTCAGATCTCTTCCAGATGCTCAAAGCAGACCAGTCACCGAGACAAAACAGAATGCAAATTTAAGTTCTGTTGCAACAGTTAACTTGGATAGAAAATTCGTTTTTCCTCTTCTTGATGAGAAAAATAAGAAGGTTGGTACTTTTGATTACGTCATACAAAAAGCCGACATCCAAAAGCAAATCATTGTTCAGGGGCAAAGAGCAACAGCAGTCCAGGGCCGTGTCTTTCTTATATTAAGTCTTAAAATAACAAACAACTTAAAGCAAACAATTCAACTTAATACTCGTGACTACCTAAGGTTGGTTGCGCAAAGCAATAACACTGAGCAATTGGCTCCTGACATACACAATGATCCAGTAGAAGTACAGGCAATTTCAACAAAGTACACCAGGGTCGGTGTTGCAATTGACGAAGAAGATGCAAAGAAATTAATACAACTTAAAGTCGGCGAAATCAACGGAGAGAAGCAAAACATCGATCTTAATTTCAAATTCTAGATCTAAAATGATCAAGACCACAAAAAAACAGATTCCAGCCCACCTGCTCGATGAGATAAAAAGTGCTTTGGAAAGCGTTAAATTCGGAAGCATTGAGATATTCGTCCAGAACAAAATTATCACCCAAATAACAGTCCGCAACATCCATAAGACAAGTATGGATATAGAAAAAAATCAAGATATAAAAAATTCAGTAAAAGTTATCTAAAAGTAAGCGATTACGTCTTGACAGCATTTACTGGATGGTATATAAGTGAACTAATTAAGAGCTGACCGCAAACGGAGGCTTCTTCACACAATCGTATAAATTTGTG
>CAYTCO010000140.1:0-1309 GCA_964436385.1 uncultured Gammaproteobacteria bacterium
ATCAATTCGAAAAGACGGAGGGATTCTAAAATCTAGCTCTTCTGCTAATTTCTCTTTTTCACTAGCAGGCAAGCTCTGCAATGCTTTTGCAAGATGTATAAGATCATCGCCTAGCACTTCTAATGTTTTCTTTGATCCTTTGGGGAGCTCTACTGCTTCTGCTGGAATCCTGAAGGTAGGTTCTTTATTTTCCTCACGACCATAAAAGGGGCCAAGCTCCTTGATAATTTCGTAAGCATTGTTCGCAGAATCAACCAAAAAATCAAATTTTGCAAGCGAAAGCCCTAAGCCTTTTGCAAGAATTTCCCGCTCCTTTTTATGCAATGGTTTTGTGTTTTCAGACATATTTGCAGACCAAACAGATAATTATATTGAAGGTGCTTATCAAAATCAATATAATGTAACCTTGACATGAGAAATATAGCTTTTAAGGTTGTTGAAGATCCATTGGAGGCAAAGGAGCTTTGGGAGTTATTCTCTCCCCACAAAACCATAGATGACGAGTGGGATTTTAGGGACATCTGGACAAAGCCCTACGAATTTCCCTTTCATTTCATAGTAGGTCTTGAGAATAATGAACCAATTGGACTCCTACCCTTACAGCTGGATACGCTTAAAGGACTTAGTCCAAAGCTTCTATCGATGGACAAGCCATTTCTTGAATTTTTTGCCGGTCTTGATACAGATGACAACAAAATTCTTTTTAAAGATAGCTACGAAGACGCGATACCTCAATTTTTGGAACAGTTAAGAGAACCCACAGTTCTTTCCTCTCTCAAAACTCCCTACTTTGTGAATGGTAAAGAAGCAGAGCACTATTTATTTAGGTATGAATTGGATCTTGTAAAGATCCCTACTTTTGAGGAATTTGTGAAAACAAAACTTGATGGGGTAAGTCGTCAAAGACTTATAAATAGAATTAACAAAATCGATAAAACATATAAAGTTGAAATAAAAGACGGTGGAAAGGAAGATCTAGAACTAATGTTTCAACTAAGCATTGATAGATTTGGTGACAGTTCCTCTTTTATTATGCCTGACAGGCAACAAATTTATAGAGAACTTTTGGAAAGATTTGACGTTGATCTTATGACTATTGTTTTGGATGACAAAGTTAGTGCCGTGTCTTTTGCTATCATGTATAACGGAACATATACTACTGTTAATGTCGGATACGATTATGATGTTCGGGATTTAAGTAAGCTACTTGTTGTAACCCAAATAAAAAGAGCTATGGATCACAAGTGTAAAGTTTTTGATGCGGGCCAAGGAGACAATGGGTGGAAGGAACACTTCAATCTTTCAAAAA
>CAYTCO010000141.1:0-1285 GCA_964436385.1 uncultured Gammaproteobacteria bacterium
TTGCGACCTTTGGAGTCGTAGTTGCTCAGGACGACTTCTGGGTGACCTGCTGCACTGCGAGCTGCGAGGCCGCGAACATTAGTACCCTGACCAGAAATCTGCAGGCGTTGTTGGCCGAGAGAGTCGAGTAGTTTTAGCGCATGGTACCGGGGCTTTGCTTTCGCACCGAAATCATTGTGAGTGAATAATCCCCAGCGCCCCCAGTATTCTTTGCCCTCAGGACTTTTGCCATCCTGAATTTCAAACACGAAAGCTCGTTCAATGTAGCCGACCATTGAAATGGCAGCAGCAACGGTGTGTGCTGCGCCGTAACTTGAGTCGTATCCAGCGTTCACGTTACTGTCATGACCCCACTCGGTGATATGAATTTCTAATGTTGGCTCAAGCTGGGGATATTGAGCAATCCAACTGTGTGCATCAGTAATATCTTTAGGAAATTGGTTCATGTTAGTGGTGTAACGATGCCAGGTGTAGCAGTCAAATTTGAGCTTGTTGGCAATAGCGTGTTTTGCCAGCGCGTCAAACCAATTTTTATAATTTGCAGTTGTTGCCGGCCCACAAAGTTTGTAGGGGAGCACGCCCTTGGCACTTTGGGCGCCTTTGGCGGCATAGGTATAGAGTGTTAAATAGCTCTTTGGACCGTAATATTTCCATCCTCCGAAAAGATCGGGCTCGTTCCAAACCTCATAGTACACGTCGCGAATTTTGCGCGTGCCGCTCACATGTTCCACGGTTTTTTGAATCGTCAGCTGCCAATCGCCCCAGTTTTTTGGCGCGGAAACAATGTCGCCCTCAGCAATTACTGGAGGCATATAGCTCAGCGCAATATAGGGTTTGGCGCCGGTTTTGACAATGTCGTCGATAACGAGATCCAATTTTGAAAAGTCGAATGTTAAGTTTCCCGGAGTTCCTTGCACAATATCGTAAAAGTCATAGATATGATCAATGCGAATGTATTCGGGTTTGAGTGCTGCGACCTGATTGGTAATGCCGCCGATGCGCCAAGCATGATCTTCACCGCCTTGTGCTAAATTGCGCCATGCACGAGGTAAATTTCCCAGCACAGCCGTGCTATCAACATAGAGATTGGCGGGTTTTTGGTCTGCTTTGGGCAGGAAATATTGAATTTTGTCTAAGTTGGTGAGTACGACCACGAGCAAAATGGATAAAAATGCGATGACTGCAAAAACAGTCAGGTGTTTCGTTCGTTGGTGGGTGCGGGGGGAGAGATGTCGCGCCATGAGATTATGCAATTTTTACGTTGATTCAGAGTAAATGATCTGCA
>CAYTCO010000142.1:0-1280 GCA_964436385.1 uncultured Gammaproteobacteria bacterium
GATTCAATTCTTACAATCTCAGGTCTTCCAACGGCAACGGGTAATCTTGTTTGTATTGATAATTCAACTTCACAGATTACAAAATGTGCCGCAGACGCAGTTTCACTTCAATCTGCTTACGTTGGAGGAAACACAATAACAACAACAAATAACCGTGATATAAGCTTTACTCTTTCGGACAACACGACCGACTCAAACTTTACGGTTATAACTGCTGATGGCTCTACAAGTTTCTCTTCCTTCTCAAGAGCAAATGGAGTGGGAACTTCTGATCCATCTCAATTAGTATTGGTTGACAACCAGGATACGGATAGATTAATTGCAGCAGGTATAGTTGTTCAAGCTGCATCTGGAGGTATAACTACAGCTTTGGACTTATCTGACGCTGATATTGTAAATGCTCTTTCTCTTGGTCTAAATGACATAATAGCGACTAATTTTAGCTTGACAGGTTCTTCAGGTGATCTAGTGACTGCGGGAGATCTTGCTTTAAACGGAGGGGATCTAACAACTACCAACACTACAGCAACGTTGTTTAATTCAACAGCCTCCAATCTTTCAATCGGTGGCGCAGCAACAACTCTTACTCTGGGTGCTTCAAGCGGTATAGCAACAATTAACAACACTACGGTGGCACTTACAAATGCAAGAGTTGGGATTGGAACTGCAAGTCCAATTTCTGCTCTTCAAGTTACACGCCCATTGACACTTGGGGCTACAGGTAAAGCTTTGGCTATATTTAATCAAATCGAAAATCAAGACATTCTGACAGCATCATTCTCTGGGCAAACAAGATTCACAATCTCAAATAGCGGAGACGTAACAACTGTTGGAGACATTGCAGTTAACGGAGGAGATTTAACTACGACAAACACTTCTGCTTCCCTATTTAATACAACTGCCACAACTCTTCTTATCGGTGGAGATGCAACTACTGTTTCGATTGGAGATGCAACCGGTACAACTACAGTGAATAATGATTTGTCAGTGACTGGCAACACAACTGCCAATGCAACATTTACAGCGCTTGGTCAATCAACTCTTACCCCATCAGGAACAAATGACATCTCTCTTACAACTGATGCAGACTCATTCCTAAATATCGCCGGTCTTACGCAGGCAGCTGGTTCAGTACTTTGTATCACCGGAGGAGACAACGTTGTTGAGTGCGACAGCGCTTCAACCTCATTACAGGCGGCTTACAATTCAGGTAACACAATCGCAACAACAAACAACAGAAATATTGCATTCACTCTTTCAGATGATACAACCGATTCTAA
>CAYTCO010000143.1:0-1279 GCA_964436385.1 uncultured Gammaproteobacteria bacterium
GCGACAACCACATGTTCCATCTGCTAGAAGGGTGGCTTTACCGGAACAGTAGCAATTATGGGCAGCTACTCCATATACGTGATAACTGTGATCATCTTCTACCTCTAAGTTATAAACAGGGTAATTTGTAACAGACTCCTTAGTGCTAGAATAAAACTTGTGACATGCGTATTCTCCATTAGGGCTAATATAAACTCTGTTCATTGCAACATTTGGTCGCTCTAATACCCTTAAACTACTCTCTATCAATATTTTAGCCAAGATATCTGCATTTGGTCTATATACAACAACATTGTACATGTCGTGCTTTTGCTCTACTTTCCTGCCATTAACTATACTGGGGATATGCTTATCTTTTGTCCTAACGGTTAAAGTACTCACTATCCCCAACTTAGACAATATATACCTTATTTGTTCACACAGAGTTACAGATACAGTTGAAAAAACATACGACTGAAAAGAATCATGCCCATCACCCCTCCAATAACCTTTAATTAACTCTTTTAGATATTTGTTGTCTAAGTGACAAAAAAACCAAGGCAACTTTATATTATAAGACTTTCTACCGCAATACTTATTAAAAAATATAAAACCCCTGTGACCATTAAAACTTAATCTAATACCCCCATATTTAATCTCCTTGCAACATGCACTGTTAAAATACTTCCGCATAAGCATTTCTACGTCCTCTATATATTCGTGCTCTTTTACAGAAAAAGTAAAGTCTGTCCTGTATCTTGGCTTCATATACCTCTTGCCCTTCTTCCCGTTGGAAGTAATACTTGATGATAAATTCCCTTCTGCCAAAAAATAACCTATAAGCCTCATTAAGTCTTCTTCAATAGGATATTCATAAAACATATCTTTCCCTCCAGGGGTGGTATAGTTAGTAGTAAATACTACCTCATCTTCTATGTTAGCCGGTATTTTTTGCAAGAAGTAATCCCCATCTTTGACATCTTTTGCCTCTATCCACAAGTATTCTTGTCCTCTTAAAATATAAAATGGATGCTCCGCAGTGCACTTAATATCTTCTTTCCCCTTAGATTTTATAGTATATAAATCGCCACTATACGGCCTATTCATTAACTCATACACTCTCTTATAATTACCCAAATGGGTATACACCTCGTCACCAACCACAACATTAGATATCTTTTTAATGCCTTCTTTTGTGTAAACAGGAGCGTTTTCTGTAAAGCAAGACCGGCCCCAGGAAGCCAACGACCTCAATACCTTCTCAATCTTCTCATCCTTGCACGTAACCATACCTCCCGTT
>CAYTCO010000144.1:0-1263 GCA_964436385.1 uncultured Gammaproteobacteria bacterium
TTTCATTGGTTTTTTTAATTATTTTCAATCATATTCTAATTGGTATAACTGATTCAGTTCTTTTTGTACTTCCTCTGGTGTGTATCCTTCGCCAAGTGTGGCTAGTGTGTCTTCTATTTCTCCGGTATAGGTGGCTTCATGGTTGGCTAGTTCGTATCTGATCAATGCCTTTCTCATTTTTTCGTCTTTCGTGGCTTGGTTAAACCAGCGTTGTATTTCCTTCATTCCTGAGTTAAATTTTCCTACATTCGATTTAGGCATATACCCGCCTGCACCAATTGACACATATTTTTCACCTTCTTCAATCGGGTGCTTGGCTTTTCCTTCTGCAAACTGTTCGTTACTGAATGCCCAAAACAGGGCACAGTCTTTAAACAATGCGGTGTGCTTGGCTTCACGTTCTTTTTTTAACTCTATAATTGTCATGATTATTTGGTTTTATATATTAGTTTAAATGAATCCTAGTGTATATCCGTATCGATCAAAGTGAATCCCTATTTTTGTGGAAAGCTTATCCCCTATTATCATTTTACAAAGTTGTGTGTGTATGGTATTGCTTTTTATTTCCGCAATTACGGCCGCTTTCCCTTCATCCGTTGTATATCTGGATGGAACTCCACCTGAAGCGCTAAAAATCTGGTGGCCGGATTCTATTGGCCTGGTGGCTTCTACTATTTCCTTATTTGGAAACAATTTAACACTATCACAAAGGTCGAAGCCTTCCCATCTCCCGTTATAAGGTTTTATATTATAGTCGGTTATTATTTTAATAGCCTTTTCGGCTTCTGCCTTTCCTCCGTCTCCTGAATAAAACCTATAATTTGGAAGCCTGTACCAAATATTGGTCTTTTCTCCGTTTATTAGAATGGTGACTGTATCGGGCTCCGTTTTCCCAAAACTGGCATGTTTTAACTCTGTTATATTCATAGAATCTTGGTTAATAGTATTTTTACAAAAATTTTTCGCCGCCCTAATTTTACTCTTCATCAAAAGAGACCTGTTCCACAAATTCATGTGAATAAATTTCATCATAGGCTACTTCTCTGTCCAACTCGCCCAAGTTTATACCATCCCAGATTTGTTTTGCAGCCTCTTTTGTTTCTGCTTCTATAATTACTTCATGTCTCCATGTTATTCTAAATTTGGCCATAACTATTTGTTTTGAAAGTTTGAGTTATTAAAATTTTTTTCCGTCCTCTGTGAATTGATAATCATTGGCTTCAATCGTTTCAGCAATTGCTTCTCTGGATGTCAGGTACTCAT
>CAYTCO010000145.1:0-1258 GCA_964436385.1 uncultured Gammaproteobacteria bacterium
TTAGTGGATTACTTTCAGTTTTTGCCTTTTATTTATTGAGTGGCAAATTATTTACGCACCCAAAAACGCGTTACGTATCGGTATTTATATATACAGTTTTATTTTCAGCACCGATTCTTGAAGGAAACATTGCGAATGCAGAAAACTTCATGTTATTGCCGGTAATATTGGCCGCTTATTATACGCTTTGTTATAGGGAAACTAGAAAGGTAGGGCAACTTATTGTTGCAGGATTACTTTTGTCTTTTGCTGTCATTATAAAAATTGTTGCTATATTTGATTTTTCTGCATTTTTGACGTTTTTGCTTTTAGCAGGATATGCCGAAAGAGAGAGATTTAAGATCAAGCCTTACTTTTATTATCTGCTTTCAATAACACCCCTATTTGTTCTTTGCGTTGTTTACTTTTTTCTTAATGGAGCACTCGTCGATTTTATGGGAGCTGTATTTGTTCAGAATGTATCTTATGTTGGTGAAGAAAACGCTTTTATATTTCCTATGGGGACTCTTATTTTTAAAACTGTTTTTCTATCATTATCCATTCTTGCAATTGCCCTTTACAGTAAGAAAATATCTATAGCTACATTATTTATATACTTATGGACAGTCTTTGGTTTTTACAACGCTTTCTTTTCAGATAGACCATACACCCATTATCTACTAGTGCTTTTACCAGCATTTTCTCTTTTGTGCGGTCTTTTACTGGAGTATAGAAAGAAAAGAGTGGTTACAATAATTTTAATTTCAGTAATATTATTTTTTGCTTACAATAGATTTCAAATTTATAGAAAAACAATTTCTTATTATCAAAATTACATAGCTTTTATGACTGGAGTAAAAGATATAGTAAGTTATGAAAATTTCTTTGATTCAAACACCCCAAGAGATTACGATATTGCAAATTTTATTGATATGAATGTGATGCGTCATGAGGAAGTATTCCTTTGGTCAGATAGTGCACAAATCTATGCATTATCCAACAAGCTTCCGATTAGTAAATATATAGTTGCATACCATATAAAATTTTATGAAAACGCGGATATTATAACTAAGGAAGAAATAGAAAATGCAAAGCCAAAATTCATTATCCAGACAGCGGAAGGGCCTTTAGTAAATGATATATTATCTTCATATGAATTAAGGTATATTATGAAAGGCGCAAAAATTTATGAAAGACAAAATTAAGCTTATTGTTTCAGACCAATTTGTTAGGATGTCAATTGTACTTTCGTTTTTATTTATTATTCCACTAACAACAA
>CAYTCO010000146.1:0-1200 GCA_964436385.1 uncultured Gammaproteobacteria bacterium
GCTTCAGCTACATTTACAATAACAGGAGGTGCGCCAACGTATGACTATGACATATTAAGAAACGGAGTAAGTGTTGCCACAGGAACTGTTCCTACGGCGAATTTATACACCATATTTATTCCGAATGTTCCGGGCAATTATACTATAAATATAACAGATGACGATGCTTGTGTAGCTACTGCTAATGCTGTTCTAACAACCCCTATAATCTCAGGTCAGATATCAATAACTAGCACTTGTATAGGTAGTCAGGGATATGTAACCGTTCAGAACAATAGTGTTTACAATGCTACAATAAGCATATCTACTGTAGGAAACAGTAGCGTAGGTGCAGGCGGAACAAGTTCTATTCCAGTGAATACAGGGTCTTATACAGTGACTGTTACACCTACGGGTGCAGAAGGATGTGCCGTAGTAGAGACAATAGAAGTAAATTGCTGCGTAGGTTCTTTGGTGAACAATGTAGGTGTGAGTTACTCTTGCGCTAACGGTTTACAATATACAGGACTTATAGGAGGATATACTACAACAATCAGAAATAACTCTAATGTAGTTGTTACGACAGGTACAGGTAATTCACTTCCAGCGGGTAATTACAACATAACTATAAGCGACGGATTCTGCTCTATAATCAGACCGTTAACGGTACAACAGTGTTATGAGTGTGTAGCGTCAGTATGCGAAGCCGCTTCTCCAAATTTAGGAAGTACATTAGCGGTATGCGAGTCTACTTGTGGAGCTTGTGAGACATGTGATTTTATCTCATTATTCGTCAGCGGAAGATTGTTCTCAGTAAGAATAAATGGGGTAGACATTCCTTTAGGTGCTAATGTAGGTGCTACATGTTTGTCAAATAACATAACGATAGTAGGAACATTAGTTTCAACGCTCACCAACTTACTTTTAGCGCAAGGCGATTGCGGTAGTCCTTCTATAACAGTAACCTCAAGAGGCTTCGATGTAGACTTAGACCCTAACGATTGTCTTCCTGCTTCAGGATGTTGGGCGGAGATAGTGATAGCAAACTCAGGATTGGATATAGAAGGTGGAGTGGTTGACGGAGGTTGCTTCGTTCCTGCCTTATTACTTTGCGACCCAGCTTAACGAATGATATATAAGATAGACATTAATATAGAAGACTACAAGGGTCTTCAGATAGAACTGTCAGGAGGGTCGTGCGCTGTTATAGATGACACGACT
>CAYTCO010000147.1:0-1190 GCA_964436385.1 uncultured Gammaproteobacteria bacterium
GCATTTTTTGGATTGATGGCTTTAATAACTGTTAAGTCAAAAAGATTTATTTACGCTTCACCTATTTTCCTCGTTTTATCTCTTCTTAGCAAAGAAACAGGATTTATTTTTTTACCTCTCACAATTATGTACTACTTCTTGTTTGTTCTAAGAACAAAAGACAATACAAGATTCTTGATGATAGGAAGTGCTATCGCAACACTTTCGTATGTCTTGATCAGGATTGTTGTAGGAAATACAGGGCTACAAACAAAATTCCTATACATGTCTACACACGCCACATTCATAGAAAGACTTTTTACATTGCCATCAATTCTTACTTATTATCTTAAAATGCTCTTGTTCCCTTACCCCATCGCTTTTGGATGGTATTGGGTTGTTCACAACCCAAACTTTAGTAATTTTGCCATTCCACTAATAATTGTTCTACTGGTACTGGTTTTTCTAACGTTGCCAATTCTTAAGCTTCTAAAAAAACCTAAAGTACTTAAAGAATATTTATTTTTCTTTTCTGTTCTCCTGTTGGGGGTAGGGATTGTTTCTCAAATATTTCCATTAGACTTGACCGTTGCAGACAGGTGGTTTTACATGCCACTTTTTGGAATTTTGGGGATGATTGGTATAATTCTAAAAAATTACAGTAAATCGTTAAAAAGTTTTTATCTAACAAGAACTACAAGTATAGTACTTGTCGTTATTTTACTTTCTTTATATGCCATTATTAGTTTCTCAAGAACATTGAATTGGTCCAACTCATACACGCTGTGCAGTCACGATGTAAAGGTAAATACAAAAAGTTACATTTTAGAATACTGTACAAGCAGCGAACTATATAATAGGAAAGAATACGATAAGGCTCAAATGCACGCACTTAATGCAATCAATTTATATCCGGGATATTTCTTGAGTTGGTATACGCTTGGAAATTCATATTATGCATTAGGCAACAGTAAAAAAGCAGAAGAAGCTTTTCAAAAAACTTTGGAATTTAATGAGTTTGGCTTAGGTAGTCAAGAGCTTGCTTTAATTCTTGCTTACAATAAAGATGTAGAGGGAGTAAAAAAATTGACTAGTAAGTATCTGAAAATATTACCTAATTCAAGTGAGCTTTGGTACGCTTTGGCCTTAGCGTATTATCAAGAAGGTAATCAAGAAAAAGCAGTTGAAGCGTCAGAAAAGGCATATAAATT
>CAYTCO010000148.1:0-1169 GCA_964436385.1 uncultured Gammaproteobacteria bacterium
AACTTGGAACACAGCAAACTGAATATTGGTTGGTGGATTAAACTTGCCACTAACGGTTGTAGCATACACGAAGTTGGTGAATAAATAGTAATAACCTGTCAAATTTAACAAATGAAAATAGACACAAATACCGCTCAAAATACCACGGCTACCCCAATTTTGGGTATGCGAAGTTATGCACAGCCTTTCTTTCAGCTCTATCACGGAGATTGTCTGGTCGAAATGGACAAAATTAAAGATAAGTCAATTGATATGATTCTGGCAGATTTGCCTTATGGAACTACTGCTTGCAAATGGGATGTAGTTATACCATTTGAGCCACTTTGGAAGCAATACGAACGGATTATAAAAGACAATGGGGCAATTGTATTAACCGGATCACAGCCTTTCACATCGCTTCTAATTTGCAGTAATTTGAAAATATTCAAATATGAATGGATCTGGGAAAAGTCAAACCCAGCAAATATAAACTGTGGAAATTCACAACCAATGAAGTATCACGAGTCAATTGTAGTTTTTGCTAAAAATAAAACAACTTTTAATAAAATAAACATAAAAAGAAGCGATAACGGAATGAAAACAGTACAATCTCAAATTAAAAATAATAATACATGGAAACCGATATTCAAAGATTTAAATACTATAAACTCATCAAAAGAGTATGATAGTGATAGATATAATATTAATACAAAAAATCCATCAAGTATTATTTTTTTTAACTCTGTTCGTCCAAAGGCAAAGGACAAACTACCACACCCAACACAAAAACCCGTTTCACTTATGGAATATTTGATATTGACATACACGAACGAAGGTGATATTGTTCTCGACAACACAATGGGTTCTGGCACTACCGGAGTTGCTTGTAAAAACCTTAACCGCTCATTTATCGGCATCGAAAAAGATGAGAAATATTTCAACATGGCGAAGAAACGGATTGAATTGCACAATGTTCAATCGGAGCTGTTTTAAGGTTGTGCATAACATTTGTGTTTACGCATGTTTGTGTTTGCGCAATGCGCAATAATAGCTTTTTTATTAAAAAATGATAAACCAGAACTACCCAAACAACCCCTTAAGCCACTGCCAGAATGACTTCTTCTTTTTTGGAGGTTCATCCATGATCCCTGCGAAGTAAGGCTGTATAAGCCCATATCCATAGTCAACAT
>CAYTCO010000149.1:0-1157 GCA_964436385.1 uncultured Gammaproteobacteria bacterium
TTTGAAGATGTAACGAAAATGTATGTTGGACACAATAAGACTAACACTTAGTAAAGATATGTTTTGGGTTATGGATAAAACATACTTTCAAAAAGAAACACAAAACGCTTTGAGGGGTTACTTTACGCTCGTACAAAACCCAACCAAATCAGAGTTGAAGAACGGCATTTATAAACCAAGACTAACTATGACTAAAAGATTTAACACAACAGGAAGGCACGAAGCCACTCTAGCCATAGAGTTTTCAGCACCCAAACTACTATATGGAAACAACTTTGACGAATTATGCGAAAAAGACTTTGCGCCAGTTGTCGCACTTTTGCAGTCAAGGCTAAAAGAAATGGGTGTCGAGGTCTTTACAAGCATATTGGAAAATGCCCCCGTTTCCGCAATTCACTACTCTAAAAACATACCGCTAACAGACGGCACCACACCTCACTACTTAATTGGCAAGATTAAACAAGCAAATCTTTCACTTGCACTTGATGTCAACCAAACTGATTTCAGAAATGATGGTCATAGTTACAAATGGCATAGCAATTCGTACGAAGTTGCTTTCTACGACAAACTAAAAGACCTTGAAATGGCTAATAAAAGCGAAAAACGAACAATCGAAAATGACAATGCCATACAACTTAATCTTTTCGAAACTTTCAAAGAAAGAACACCATTAGAGGTAATGCGAATGGAAGTACGACTTAATAAACGCCAAAAAATAGGACAGCTTTTTCGTATTTTAGGTATTCAATCAGAATTGAAACTAAAAAACCTGTTCAGCCCTACTATTGCCCAACAGGTCTTACTTCATTATCTTGATGAACTTGAAAGCAAACGATTACCTCTATTCGACTATAAATCGACAAGTCCAAACTCGTTATTGGCAGACATTGTAATCAACAATCCAAGTGTAGGTATACGAAAAACAATACAGCTATTTGGATTAAAACAAGCATTTGATAGTACAACCCCTCGTGAACTTAGAAATATGTTTGGCAAATACGGTCAGAGAAGTTGGTACAGACTGATTGCAGAAGCCAAAACAATACAGCTACCGACTACTAAGAGCCCTCTTGGTATAGTTCGTGAACACTTGATGCGTTTTGAACCGCTAAAACTAGTTGATTTTCAGAACTAAATGTTAAATAATGTTAAATATG
>CAYTCO010000150.1:0-1138 GCA_964436385.1 uncultured Gammaproteobacteria bacterium
ATGGCAAGACCGTATCTGTTATGATCCCTATTGGGAAAAAGCATGTAGGGTTCTTAATCATGCCGGAAGAGGCTTTGAAAAACAATGATTAGAAATTATTATGGAAAACTCTATCACTAAAAGAATTGCCAATATTATCGAAAAACAAGCGACTAAATTAGGGTTGTTAAAAAAACATAGACTTGTGTCTAATAGTGTTATAACAGACCATGAGCTAATATTGTCAAAACTTAAAGAATTAGGCGATAAATATGCAGAACATTTAACCCAGAACACATGCGACCACAACCCTATTGAAAAAGGAGCGTGGTATGAATGTAGTAAATGTGGAGAAATATTATAACCAATGACTAAACTAATAACATTTTCCATGACATATCCATCTTACCATATTAGGAAGGGGGAGCCTACCAACTTTGTCGAGAAAATTTACAAGTCTACTGTATTTGATCCTTTTGATTCGTATAGTGAATATCTTAACCTTTTTGACTTTGATTTCAATAAAGACAAAGATGTAATGGTTGATGAATTATTTCATGATTTGGATGAGGTACAGGTTTTTAACCCAAAAGGTCATACTATACGCGCAGGGCATCGATGGAAGGCCGGTGATTGGTTCAAGCCCGTCGTGTGGTCAGATAAGCCATACAGATCAAAGCAGATCCAATTTGCTCCTGACATACAGATAATAAAGACATGGGACATATATTTTAAAGGGGAAAACCCCTACCCATTTATAAACAACAAGATGTTGAAATTTACTCAATTAGCACAATTAGCTGCTAATGATGGATTAAACATGATTGAATTTGCAGATTGGTTTAAAAAGCCCGACTTTGACGGTCAAATTATTTCATGGTCAAATAAAATAAATTACTAATAAATCAGATACTAGATAATCTAAAACACGTAGTATGAATAAAGAAATAAATATAGAGGATGTCTTTCTTCCTGAAAGAAATATTTTGTTCTCTGACGCAGAGGGTACGCTACACACTACAATTCTTGACCAGGAGTTAGATTGTATAGAATGCACTTTTCAAAATGATGGTGGGGTTGAGATAGATACGACAGGATTGACTTATATATCTCTGTCAGTAGGAAATTTGCGCACACTGATTAACCTGATCAAGAAAGC
>CAYTCO010000151.1:0-1076 GCA_964436385.1 uncultured Gammaproteobacteria bacterium
ATTCCTCAGCAGGCATTTGCAGACAATTTTACACTTTCTGGAACAGTGAAAGACATTAACGGTAACACTATAGATGCAACTGTTAGTTTGAGTCCTAGCGCTAGTAGTTCGGTAACAGACGGATCAGGTTTTTATAACATTTCTGGGATTTCAACTGGAACTTATAATATCGAAGTTGTTCCAGATGTAGGAAGCAGTTTTGGTACCGCCATAGCTCCGAATTACGAAATTTCTTCTGATACTACCGTTAATTTCATATTAGTGCCTCCAGATCAAGTAAGAATAGATGGCCACCTAATCGACTAACACTTCAAAAAGTGTCACTACCCCAATTAGAAATTGGGTCTATCTCCTTAATTGATTAGCCTGCTAAATCAATCTAAATTGCAATTTAGAGTACCACATATACCCATTTTCTCAGACTCAAGAAAATTGACTTCTTTATTGTTTTTCTATTCCCTAAAATTGCTGAAGTGTAAGTTAATAATCACCCGCCACCACATGGTTTTTCAAAAGGGAGCTGTGATAATATTTAGAAATGAAAGAAAGTGAAGAAGGTTCTCTAAAAAGTTGGTTCGTGCCTTTTACAACCACAAAGGCAATCTCCTTTGTTATTCTCATAGGTTTTACCGTCTACTTTAATGTATTTTTTAATGGTTTTGTCGGAGATGACAATGGACAAATACTCCAAAATCCTCTTATTCATTCTCTCAAGAATTTTCCGCTATTTTTCAAAGGTAGCACCCTATATCTTGCCGAGATCGGCCAAAGCGCAGGTTTTTATTATAGGCCATTGATGTCTACTTTTTTTGCATTAATATATTCGGTTTCAGGACCCACTCCCTTTCTTTTCCACCTTTTTCAACTTACATTTCATATCGTAAATTGCATATTGGTACTTCTAATTTTTAAAAGACACCTAAGTCTTGGGCTAGCTTTTGTGCTAAGTTTGGTATTTCTCGTTCACCCAATTAACAATGAAGTTGTCGTTTATATATCTAATTTCCAAGAAGAGTTATTTGCATTTTTTGGATTGATGGCTTTAATAACTGTTAAGTCAAAAAGATTTATTTACG
>CAYTCO010000152.1:0-1069 GCA_964436385.1 uncultured Gammaproteobacteria bacterium
GGCTCATATACAGGGAGATATAGTGTCCAGTCACCACTAGGATTAACTATAGTCTTAGGTAGTATGCCCCATTTATAGTCACCTTCTTTTGATCCGCCAAGTTTTATTCCAAAATTCTTCATTTGTTTATACTTTGCCCCATATGAGCTGATAATTCATTAGCAAGCACAATATGAGAATAGGCAAAGTACCCCACTACTGGAATAATAAGAAGGGATATTATAGCGGATAGGATAGATACACCGACTACCATGTTACTCTTTGCCATTTTAAGATCGGTTATATCACCGTCAAACTTTTCTACTGCTTTAGCAAACGAGCCGTTGCGAGCAACATTTTCTTTATCTATATTAGCAATGTGGTCTTTTATCCTAGCTATATCGGAACCAGTTTGTGAAGTATGCTCTGCTATAGCTTTGTGGCTCTTGAAGACAAACTCACTGACAGTTTCCGCAATCAACTCTTTTATTCGTTGTTTATCTTCATGGGTAAACGACATGGATATTAAATTATTTTTGTATAACCGCTGGTTCAATTTCTGGTATCAATTTAACCGCTTCATTTAATAATGCTTCCAATTTTACTTTTTGTGCTTTAACTTCATCAAGTAAAGCCTGATCCATACCTTTTTCTTGGTTGTATCTTTGCTCAACCATGTTCAATTCTTCTTGTAATCTATTAATCTTTTCATTACAGACATCAATCTCGCCTCGAATTTGCTTTTTAGAATATCTAGTTTCTATAACTTGCTCTGGAATAGTCTTAGTAACTATGATTTCATCACCTTCACTTTTAGTTATATCTTCCATATTGTTATATTAATTAATAATTACGGACACGCTACAGCTCTAGCACTCATTACACCAGATTGTGTTGTTATTTCTGTACATGTACCTCCAGCCATATCTTGAAGAATAAGTTTACCGCCCATTGTAGTGCTTCTAGTTGATCCATTAACAACTGTAGCCGATATTGTGGAAGTTGCTGTTGCTTCGTTTACTTGTAAATCAGTAGTTGGTGTTGATGTCCCTATCCCTATCCTCCCGTCATTAGTTGGTGTAGCAGACAC
>CAYTCO010000153.1:0-1067 GCA_964436385.1 uncultured Gammaproteobacteria bacterium
TTAAAAAATTATTAACTTTTTTGGGGCTAATAATGCCCAAAAAATCTACATTTTTTAACAAAATACTAACTTTTTTGGGGCTAATAATGCCCAAAAAATCTACATTTTTTAACAAAATACTAACTTTTTTGGGGCTAATAATGCCCAAAAAATCTACATTTTAAGGAACCTGAGCGATTAGGGATTCCTACCTCGGCTTGAAGTCTTTGCAAAACGACAAACCTGGTCGCACCAATACATTGTGATTTGGATCAATGATAAAAAATGTAATTACTATATAGTTTGTATGAGAAATCTTATACGGAATATATGAAAAAAGTGGTAATGTTGATACTCATACTAGGCTTTGGGGGTGGAGTTTTATTATTGAGCAATCAAGTAATTAATCCCAAAGATTCTTCCAATCAGCCTACCCCCAAATCTTCAATAACCAAAGACAACTGTCTAGCTGATGAATGCCTCCTAGATGGCGTTGAATATCCCGTTGGTAAATTAACGAAAGACGTCATAGAGTCTATGACTTTAGGTCTTGATGATGAATACAAGGCTTTCTCCACCTATCAGGCAATTATTGATACTTATGGGCCTATTCGTCCATTTATCATGATCGCAAGAGCCGAACAACAGCATATTGCCGCACTTCAAGGACTATTCGATAAATACGCTATTACAATTCCTGAAAATAAATATATTGGAAATGTTGAGGTGCCTGAAAATATTCAAGATGCCTGTGCTTTAGGCGTTGAAGCCGAAATTGCAAATGTGAAATTGTATAAGGAAAAATTAATTCCTCTTGCATCAAGTTATGCTGATATTTCACAAGTTTATACGAACCTCATGAACGCGTCTGAGCAAAAACACCTACCTGCCTTCATGAAATGTGACTAGCAACCAATATGAACCTTCATTTTTGAATGTAGCTCTACCATTTATTCTATTATTAGAACTTCTCCGTCCCTATAAGCTTTAAATAAAACTTTATCGTCAACTAGTTTTTTGATTTCTTTATCTGTGCTTTTGGATTCAGGATGATCTGAATCGTAATGTGGTTCAAAAATAAAATCTAA
>CAYTCO010000154.1:0-1049 GCA_964436385.1 uncultured Gammaproteobacteria bacterium
CAATCTTATCTCTTGGGATTACTATTCCATTTAGAAATTGCTCTTTCATTTTTGCAACAATTTCGTTGTTCTCTGTCGTTGAAGCGTAAAAAACCATATCGCAAATTCTGCTCATAACACTCAATGGCCAAATTGAGGCTGCATGGAACAGTTTGCTTCCTGCAATTAGCATTACTTTGCCATTCTGAGATTTATGAGAATCAGAAGCCGGTATATAGAGCTGTTTTAGAAGTTCTGGATTGAATTCTTTCATGTCATCCTTCAACAACAGTTCCGACAAAATCCTTCCCCTCGAGGTAATTTGAGAGGTTTTCAAGATTATTTCCCTTAAGAATAACTGTTGTAAGTCCCAGTTCCTGAGCATGACGGGACGCGACAGGGTCAAATGGAGCATTCATCCCCGGAGTCCACTCTTCTCCAACCAACTCTCGAAACTCGGCCCAAGTACACTTATCTATCGGTTTTGCTTCAGAATTGACCCTAGGATCACTGTCATATGCTCGGTCAATATTACTTAGATTGACAATTTTTGTAACATCATAGTCCTCACACACAAGAACCGCGCAAAAATCAGTTGACCATCCTGGTTTCCATCCGGCTGCAACAACAACTGGTTCAACAACTTTTCTAATAATTTCATAGTGCTTAATAAGGTGTGGGTGTGCGATATCTCTAAAAATTGTGCGAATTAACTGAGCGTTGAGTCTTGTTGCGTGAATCCCTAGCCAATCAAGATCCTCGTGAGTAAGCTCGTGCCCTAGAACCTCTTCGCCAGCGTCTCTATATTGCCTAGCTATTCTTCCTCCACCAACGACGATAAAAAACTGCATTTCTGGGTTCTTTTGAAGACTTGCTCGAATGAAATTATTAAAATTCTTGAGGAAAGCAACGTCAATACCAGTATCAGGAACAACTAGTGAACCTCCGAGAGAAAGTACTATTTTTTCCTTTTTATTGCTCATATAGCCCGAAAAAAAACAGGCTTTAGACCTGTTTTTGGTTGAAGCTTTTTGTTACTATACCAAAAAACTATCACAAACTCAACAAGG
>CAYTCO010000155.1:0-1029 GCA_964436385.1 uncultured Gammaproteobacteria bacterium
AGTCATATGCTGTAATCCATGTTACAGGATCTTCCATTGATAGAAGTTGTTTATAAGTTTTCTTTTTCATATACCTATATGACACGTGTTAACTAACTCACAGGAACTACCCTCATTTACCCTGTAATCCATACTGAGACCAACGACAACAAGCGTATTAGGGTTAGTTGTCTTAAAAATACTTCCGGGATTTAGTAAAAATGAATTGCTAAAAAAATCATCGCACCTCTGATTACTTAAATTCTCTATGTCTACTACTTCCTCGTTTAAATAATATAAGGCTCTTCCTCCACCGACAGCATCATATGATATAAGCATAGAAGCAGTTTGCCTTAATGCTTCCCAATCACATGAGGTAAACCAGATACCAAAAAGACCCTTGTTGTAATATCTGAAAGTAGATTGACCGTGCATATCCGTACTGCCATCTGAATTAGTGTATGGAGATTTATATATATCAAAATTAATTACCATCTTCCAATTAGAGTTCCCACTGCAGCTTGCCTTCCTGAAATAGGTAGAACAAGACCTTGAAAACACAGAGTAGTTCGCTCTCTGTTCCAAAACATCTGAAAACTTATCCCCCCTAAGATATTCTTCATATCCTACCTTTGACACACTCCTTCCATATTTAAATACCTCGTCTCCAATATGAACTAAGCCTTCTTTTGTTAGTAGATTGCCATATTTTACATCAACATCCCTTTCTATGAAATACTCACCATCTATTTTTTCTATGTGCAGTCCAGTAACTTTAAAACTACTAACATCTTTTACTTTTGACAAATCAACTGTGCTTAAATAATCATTCATACTAATAAACCCTTCCTGCTTAACACCATGATCTAATGCCGCCAAGAACTCTTTTTGGGAGGGAAAAAACAACATATCATTACCCACCGATTGCTCCTTAGAACAAGCTAGTAGACAAAAAGCTAATACTACAAATATATATTTCATTTTTTATTATTTACTCGACTGTAGGTGTAGGAATCATTCTTATAATATTATCAAGAGACACCCAATTTC
>CAYTCO010000156.1:0-1010 GCA_964436385.1 uncultured Gammaproteobacteria bacterium
GCTTGACGAATCAAAGCAGTTGGGACGAGAAGTTCATCCTGAGCATTGTCGAAGGAAGTCCCTCACCCAGCACCAAGCCCGAATGGCTCAGTGGTAGAGCGAGATCTTGGTAAGATCTAGGTCGTGGGTCCGATTCCCACTTCGGGCTCATTTTTGCACCAAGGGTACAAAAAACGGTAAACTATAAACGGTGAAACAATTTTAAATCCCTCGAATTTTTAAATTCACAAGAATATATGTACTTTCGATTTAGAAAGTTTCCTATCTATAAAGAATTAAGACTATTTATTAAAGATATCTACAAGATTGTTAACACTTTGCCAGATAATGAAAAATACGCTTTAGCTTCTCAGCTAAAGAGAGCTGCTACCTCAATCCTTTTAAATTTAGCTGAAGGCTCGATGAGAGGTTCAGATCCAGAATTTCATCGATTTCTCCTTATATCAATTGCCTCTCTAGGGGAAGTAGTTGCAATTCTAGATATTTGTCTAGACAATAATTATATTTCCCCTTCAATTCATGAAGAGTTTATGGTAAAATGCGAGGGTATTGAAAAGCAGCTATTCAGTTTCAGCAAAACTTTAAAGCGCTAACAAGGCAAGTTTTAGGTTTTACTGTTTCATGTTTATTGTTTTAATTACATTAAATTATGGCCAAAAAAGGTGAGCATAGAATAAAAATAGGTTTAGTTTGTCAAGTCTGTAAATCCAGAAATTATATCACGCAAAAAAATAAGATGGAGACACCTGAAAAACTGGTTCTTCAAAAATTTTGTAAAAGATGCCGGAAAGTGACAGACCATAAGGAAACCGATAAACTAAAGTAAATTAGTTAATGGCGAATAGTTAATGGCGTATGGTAGAATAAGCATAGCTTATTGCATACGCTTTTTTTGTGCCTAACCATTAGCCATATGCCATAAGCCATACACTTATATGGGGCTGTGGTGAAATGGTATCACAGCGGTCTCCAAAACCGCTTTTCCCAGTTCGAATCCGGGCAGCCCTGCA
>CAYTCO010000157.1:0-1009 GCA_964436385.1 uncultured Gammaproteobacteria bacterium
CAGGAGTATCGTTGCGTACTGGAGAATACCGTTTGGAGGTTGATTTGGAGCCTCCTCTCATAAAAGATAAAGTTTTGATCAATAATGGAGTGGAGAAAAAGCTTTTTTTAAGAAAAGAATCGAACGGTTACTCATTTTCAGATTAAAAAATAAAATTAATTTTACCTAGAAAAATAATCCTCATCCATTGACATTCGGGAGGGGAGGACTGAGATTTAAGCTGTTATTATTGAGTTTTTTTGAGGAGTTTTCTCTTCCTGTTTAGTCCGATCTCAAAAATTATTTACAATAATATTCACTTTTAAAAGATTTTTACTTGACTCTAAAAGTTTTTTGGCTAATATCCGCGACTCTTCAGAAATGAAGGCCTCGCGAAAAGCGAATCTTTCGGGTGTATGTAGTCAGTAGTTGAGCAAGATTTCCCTTCCGATTCTATCGGTAAGCCATCTCCTCAAGACCTGTCTTCTAATACCCGAAAAAAACCAAGGATCTTTGAAAACTAAATAGACGTGCAGAAATATAAAAGTAATATCCCGAAATATTCCTGTAATCTTCTTCGGAAGAAATACAGTTTTTAATGCGGCCATTTCGATTAATTTCGATTGGCAATATGTCAGAGATTAAACTGGAGAGTTTGATTCTGGCTCAGAACGAACGCTGGCGGCGTGCCTAACACATGCAAGTCGTACGCGCCTTGGGGCAACTCAAGGCGAGTGGCGAACGGGTGAGTAACACGTGGGTAACCTACCTATTGAGACTGGAACAACCTGTCGAAAGACGGGCTAATACCGGATAAGACCACGACTTCTTCGGAAGACGAGGTAAAAGATGGCCTCTACTTGTAAGCTATCACTTATAGATGGGCCTGCGTACCATTAGCTAGTTGGTAGGGTAATGGCCTACCAAGGCTACGATGGTTAGCTGATCTGAGAGGATGATCAGCCACACTGGAACTGAAACACGGTCCAGACTCCTACGGGAGGCAGCAGTGGGGAATCTTGCGCAATGG
>CAYTCO010000158.1:0-1006 GCA_964436385.1 uncultured Gammaproteobacteria bacterium
TCATGTCGTTAATATCACTGAAGTTAAAACACTTCCGAAACCATAAATCCTCATCTTTCACATTTCCACTAACAACAGTAATTATTGGTAGAAATACTGCAGGTAAAACGTCTGTACTTGAGGCGCTTCAATTTTTGTCTCATGGAAAAAGTTTTAAGGCAGAAAAGGATGTTGACACTATCTCTGAGGGGTATGATTTTGCAAATATTGAAGCAAAAGTTGAGGAATCCGATGGAAATACAAATCTAAAAATAATTCTTGCAAATCAAGAGGGAGGAAGATTTGTTAAAAAGTTTTTGGTAAACAATGTTGCAAGAAGATCTATCGATTTTACATCCCACTTCTTATCTGTCTTGTTTACTCCGGAAGATTTGGAAATTGTTACTGACTCGCCTTCGATGAGGCGAAACTATTTTAACTCAATACTTACTCAGTCTGATAGAAAATATAGAATAGCGCTTGGGATCTATGAGAAGGCACTTCGTCAAAGAAATAGGATGCTCTGGCTTCTTCGTGAAGGGAAAAAATATTTTACTGATGGGGATTTTGAGTATTGGGATAATATCTTAATCAATAACGGTGGAATAATTACTCAAAGCCGTGAAGCATTAGTTGACTATATTAATAGTGAAGCAAAGCTAGTTTTCCCTTTTGACCTATACTACGACAAAAGTACGATAACGCGAGAAAGACTGGAAAAATACTACCAAGCAGAACGTGCAACCGCAAATACTTTAGTCGGCCCAAATCGTGACGATTTTTTCTTTTACTTTCCAAAAGGCGAAAAACACATTTCCGAATTCGGATCTCGCGGAGAACAGCGCCTCACGATTTTTCAGATGAAAATACTTGAAACTTTTTATATTAAAGACGTGACCGGGGACACTCCAATCCTTTTGCTTGACGATATCTTTTCTGAGCTTGATGACAACAATATTCACAGGGTGCTTGACCTACTGCCCCACCAGCAGACCATACTAACAACTACCCACAAGGAGTTTGTACC
>CAYTCO010000159.1:0-1005 GCA_964436385.1 uncultured Gammaproteobacteria bacterium
CCTTCTTTCTCAAATCTTCTTACGCTAAAAATAACAACCAAACTTCTCATGTATTTAACGGAAAGACCACTTGCATGAACTCGTTTTACTAGATCTTGATCTTCGCTTACAAAAATGGAGGGATCAAAACCCCCTAATTTTTCAAAGACTTTTTTTAGTACGACTATGTTTCCACCGGTTGTTGAAGTAAGGCCAAAAACATTCGTAACGGATACAGTTAGGTTAATCAAAAGAAAGATAAAACCATACATAAACGTTTTCTTTTCGGGCTCGATTGAGGGAATAACAACAGCATATCTAGTTTTTAGTAGGATTCTATTTAAATTCTCTAGGAAGTTAGGATAAAGACTGTTGTCAGCATCTATAAAAACTAAGTATTCTCCTTTTGCCCTTTTAGCTCCAGCATTGCGAGAATAAGCTACATTGCGATGATTGATCGAAATTATGTTTATGTCAAGGTCATTTTTAAATTTGGTGGCTTGATGAACCGTTTTGTCTTTGGAATTTGCATCTACAACAATTACCTCAAATTCCTTAAATGATTGTTTTTTAAGTGATCGGAGGAGCCGCGGTAGAAGAATTTCTTCATTTAGAGCAGGAATTATTATTGAGAAAGTAGGTTTCATGAATACATTACAGTATATCATTGGGTAGGCACAGAAAGTGTCTTGCAAAATTGATTACGATGAGTATATACTTATAATCCGCTAATATGACAACAAAGCTAACAGACGACACATTTCAGAAGGAAGTACTTGAAAGCACAACTCCAATGCTTGTAGATTTTTGGGCAGAGTGGTGTCAGCCATGCCAAATGGTTGGACCATTGGTTGAAGAATTAGCTGCAGAATATCAGGGAAAAGTGGGTTTTGGTAAGCTAAATGTTGATGAGAATATTAACGTCCCCGGTAATTTTGGGGTGATGTCGCTTCCAACGCTAATGGTCTTTAAAGATGGTAAGCCATTTAAGACAATGATAGGTGTTCAAGGTAAAGATACTCTCAA